>CALMIS010000001.1 GCA_937864185.1 uncultured Chloroflexota bacterium
GGCCGGTCGTAAATATCGTCGGCGGTGCCGATTTGGACCACCTGGCCCTGGTTGAGGACCGCAATCCGGTCGGCCATGGTCAGGGCTTCGACTTGATCGTGGGTCACAAACAGGGTGGTGCTACCCTGGGTGCGCTGCAAGTGTTGCAACTCAACCCGCAGCGACTCGCGCAGTTTGGCATCGAGGTTAGAGAGCGGCTCGTCCATTAAAAAGACGCGCGGCTCGCGGACGATGGCCCGGCCAATAGAGACGCGCTGCATCTCGCCGCCGGACAAATGCGCGGTTTTCCGCTCTAGCAGATGCTTAATGCGCAGCTTTTCGGCCGCTTCCTCCACCCGCTTCTTGATCTCCACCTCTGGCGTTTTGCGCAGCGGCGAGCGCAGCGGAAAGGCCAGGTTATCGTAGACCGACATAGTCGGGTACAGGGAGTACTGCTGAAAGACAAAGGCAATGTCTCGATCGGCCGGCGAGACAGCGTCAACAACGTCGTCATCAAACAAAACGCGGCCGCTGTCCTGCTTCTCCAGCCCGGCGATAATCCGCAGCGTCGTGGTTTTGCCGGCCCCGGTGGGGCCGAGCAGGACAAAAAACTCCCCATCGTTGATGTCAAAAGAAACATCTTTGAGCGCGGTCACACTTTGAAATCGTTTCGTGATGTGTTGCAAGGTCACGTTGGTCATAAGGCTTATCCTCGTTGGATGGCCAATTCAGTCTGCGGGTTAAAGAAGCGGACCATATCCGGGTTAAGGTCAAAATGTACGATCGTCCCCAAGGGGTATCGCTGCATACGATCGCTGCGGATGTGGATGATAGTGTTCTCATTCAGGTTGACATGGAGCATCGTGTAAGCGCCGTACAGTTCAGAGGCATAAACTTCACCGGCGAGTTGGCCATCGGCGTGGATCTGGGCCGCCTCCGGCCGGAAGCCCAGGATAACTTGGTCGGACTCAAGGTTCGGGCCGTTTTGCAGGGCTGCCCGCCAGCGATCTGGCGGCGGGTAGCGATTGTTTAGCCCAAGCTGAAGCGAGCCATCCCGATAATGACCGGCAGCCAGATTCATACCCGGGCTGCCGATGAAGCGGGCCACAAACAAATTGGCCGGATCATAATAAACTTCAGCCGGGCTGCCCACCTGCTGAACTTCCGCCGCGGACATGACCACGATTTGGTCGCCCATGGCCATCGCTTCGACCTGATCGTGGGTGACGTAGACAGTAGTCGCTTTCTGGTTGATATGCAGCCGCTTAATCTCGGCCCGCATCCGCTCCCGGAAATCGGCATCGAGCGCGCCTAGCGGTTCGTCCATTAGAAAGGCGGCCGGCCGGCGGACCAACGCCCGGGCCAGCGCCACTCGCTGGCGGTCACCGCCGCTAAGTTTGCCGGGTTTCATAGGCAACAGGTGTTTAATCTGGAGCATGTTGACGACATCATTGACCCGTTGGCTAATGATGGCTTTGTCCTCGCCTTGGGCTTGCAGCGGAAAGGCAATATTTTCCTGGACGGTCATATGCGGGTAGAGGGCAAAAAACTGGAAGACAAAGGCCATATCGCGGTCGCTGGGCGCCAGCCAGGTGATCGGTTTGCCGTCGAGCAAAATTTGGCCGCCGGAGACGCTCTCGAGGCCGGAGATCATGCGCAGGGTCGTGGTCTTACCGCAGCCCGACGGCCCCAGCAGGACGACAAACTGACCGGTCTTGATGGTCAGGTCCATCGGTTTTACGGCGTAACTATCGCCGAACTTCTTTTCGACTTGTTTCAGTTCAATCGTCGCCATGGTCAGGTCCAAACTCGATCATTGCCGGATCGCGCCAAAGGTCACGCCTCTGAGCAGGTGCCGGCGCAGGGCAAAGGTAATAATCACGACCGGGATCAAGAAGGCCAGCGAGCCGGCCGCAATAGCCGACCACTCGATCCCGCCCCGGCCTTGCATCGTAGCGATGGCCGGTGGAGCGGTGCGGGCTGCCTGGCTGGTGAGCATCAAGGCAAAAGCGTACTCGTTCCAGGCAAAGATAAAGGCGAAGACCGTCGTGGCCGCAATGCCGGTGGCTGCCTGGGGCAAGACGATCTTGTAAAAGGCCTGAAAGCGGGAATAGCCATCGACCAGGGCGGCTTCCTCGTACTCCAGCGGGATTTCGTCAATAAAGCCTTTGAGCAGCCAGGTGGTCAGCGACAGGTTAAAGACGGTGTACAGCAGAATCATCCCCAGATGGGTATCGTACAGGCCCAACTGCCGGTACATCAAAAACAGCGGGATGGTGACGACTACGGCCGGCAACATCCGGGTACTCAGGATAAAGAACAGCAGGTCATCCTTGCCGGGCACCTGGAAGCGGCTGAAAGCGTAAGCCGCAAAGACACCGAGCGTGACCGAAAAAATGGTTGAACCGGCGGAGATGATAAACGAGTTGGTTAACCGCTTCACAAAGTCGCTGGGCCCGTTGATGACCTGACCATTTTTGAGGGCCACTTGCTCAAACAGACCGAGATTTTCGGCGTTGGCTTTGGCTTCTTCCAGCCGCCGGCCCGAGAGTTGAGAGCGTTCGGTCAGTAAAAAAACAAAGCCTTCCAAGGTCGGCTCAAAGGCCAATTTGGGCGGCACGCTGACGATATCGGCCCGGGATTTGAGCGAGGTAATGCCCATAATAAAAATGGGAATGAGACCCACCCCCGCCAGCAGCAACACCAGGATAATGCGCACCGACCTAAAAGCCTTGGCTTGAGGGCTGACCTTATCGACCCGGATGCTGTCCGTCACCGGTTTGCTGGGTCCAGTTTCAGCAAAGGACATCGCTCAGGCTCCTTTCATCTTGTTTAAATTTCTGATGTAGAGATTGCTGACGGCAATGATGATAATCAGCAGCATATAAGCCAGCGCGCTGGCCCGGCCGGTTTGCCATTGGCCCTGAAACGCCTGCCGGTACAGGTTGACGGCCACAATCTCGGTTTGGTCGCCGGGACCGCCGCCCGTTAAACCCATAACCAGATCAAACGACTTGCTAAAGGCTTCGATCGTCCGGAAAAGTAAGGCAATCATCACCAGCGGCGCCACCTGAGGCAAGGTAATCCGTCTAAACTGGAACCAGGAACTGGCCCGGTCAATCGCGGCCGCTTCATATAAATAATCGGGAATGGCTTTTAGACCGGAGAGGATCAGCAGCATGACAAACGGGGTCCACATCCAAATGTCGACGATAATGATGGCCCACAAGGCCAAATCGGGCACAGTCTGGCTGGCGTAGCGGCTCGCCAGCCAGTCCGGGGCCAGCTTGGGGTTGCTGAAGCCCAACATATAGTTGAGGTAACCAAAGGTGGGGTTGTACAACAGTTTCCAGAACAGACCCGCGACCACGGGTGACAGCATCATCGGGACCAGAATCAGGGTGGTAATCAGCCCGCTGCCAAAGAATTTTTCGCGAATGAGCATCGCCAGGGCAAAGCCCAGGACCAACTGGATTGAAACAGAAAAGAAGACGTACTTACCGGTAATGGTGAAGTACTTCCACATGGTTTCATCGTTGAGGATGCGCGAAAAGTTGTCAAAGGCAATCCAGACCGGGGCATCCTTGGCGATGGCCGAGTAATCGGTAAAACTAAGATACAGACTGTAGGCCAGGGGAAACAGGTTCATAATAATCAGGAGAAAAAGAGTCGGCCAGATGAACAGATGCATAATGGCCCGATCGCTCAAGCCCCGTTGTTTTGACGGATACTTGCGTTTAGCGACGGCCGCGGCCTCGCCTTGGGTTTTGACTGATGTTGACATGCGTTTGCCTTTTTCATTCTAGGGGAGAAACCGGTTCCCTAAACATGGAGAGCAGAGCTTGCTCTGCCTTGTTTTCTTCCCCACCCGGACGATCGAAATCCCAGTAACAGTTTGGAGAGACTGGCGTGTTCTGCCAGCCTCTCCAAGGTTTAGTAAGTCTTATTCCGTCACATAACCGGCGTCTTCCAAAATTTGCTGCTGTTGCTCCGCCATTCGATCCATCGCTTCTTGGGCGGTCCCTTGCCCACCGACGATGTAGTTCCCCAACTCGGTTTGCGCCACGCGCAGCAGTTCACCAAATTCGGGGATGTTCCAGAAGTCTTTAACAAAGGTCATGGTCTCGGCAAAGGCGGGGTTAAAGGGGGTGATATCGAGAAACTCCTGGGAGCTGAGAACTTCGCTGTTGCAGGTGTAGCCCCCCAGCGCGGCCCATTCGGCCTGGATTTCGGGCTTGGCAAACCACTCGATGAAGTCTCTGGCGGCTTGCTGGCGTTCCGGGCTAACATAGCTGATGATGCTCATGCCCTGGCCCCCCAGCGCGGCATATTGCTCGCCGTTGGGGCCTTTAGGATTGACGAAAAAGCCGGTATCGGCGGCATAGGGGTTGACTTCCGGGTTAACCAGCGCCGGGAAGAAGGCGAAGTAGTTCATCGACATGGCGGCTTGCCCGCCGATGAAGGCATCGTTGGTTTCTACGAAGAAGGCGTTGGACATTCCCGGCGGCTGGCAGCAGTCGTACAGTTCTTTGTAGAGTTCAGCCGCGGCCACGGCCTCGGGAGAGTTAGCCACCCCAATGACGTTGAAGTTTTCATCGGCCCAGTTACCGCCAAAGGAGAAGAAGGCGTTTTGGAAGCCCATGGTCAAGCCGTCATAATCGGCCTGAGTGTAGATGGCCGCACCGTACAGGTTTTCTTCGGGCCGGGTAAAGAACTTGGCAATATCCAGCAGTTGCTCGTAGGTCTCGGGTGGGGCCAGCGGATAGCCGTATTCGGCTTCAAAGGCCGCCATTTCATCGGGGTTTTCAAAGAGGTCTTTGCGATAAGCCCAACCGTTGGCATCGCCTTCAGTGGGGTAGGCCCAGAAGGTGCCGGAGCCGGGCGGATATTCGCCATAGTATTGGAGGGTCGCGGGCGTCACCGTCTCGGCAATGCCGGTGCTGTTGAGGAATTCGGTCATATCAAGATAGTGCCCCTGGGTGGTAGCCTGGCCTAGCCATTGGCTGTCCCCGACCACCATATCGTAGGACGTGCCCTGGGCGGACATTTCGGTGAAGAAGAGGTCTTGGAACGAGCCCCACGGTTCCTGAATGACGTTAATTTTGACGCCGGTCTCGGCCTCGTACATATTGCCGATTTCTTGCAGATAATCGGCCGGGTCCCACTGAGCCCACAGAATGGTCAGTTCGGTGACCCCGGAGGCATCCGCTGCGGCTTCTTCTTGAGCGGGTTCTTCCGCCGCCGGCGCTTCTTCCTGGGCTTGTTCTTCCGCGGCGGGCGCCTCTTCTTGAGCGGGTTCTTCGGCGGCGGGCGCTTCTTCTTGGGCCGGTTCTTCCGCGGCGGGGGCTGCTTCTTGGGGAGCCGGGGCTGGTTGTTCAGGCGCGGATGCGCCGCCGCACCCACTCATTACCAATGCAAACACGACTAAGCTGGTCATTAGCCACAACAAACGTCTGTTCATCAGTTTTCCTCCTTGAAATTGCTTTGTCATCGTTGAATCCAAATTGTCTTGATAAACTTTTAAGTAGGGGCTACTCGTTTAGTTGTTTTGCCGTCTCTCCTCCTTTTAGGGCTTGGTACGACCCTGTTCCGCCAAATTGATAAACCCACCTTATCGGTTATTACCCTAAATGGCGATTTAAGCAAATTTAATGCTTTGACTCAAGTCGCCCTTTTAGCCGCTTAGAGATAAAATTCAGCTCGATGGTCCTGACCCTTAAATCTATACGGGAGAAATCCAATGCCGAATTATGTTCTTGCTAGCGACCTTGGCTCCGGCGGCTGCAAAACCGTCATTTTGAACCAGGCGGGACGGGTGGTGTCGAGCGCCAGTGCCGAGTACCCAACCTACTACCCCCAGCCCGGTTGGGTGGAGCAAAACCCGGCTGACTGGTACCAGGCCTTTGTAACCACCACCCGCCAGGCTCTGGCCCAAGCCAACCTGGCCGCCGCTGAAATCGCCCGGGTAGGGCTGGTGGGGGTCACGCACAACACCGTCCTGCTGGATGACCATGACCGCCCGCTGCGACCCTGCATCCTGACCTTTGACCAGCGCAGCCAGGCCCAGTGCCGGCAAATTCTCGATAAATGGGGCGAGGCTGTTTTCGCCCAGACCCTGAACGGAGTCTCTCCCCTTTGGAGCTGGCCCCAACTGCTCTGGCTTAAACAAAACGAGCCGGAAACCTGGCAGGCGACCAAACGCCTGCTCTTCCAAAAAGACTATGTCCGCCACCGGCTGGCTCCGGCCCCCGTGACCGACACGATTGATGCGGCCGGGACTTTGCTGTTCAATCCCCTGACCGCCGCCTGGATCGAAAACTTTTGCGCCGATCTGGGCCTGTCACCGGCGATGCTGCCCCCGGCCGTCGGGCCACTGGAAACAGTCTCCACTGTGAGCCGGATGGCGGCGGAAGAGACCGGTCTTGCTGCCGGGACGCCGGTGATAGCCGGCACCACCGACACCGTCGCCGAAGTCTTTGGCTCCGGCTTGCTCCAACCCGGCCAGGGGATGGTCAAATTGGCCAGTGTCGGCCGCCTGGCGGTGGTGGCCCAGGCCCCGATTGCCCAGCCGCGCCTGCTCAACTACCGGCACGTGCTGGAGGGCTTGTGGTACCCCGGCAGCGGCACCAAATCGGCGGCCACCACCCCGCGCTGGCTGCGAGACAACTTGTGGCCACAGCTCTCTTTCGCCGCCATGGATGAGGCCGCGGCCCAAATTCCGCCCGGCAGCGAGGGGCTGCTGTTCCAACCCCATCTGCTCGGCGAGTGGGCGCCCTACTGGGACGATAACCTGCGGGCCAACTTTATCGGCGCCACGATGCGCCACACTCGGGCCCACTTCACCCGGGCGGCTCTGGAAGGGGTCGCTTTTGCTCTGAGAGACGCCATCGACGGGCTGGCGACTCTGGGCTTGCATTATCAAGAGTACCGGCTGATCGGCGGTGGCGCAAAAAGCAAGTTGTGGTCGCAAATCGTGTGCGATGTCTTGGGCCACGAACTGTTATTGCCTCAAGAACAAGATGCCGCCTATGGCGCCGCTCTCATCACCGGTGTCGCCGCCGGCTTGATCGACTCAAAGCCGGAGTCGCTTCAAAATCTGATCCAAATCGCCCACCGGTTAGAACCCGATCCCCGCCATCATCATCTCTACCGCGAGTTGTTCGAAATCTATCAAGAGGCCGAACGAAAACTGCATGCCGTTTCTCGCCGCTTGACCGCGTTCCAACAAAGCTTTCCGTGACAATGGTGATCGAATCTTTCTAGGTAAGAAAATAGTTTCCTTGCGCCTTTGCCCCTTCGTGCCTTTGCGTTTAAAACCGCTCGCTCAATCAGCCAGAGCGCTTCGGAGATCGACCTAAACCCGATCGTCGAAGGCCCGGGTATGGATTTCTACCGGCACCTTCATCAACTCCAGAATCCCTCGGGCCACGTGCTCCGCGTAGCGCCGGAATGCCTCTTCGCCTTTTTCCGCCGTGGCCCGCAGCGGGTTACCGATCACGCCGGTCTCGATGAACTCGTGGTGATCCATGGGGAAGGTGAAATACTTGTAGCCGTCAAACTCAATATCGGGCATCCCATCTTTTTTCTCAAAGCTCTTGGGCAAAAATTCAGGGATGTGGGCCAGCGTTTTTTCGGCCCGGTCCATGCGGACGTAGTTGGTGCCATCCACCACATCCCGGGCCAGCATCTGCGAGGTTTCCAGCTCGCTGGCGTGCCAGCCGGGAGTCTCTTCAGGCGGATTCTCCATCAAGCCTTTCATCAACCCGACATAGTTTTCCATATAGGGCTTCACAAACCCGATCAAGGCGCCGGTATCGTAGCGGAGTTTACGCAGAACCGGGTCCACGACCTTGACGTTGGAGCCGTGGCCATTGATAAAGATAATCCGATTAAAACCGTGGTGAATCAGGCTGCGGGCCACGTCGTACATCAGGTTTAGCAAGGTTTCGGCCCGCACCGTAATCGTGCCTCGGCCCATCCCCGGCTTGTGCATGTGCTGCGGGGAGTAGCCGGTCCAGATGCAAGGCGTATAAAAGACTTGAATCTGCTCGGCCACCCGGCGCGAGACCTCTTCCGCCGTGACCGTATCGGTTTTTAGGGGCAGGTGCGGGCCATGTTGCTCAGTACTGGCGATGGGCACCATAATGATATCTTTGGTTTTTAAATATTCCTGAATGTCCACAAAGGTTAAATCAACGATGTTATAAGACCTGAATTGGCCGTTGTCAGTCATGGTTTATCTCCATTTATCAGTTGCAAGAATAGTTCCGCCACTTCAATCCCAAACTCGGGGGCATTGACGTGCCGTTCAAATTCCAAAATAGGAATGTCCGGCCGCAGCTTGGCTTTCAATTCGGCCATAAAAGCGGCATCAGCCTCCGCGTCCCAAAAGACACCGTCAGGTGGGTAGCTGGGAATGGACAACCCTCGGGTTGGGTAAGCGATTTTTAGCGGGCCGGTACTCTCGTTGAGCCGCTCGGCAAAGCGGCGGCCTAACTCGACCATCTCCGGCTTTAAGGTGCGGACCAGAGTAAAGACCGGGTTGTGGGTGTACATTGGCCGGCCGCGCAGCTTGTCCGGCACCGCCTCCGGCGGCCCATGCACTGAAAAGTCGATACAGCCGGGCACCACCACCTGGGGCAAGCCTAGCCGGCCGATCACCCGCAGCCGGTTTGGCCCGCCGTTGTGAAAGCCGCCGACCAGTTCGTCGGTCAGCTCGTCGGTCGTAAAATCGATCACGCCGCTGAAGAGGCCTTGTTCGGCTAACTCTTCCATCGCCGGCCCGCCGACGCCGTTAGCATGGAAAATGATTGCCTCGAGGCCCTCCTCAGCCAGCCGCTCCTTGGCCGCCATCACCGCCTTGGTGGTGTTGCCCAACATGGTGATGGCCACATACCGCTCTCCGGCGTCCAGGTCGATGACGTGGCCGTGGTCGGCCATCCCTTTTAGGGCGGCGGCCATATTGTCGAAAATAGCGTAACTGATCGGGTTCAGGCCCAAAATATCCACCACGGAATGGATAACCATCACATCTTTCAGGCCGGTCAGTGGCCCAAAGTGGCGCTTGCCGGAAGCGATCGGCGTGGCCAGCAGCTTAGGCAAGCCGATGGGCAGGGCTTGCATCGCGTGAGCGCCCATGACCGCCCCCTCGGCCCCCCCCAAACAGGCCACCCCGTTGAGCCTGCCCTGGCCATACAGATCGAGCAGAACCTGGCGCACGCCTTTCATCATCTCGTGGACGGCGGCCCCCCGGCTGCCGGCATGGCGCAGCGCTTCGATAGTGCTGCCGGCGGCCGCGGCCACCACCTCGCGACTAAAGTCCGGTTCGATCCCTAACGGCTCGCCCAATATGCCGGAGTCGACCACCAGGGTCTCCAGCCCCAACGCCTGGCAGCGGTCGCGCAAATAGGCGATCTCCGGTCCTTTGGTATCCAGCGTGCCCACCAGGGCCACAGTTTTTGCCACAGTCTTCCTCTTTGAAGATGAACTCAGGCAGACCTGAGACCTATGAGGTTTGGCCAAACCTCATAGGTCTGATCGTGTCTAATACGAGGCCACGCCTACTTTCTTAATCGCATCGCGCAGGGTATCGGCGGAAACTTGGACCAGCCAGGTATAGAATTCGTCGGAGAGGACGCCACTGCCGTGATCCTGGATGAACTTCAACTGTTCCGGCGTGAGTTCAGCCTCGGCGGCGGCAACGGCGTTTTTGTAGGGGTTGGCCGGGGTCCGATCCAGCGGGGCGACAAATTCAACGGTTAAGGCGTCGTTGTAGCCGGCGGCGGCCAACGTGGTCACCAGCCGAACCCAGTCGTAATCCCCTTGACCGCAGGCCATGCGATTGTTGTCGGCGACGTGGAAGGCGACCAGCTTCTGACCAGTGTTGAGGATGGCCTGGTACAGGTTAGCCTCCTCGATATTAATATGGAAGGCATCGAGGCAGACGCCGCAGTTGGGGCCGACGGCTTCGGCCAGTAGGAGAGCCTGGTCATGGCGGTTGAGGAAGTTGGTTTCAAAACGGTTGAGCGGCTCCAGCCCCAGCACCACGCCGGCGGCTTCGGAGTGGGCGTACACTTCTTTAAGGCCCTCTACGCACCAGGCCCACTCCTCTTCCTCGCTGGCCATGGGCACCACCTTGCCCACCTGAGAGGGGACAATGGTCATTTCCCGGCCTTCCAGCTCTTTGACCATGGTGATACAATCTTTGAGATACTGCACAGTGCTGGCCCGGACCGCTTCATCGGCGTGAATCAGATCGCGGCCTTCAAACATCAAACTGACGGAGCCGAAGCAAAACAGCCCATGCTCTTTGAGCAGACCACGAACCTCTTTGGTGTTGTACTTGGATGGTTCACCTTCGATCTCGATACTTTGGTAACCGCATTGGGCCAAGCGGCGGATCGTGACCTCAATCGGTTCAGCCCGCATCCAGTTGTGCATTGAAAGAAACATTGATTTCAGCCTCCTTGCTTAAACAATTTTAATCGTCTTTGATAGGTAACTTCTGGGGTAGCGTTGGTTGAGCCTGTCGAAACCAACGGCCTTCGACCAGCTCAGTCCACCTTATCCCCGAGATACTTCGATAATTTCTTAAACCACTAACTCGGCCAGCAGCTTAACCTCGATCGCCCGCTCAAGCGCGTGCGCCTTCAAGAAAGAGGCTGCCAGCGGCGAGTCGGTTACAATGAGGTCGGCGCCCAATCGCTCGGCAAAGTCAAGCCGCTGCCGGGCCAGGCCGGCGGCCAGGTAGGGGTATGTGAGCCACAGGCCGTCGTCGGCGCCGCTCGTTTTGGCCAAGGATCGGGTCCATGTGCCAAAGACCCGCTCCGCCCCCCACGCGTCGAGCAGGCGACGCGGGGCCTCGTAGACCGGACCTTGGCCAAAATCGACCTCTCGATCTACATAGCCGGGCAGGATCGCCAGGTGATTGGCCAGCGCCTCGGCGATCAAACAGGCCGGTCGGCTATCGTGCACA
Organism: uncultured Chloroflexota bacterium; assembly: GCA_937864185.1. Taxonomy (GTDB): domain Bacteria; phylum Chloroflexota; class Anaerolineae; order 4572-78; family J111; genus JAGRBY01. The sequence continues at coordinate 10,955 of CALMIS010000001.1, forward strand.
AAGACCTTGCCCCGGGCCTGGGGCGGGCCACTGTAGTCTTCAGCCAGAACTACACTCCATAATTTGACCGTCACCCCCTCGGGCAGAGGCACGCCCAACGCCGGATAAATCTTGGTCAAGGCCCAGGCCGTTTCCGGCCCGTCGGCGATGATCGTTTTCGCCCCGCTCGAGGCGAGGCCGGCGACCACGGCTTTGGCCTGCATTTCGGCCACTGGCCACGCCCCCAAGGCATAGGCCAAAGCCCCGGTGGGCCTGACCCAGGTCGCCAGCTTTGGTCCGGCGGCCTGAAGCGGAGCGAGCAGGGTTTCGTCCTGGAGTTGGGCAATTTCGCCGGCCAGCAGGATCGTTTCCCCGGCAGGCGGCTCGGTAGCGAAAGAACTGCCGGCCGCTATGGCCTGTTTAACGCTCTCGGGGGCCAGGCCGGCCTCCCAAACATCGGCTCGGGCGGCCAGCATAATTTGGCTCACCGGGTAATGAAAGACATCAAAGGCTTCGCTGATGCTGTCCAGGGTCGCTTGGTACAGCAGCTCGACCTCTCGCCGGCCCCAGGTGGCCAGGCCGGAGGCAATCCGCCACAGCATCATCGTCCGCGCCCGGACGGTGTGGCTCTCCAACATGGTCAGGTTGGCCACTTCGCCGGCTGGTTTGCACATCGGCGAGAAGCGCAGTTCGTACAACTCTTTCTTGAAAACTTCTAAACGAGACATAGGTCTCACTTTCTCAAAACTCGACGTTTGGCCCTACTCGGCCGGACTAAAGCCCATCTTGCCCGGATTCATAATGTTGTGGGGATCGAGGGCGTGTTTGATCCCTTCCAAAACCTGGAAAGCCGGGCCGTACTGGTCGCGCATATGCCGGGCCATTTTCAGCCCCACCCCGTGATGCTCGTTGAGGACGGCCCCGTATTCCAGGTTGACGCCCACGGCTGTGTCCCAGATCTCGTTATGGAGCGCCAAAGCTTCATCGGGATCTTCAGGCGGCTTTTCAACAATGAAGCGGTCGTAGATCATAGTGCCCCAGGGAAACCAGTGCGACAGGTGAGCATAGTAGAAAATGTCCCAGGCCCGGTACTTTTCTTCCAGCCGCTTCTTTTTGGCCTGATAGAGCGGCTCGATTTTATCAAAGGTGGTCAAGGTATCCAGGGTGCCGAACATCCAGGGCAGGTCGAGCGTTTTGGGCGGGAAGTAGAAATCGTAGCGGTGCTCCCACCAGGTTCGGCCTGCCTCCTCGCCGTGGTCTTCGGCCCCGTACTCCCGGCAAATCGCGAAGGCATGCTTTTCCTGCGCCTCCACGATGTCGGCAAGGCCGTCAAAGCCGATGACCATGTAGGCGCCCCGGTCGACCTCAAGACCGAGTACGTGCCGGACGGTTTTGATGGTCGACGGTTCATCGTACAGGCGAATGACCAGCGGCTGAAGGCGTTTAAGCATAATCTGGCGTCCGGCTTCGATGCCGTTGTGGAGATCGGGGAAGAGGAAGGAGCGGAAGCGCCGCACCTCGGGCAAGCGTTCCAGACGCATGGTCGCTTCGGTGATGATACCGTAGCTGCCCTCGGCCCCGACAAAGAGTTGCAGCATGCCCGGCCCGGCGGCGTGGCTGGGCACCGGCAGGGTGCGGATAATATCGCCGTTGGGCAGCACCACCTGCACCGCCAGGACAATGTCCTCGGCCTTGCCGTATTTGGTTGAGATGGTGCCGGAGCCGCGCGGGGCCAGATAGCCGCCCAACGTGGCTGAGTGGACCGAGGCCGGGTAGTGAGGCATGGTGAAGCCGTGCGCATTGAGCAGGCTTTCGAGCTCGTACCCGTTGATGCCGGCCTGGGCCGTCACGGTGTACGAGAGCTCGTCGATGACCAGGACTCGATTGAGGCGCTTTAAATCCAGGGTAATTCCGCCATAGACCGGCATAACCCCGCCCTGCGAACCGGAGCCGCCGCCCCAGGGAATAACCGGGATCCGGTGCCGGTTCGCCAGCTTGACAATGGCCGAGACCTCCTCGACCGTGCCCGGCAGAACCACGAAGTCCGGCAGGGGCGGCGTTTGGCCGCGATCGACGAGCATGCGGGGCAGCCAGAAATAATCAACCCCGTAGATGAGCAGATCAGCCTGATCGGTGACGACAAACTCTCGCCCGACGATATCGGCCAATTCTGATTCAATCATTTTTTGGTTTAGTGGATACATAGCTTTAAGATCCAAGGGTTAATACCGGCCTAAACGTTTGAACATGTTTTCTCTAACGTTTCTCAGGTGATCGAGCATGAGTTGCCGGGCTCGTTCCCCGTCCCGGTTCATAATGGCTTCAACGATTTCTTTGTGTTCGAGGGTGCCATGCAGCAAAAACTGGTCGGTCACGTGCTCGTCGGCGCCTCTATTGTAGAGGCGATTGCGGGCTTGAATGGTTAATTGCCCCAGTAAGTGATTAGGGCATGAATTGCACAGAATCTCGTGCCATTGAATATCAAAATTGGACCACTCGCGGCGCTGGCCGGCTTTGGCTGCTTCCTCCATTTTTTCGGTCAGTTGTTGTAGAATTTCGCGTTCGTGATCGGGCATCGATTCAGCGGCCATGCGGACTACTTCTGTCTCTAGCAGTTCCCGGACGTGCAGGGCATCAAAAACTTCATTCATGGAGGGGGCGGCGACGGTAATGGCCCGGCCCGGAATAATTTGCAGCAGCCCATCTTGGGCCAACTGCTGCAGAGCTTCGCGTACCGGGGTGCGGCTAATGCCCAGAGCTTTCGAAATTCGGGTTTCGGAGAGGGGATCGCCGGAGGCCAAACCGGCGTGTAAGATGGCATCTTGCAGGCGTTCGTAAGCAACTTCGCGTAGCAAACGGGAGTTGTCTGGCGAAGTGCCGTCTTGCTGCTCAAGCAGGTACTTTTCCAATTTATCCATGCTATCGGCCATATGGGTCACGCTCAGCGTAGAGGTGTTTTAGTATTGAGCTTGTATACAGGTGGTATGCGCTATGATACGTGAGATGAGCGTTTTTGTCAAGACTTGGAAACATGAAGAAATTGACGTCCTAGAACGCCTGGTCTAAAATAACGTTACCCTGCGGTTGGTGTCTCTATCAACAAACTGTTTTTGTCAAATAAAACTGTCGCCGGCTGCCTTCAACCAGGGGTAGCCGGGGCTAAGGGAGGGTGACAAGATGAATCTTGAGGCCTTGCGGGCCTATCTTCTCCAAAAGAAAGCCACTACCGAAGAGCAGCCCTTTGGCCCGCAGGCGCTGGTCTTCAAGGTAGTGGGCAAAATGTATGCCTTGATTGCCTGGGAAGAGCAGCCCCTGCGGCTTACGCTTAAATGCGATCCTGACCTGGCAGTCAGTCTACGCCACCGTTATCCGGCGGTGCAGCCGGGCTATTATATGAACAAAGCCCATTGGAACACCATCAGCCTGGATGGGTCCATTCTGGAGACGGAACTGCTGGGGCTGATCGACCACTCCTACGAGTTGGTCGTAGCCAGTCTAAAAAAGGCCGATCGAATTAAGTTGCAAGAGTCTGTCTGAGGGGAAAAATGACGACTTATATTACACCCGAACTCTTTCAATTTTTCCGCGAGTTAGAAGTCAACAACAACCGAGAGTGGTTTGAAGCCAACAAGCTCCGCTATGAGCAAACCGTGCGTGACCCGCTGCTGAACTTTATCACCGACTTTGGCCTGCGCCTGGCCGAAATCAGCCCTCATTATGTGGCCGATGCCCGCAAGTCCGGCGGCTCGCTTTTCCGCATTCACCGGGATGTTCGCTTCTCCCGGGATAAATCTCCTTACAAAACCTTTGCCGGGATTCAATTTCGGCACGAGAGGGGCAAGGATGCCCACGCCCCGGGTTTTTATCTCCATTTGCAGCCTGACGAGGTATTTGTGGGCGTGGGGATTTGGCATCCGGAAAACCAGACCCTCGGCAAAATCCGCGATGCCCTGGTGGAGCGACCGGAGCAGTGGTTAGCCGCCGTCAACGCCCCCGCCTTTCAAGCCACCTATCGCTTGGCCGGCGACTCACTCCAGCGTCCGCCCAAAGGCTATGAGGCGACGCACCCGCTGATCGAGGATATTAAGCGCAAAGACTTTGTCGCTGTTGCTCCCTTGAGCGAAGCTCAAACTTACCAGCCGGACTTCATCGACCACTACGCGGATTATTGCCGCCAGGCCGCGCCGTTGATGCGGTTTTTGGCCGAGGCGCTCGGCTTAGCGTTTTAAGACTATGACTGCGACTCTAGTTGGCTCAGTCGTGGCCTTGTGGCGGTACCCGGTTAAGTCGATGCCAGGGGAGGCCGTTGCTTGGGCCTCTATTCATCACCGCGGGCTGCTGGGCGACCGCGCTTATGCGCTCTTGGATCGAACTACGGGGCATATCGCCAGCGCCAAATATCCCCGGAAGTGGGGCAAGCTGTTCGAATGCCGGGCCGCCTTTAGCGAGCCTCCCCAACTCGGCCAGCCTCTGCCGCCCGTTTTAATTACCCTCCCGGACGGCACCGTCATTAGCAGCGCTGAACCAGAGGTGGATCGTCTTCTCTCCGAGGTGGTTGGCCGTGAGGTCGCTTTGGTCAGGGAAGCGCCGCCGGCCGCTACCCGAGAGGCGGATCGAACCCCGATCCTTGAGCCGGCCGCGGAGAAAATTATCAGGACGGAAGCGCTGGCGGTCGCTGCGCCGGCCGGCACCTTTTTTGACTATGCCCCACTTCATCTGCTGACCACAGCTACCCTTAACCGCTTTCAAAAATTGTATCCAGCCGGTCGTTTTGAGGTACAGCGCTTTCGGCCAAATCTGCTAATCAGTCCGCCGGCGGGCGAACAGGGCTTTATCGAAAATGGCTGGCTGGGGTATCACCTGGCCGTGGGCCGCGAGGTCCAGCTAGAGGCGATCGACCCTTGTCCCCGCTGCGTGGTCACAACCTTGCCTCAAGGCGACCTCCCCCACGACCCGGACATTCTGCGCACGGTAACCCGGCACAACGCGGTCGCCAGTGTGACCGTGGCTCCTGGGGTGGTCTTTCCGGCGGTGGCCGGGATCTATGCCGGTGTCGTTCAGGGCGGGCTCGTCCACTGTGGCGACTCGGTCTGGCTAAGATAAAGGAATGCCGTGGTCAAGATTCGTTTATCCTTATTTTTGGCTCTTTTAGAATCCGCAGGATAGGGCGTAGGACGTATTTCTGACGACGCCCTACGCCCCTACTGCACTTTTTCAATTAGGCTTGCTCGTAGACTTGCAGCAAGATGGGGAGGTCAAGCTTCGTCATCTGCAGGATGGCTTGCGCCACCCGCTCTCTCCTGGCCGGATCAGAATCGGTCAACAGTTCGTCTATAACCGTGGGGACGATTTGCCAGGATAAACCGTATCTGTCTTTGAGCCAGCCACACTGTTGGATTTCGCCGCCTTCGGAGAGCTTCTCCCAAAACTCATCAATTTCGGCTTGCGTTTCGCAATTGACCACGAACGAGACCGCTTCGGTGAACTTGAAGTGGGGACCGCCGTTTAAGGCCAGGAAGTCTTGGCCATTGAGTTGGAAAGCGATGGTCATGACCGACCCCTGCGGGCCGGGTCCTGATTCGCCATACCGGGCAATTTTTCCAACCTGGGAATTTTTGAAGATTGAAGTATAAAAATTGACCGCTTCTTCAGCTTGATTATCAAACCACAAAAATGGCGTAATTTTTTGCATTAGAGTTCTCCTTAGCTCTTATAGTCGTAACCGACCATCCACTGAATGCCAAACTTGTCGGTTAACATCCCAAAGTAGCTCCCCCAAAACGCCTCCTCCAGCGGCATCGTCACCTCACCGCCCGCCGAAAGACCATTAAACAAGCGAGTGGCTTCTTCTTTGCTGTCCGTGCTGATCGCAATGGCGTAGTTATCGCCCGTCGTGGTCGGCCCCATACTGGCGGGTCTGTCGCTGCCCATCAAGAGGGTGCCCCGTCCAAGGGGTAAAGCCACGTGCATAATTTTTTCGGCGTGGCTCCCGCCCATTTGGTACTCGGGCGGCACCTCTTTAAAGCGCATGAGGGTCAGGAAATCTTGATCAAAGACACTTCGGTAAAAATTGAAGGCTTCTTCGCAATTACCCCCAAAGTTTAAATAAGGATTTACAGTTGCCATTTTTTCTTTCCTTTCGTTATCTGAAACTTTAACTTAGTTTGTTGCTCTCTCGCTCTGGCGATGGCTAGGCCATCCGATTTCTCAGAGGAAGAGTATTGGCTTTAATTAGCATTTCTTTACGTCTGGCTGACGGTCATAGCGCTTCCCTTTCCCTGACGACTTCTCGCGGGGAGATGGGGAGTACTTTCCACCGCATGTAGGCGACAAACGTCACCAGGCCAAAGATGATCGCCGTGGTCACCGCGCTGCTCATTTCGTCTCGGACCACGTGAAGAACGGTGGCACTGGCCATGACGATCATGAGACCGGCCGCGGCCAACGGCGTGAGCCAGGGCAGGATGCGCGTGACACCCGGCAAGATCAAACCGACCGCCGCCAGCAATTCAGCCACGCCGATAAAAATACGGAACTCGGGCGCCATGGAAGCGTTCATGATCTCAATCAACTCCGCGGGTGGGGCCACCAAGAGCCAGCCGTGCCACAGATATAAAACCGCCAGTAATACCTGAAGAACCCAAAGGACAATATTCATAAGCTGTTCTCCTTAATTCTTCTGCTAATTACCACTTCCTTGGAAACAGTACAAATGTTCTGATACTATACGCCTTCTACTTCAAAAAGTCAAGTGCTTATTTCATAATTTAAGGTATTGGCTGTTGAATTTGAATTTTTAGAAATTTTTTGTATACTGTGAGGTATGAGTCATCGAAGTTACAATCAGTATTGTGGACTGGCTTATGCCTTAGACATTGTGGGAGAGCGCTGGACCCTGCTCATCATCCGGGAGTTGATCGCCGGCCCCCGCCGGTTTAAAGATCTCCTGGCCGGGCTGCCGGGTATCAGCACCAATTTGCTGGCGGAACGGCTTAAGAGCCTGGAGCGGGAAGGCTTGCTCTGCCGCCGAGTCCTCCCGCCGCCGGCCGGCTCCACCGTTTATGAGCTGAGTCCGTTGGGGCAGGGTCTGGAAAAGTCGCTGCTTGAACTGGGTAAGTGGGGCAGCCAATTTGTGCCGCCGTCAGCGGGCGAGGCCGCCTTACTTAATGTCGGTTCCTATGCCCTGACGCTGAAGACTTTTTTTCGGCCGGAGCGAGCGCAGGGCATCAACGAAACGTACGAGCTACGGATTGACCGCGAGGTGCTTCACGTAGAGATTAAAGGCAAAAGGATTCAGGTAGAACAGGGCGAGGCCGGCAAAGCGGATGCCGTTTTCCAGACCGATATTGCCTCCTACCTGGCCTTGTTAACCGGCCAACTTCAGCCGGATGAGGCCATGGCCAAAGGCCTCATCCGGGTTGAAGGTGATCCGGCGGCCTTAAGCCGCTTTCTAGATTTATGTGGGCTATCAGGCCCTGATTGAGTTTAGAATGTCGAGATAGTGGGGGTTATACATCAGGCCGAGGATGTTGCCAAAGGGATCGAGCACAGAGGCGGTGGTAAAGCCCGCTTCGCCCCATTGGGTGAGCGGTTGATAGTCTGTCGCCCCCAGCGCTTTGGCCTTTTCCAGGGCTTTGGCCACGTCGTCTACATGCCAGTAGACCACTGCTCCACCCGGCCCGGCTGCGCCTTGGGGGGCGAAGTTGCTGTCGATAATGCCCAGTTCGTGTTGGTAGTCGCCCAGGCGAAACTCGATGTAGGCGGGCTTGCCGTCGGGGCCGGGGCGTTCAAAATAAGGGGCATGGCCCAGCAGCTCGGTGTACCACTGCTTCGCCGCCTCCAAATCGGCGGCCCAAAAACTAACGGTGGTCAGTCCTCGTAACATAGGTCTTCTTTATACTCCTTTCTGACTTTAACGATTACCGACGTTATCGCTGAGGGTTGAGTATGGAACTCGAGCATAGATGCCATAACAATCACTCGACCGCCGTTGCCATCTGATAAAAACAAGAAGGATCGCCGGTTTTGAACAGACCATACCAGGCCTCGAGCATTTCAGGCGAATAAAGTGCCAGCTTGTTGAAGATCTGATAGGCAAATTCAAGGGGCGCCGTGCCAGCGGCGGTGATGAGCTGGCCATCGGTTACGGCCGGCTCGTTTTGATAGAGGGCCGCGCCTTGATAACCGGTGGCCTGCAAATACTCGGCGGCGTTACTGGTGTGCCGTTTATCATCCAGCAGCCCGATCCGGGCCAAGCCCGCCGTGGCGGCGCAAATGGCGGCTACGGGGACGCCGGCCGCCAAAAACTCTTTGGCTTTGAGCGCCGCTTCACGGTTTTGGTCCTTATCCCAGGCCTCGCCACCGGGTAAAATTAACATGGCGCTCTGTTCCGGCTCAAGCTGCTCGAGCGTCAAATCGGGCAGAAGGGTGACTCCGCCTGCCGTTTTGACCGGCGTGGAGTCCAGACCGACGGTCTTGACCTCATACCGGCCGGGCTGCGTTTGAAATGCCGGGTTATTGATCCCAGCCATGGCAAAGCTCGGCTCCCAATCGGCGAGCGTGTCAAAAACAAAGACATGGACGGTTTGCTTTTTCATTGGTAGCTTCCTTTCTTCTCTTCTATTCCAACTCAATTAAGCGAGGTCTTCTGCCGGAGCGTACCGGGCGGCGATAGCCTTGGCCCGCTCGTACACTAAGTTGCGTAGCTCCGTAGGGGCCAAGACCTCGGCCATAGCGACATGGGCTAGAACGATCCTGGCGGCCCGTTCCAAATCGGGCGTCGTAAACGTGACGATGATCGAGCCATCCGGCTGGGTCTCTAAAGTATCCCAGTAGGCCTGGTTATCTAAAGCCACCAGGGCGACGTCCGGAGTAAAGGCGAGGCGGACCTGAATCTCCGAGCCAGGGAAAGGCTGGTCGGCCAGGTAGGCGTGCAGATCGAAATCGGCCGGGATTTCGAAGGGCTGGTCCAGCAAGGTTAGCTCCTGGACTCGATCGAGACGGAAAGCCCGAATAGCCTGCCGCAGATGGCAGTAGCCCAGGCAGTACTGCCAACCCCAGTGGTGGATCAGCAGATAAGGATCGACCTCGCGCTGCAGAGGTTCCGGCTGGTGCTGGCCCCGGTAGAGTAGCCTGACCCGCCGGCCCTCGCGTAAGGCCGTGTGCATCGTCTCCAAGTGCGGCGCGGATAGAAGGGGATCGATTTGGTGGAGACCGCTGACCAGCAAACTCCGGCGAGCCCAAAGCGCTTCCCGCCGCTGTTCGTTGGGTAAGACGTTATCCAGCTTGGCCAGGGCGCCCCGGGCACTTTCTCCATAGAGAGGGCCCCAGATCTTTTCGATCAGGCTGGCGCCCAGATAAATGGCGACAGCTTCTTCCGGCGTGAAAACCAGGGGCGGCATCTTATAGCCCCGCACCAGAGCATAGCCCCCGTGAGGCCCGCGCTCGGCGTAGACGGGAATGCCCATCTCATCGAGCATGTTGATATAGCGCTGCACCGTCCGCACCGACACTTGCAGTTCTTGAGCCAGTTGCGTGGCATTTTGGTTGGGCCGGCGTTGAAGCAACATCACCAGGGTAATCAAGCGGGTAGCCGTATTAACCATGCACCTTCTCCTTCGGTCTGTCCGCGGGTAACTATAGACATTCAGAAAATGTTTTGGAATAAGCTCAAGATTGGTTCAATCTTTAAGATTGAACCAATCTCCGAAATTCAAAATGATTATCTGAAAAGCTATAACAACCTTATTCTAAACTAAGTATACGACAGATCATGTCGTAATTAGAGGCGGATTTGAGGGGATTTGGCCGTTAGACGTAGGCTAAACTCTCGCGGACGCTAACGCGCGTCGCGTTGAGGGCCGGCATCAGCGAGGCCAGCGTGGAGATGAGCAGGATCACAAGCAGCCAGATGAAGACGGCGCCGGTATCGTAACGGTAGTCCAGGTTGGCTCCAAACATGGCGTAACCGAGCGCATTCGCCATAGGCCGGAACAGAGCAAAGGATAGTAGCCCCGAGACCACCCAACTCAACAAGCCCTGCAAAATCCCTTCCAGCATAAACATACCCATCACCGCGCGCGACCGGGCTCCGATCGCCCGCATGACGCCAATTTCCCGCGTACGCTCGATGACACTGATAGACAGCGAGCCCATCAGGCCGATCCCACCGACCAGGGCCACAATGATCGCCAGGGCCAACAGCATGGTGGTGATGAAGCTGAACTGGCTGAGGGCTTCGGCTCGAGTTTGGAACGTTGTGCCGGAGGTGTAGACGTTGGTATCCATATTCCGGGCTTCATAAAGGTTTTTGAGCTGGGTAAAGATCGCCTCCACCCCCGCCGGATCATTACGAGTCGTGCGCACTAGTAACCGGGTGCCTTCTTTATACTGCTTAGTGGCAGCCGCCACGGCCTCTAAAGGAGCGTAAAGGGGCGTTGTTCCAAAACCATCGCTGAAGATAACCTCAAAAATGCCGATCACTTGCCACCGGCCATCACCCAACTCAAACATATTGAGCGTCAGGGTGTCTCCCAGGTGGAGCTGATGATCGTCAGCCAGATCCTGGCTAATGACGATGACCTGACCATCCCCCGGCTGAAACCACCGTCCGGCGATCAACAGCGGCCGGTAGTAGTCGCTTGCGGCCGGGAGACCGATGATCTCCGCTCCGACCCCGGCCTCTTGCAGCCGCTGGCCTTCTTTCAAAACGGCCGCCGGGGCGGTGAACCACAACTCGGCCTCGCCTACGCCGGGTACCCCGCGCAGCATACTCATCACCCGGTTGGCGGCTTGCGCCTCTTCAAAACCCAGGTGCAGATCGTACCGGTGCCGGTTGAGATCGGTGTCCAGGGTGTGGGTCAAGGAGCTGGAGAGGGTCATCACAATCAAGAACATCGTTCCCGCGCCGATCAGGGCCAACTGGGTCAGGATTAGGCGCCCTTTGCGTCGAAACATATTGCCCAAAGCAATGGCATACGGCGACGAGAAGATCCGGCTGCCGAGCTGTTCGATGGCCCGGTCCAGCCGGTTGGAGCCAAAGTCGCCGCCCAGACCGTAGGTGGCAATGGCCGCCCGGACTGTCATCGTAGCCCCGGTTAAGACCGGCCACAGCGCGGCCAGAGCCGGGATGAGGGTCGCGGCGACGGCCTGATAGCCAATCGCCCGGAACGAGACCTGAAAGGTGTCGTAGTCAATGTTGAAGGCGTTCAGGAACCACTGACTTAGGCCAAAGGCGACCAGCGCGCCCAGGGGCAGGGCCAGAGTAAAGGCCAGCAGCCCGTAGATCAGCACGGTCGCCAGGTAGAGGGTCAAGATAGTGCCGGTGCTGCCGCCAAGGGCTTTGATCATGCCAATTTGGTTGATCTGCTGGGTAATGAGCGCGGCCATGGTATTCGTGACCAGAACGACACTCATCAACAAAGCGATCACGGCCAAAACTCGCAAGACGACGGTCAGCCCTTCCAGAAACATGCGGCCCCAGTGCTCGGCCGGATCTTGATAGGTGGTAAAGGCTACCCCGACCCCTTCCTTGCCCAGTCGATCTTTGATCTCCGAGGCAACCTCGCGGGCCAGGTCAGAGCGGTAAGGCGTGACCCGGATCAGCAGCAGGCCAAACTCTCCGGCCGGAATGTTGAACCGCTCCAGCCCTGCCGCATCGGTGTAGAAGACCGCCGGGCCGCCAAACTGAGGCGGATGCACAAAGGCGGACCGAATTTTGCCGGTAATCGGCAAAGCCCGGTCGGTCTGGTCCATTTCAAAAATGACCTCATCCCCCAGGTCGAGGCCAAAAGCCTCGCTGGATAGTCGCTCGATGGCCAGGTTATTGTTGTCCGGCCAGCGGCCGGCTTGCAGGCGCAGCACATCGTATAACTGCTCGTCGTAATCAGCCCGCATCTGTAAAAAGCCGGCTTGCCACTCGTCGTCCGGCTCAGCTTTGTAGCGGATCGAGACCGTGTTGGCCACCTCGATATCATCGACGCCGGCAATGTTGGTCAAGCGATCGGCCGTCTCCCGGCTGATCCGATCGCTCAGAGTCATCGAGATGTGAGACGGTTGGCTGGCCTGATGAGAGCGATCCATACCGGGTAGGAGTTGATCGACCATGCCAAAGATGGCCCCGATGGCAAATACTCCCACGGCAATGCTCAACACCGCCAGCAGGGTGCGAGCTTTGTTGTGCCATAAATCAAACCAAACTTTACGCCAAATGACACTCATAGGGGCTGTCCTTTCTGTAAGCTTTATGCCCGGCTGCTGTAGGGGCGTAAAATGTTACGCCCCTACCCCAGGCCGTTGCTCTGGCGGCGCGGGAGAATATTTACAGGAGACCGACAGAACCGGGGGTTCGATACCGGGAATGAAAATGAGTTTTGGGGGTACTACCCCCAAGTCCCCCGGCCTGCGGCGCTATTTTCACAGGAGGTGAGGCTGAGGTTCCACGACGCCCAGGGTGCGTGCCTTTAAAGCGGCTTGGGTCCGATTGCGGACATTCAGCTTGCCGAAAATATTGTAAACATGGCGCTTGACTGTGCTTTCCTGGATGTAGAGCCGCCGGCCAATCTCTCGATTTGAGGCGCCGGCAGCCAGCCAGTGCAGCACTTCCAGTTCGCGCTCGCTTAACGGTTCGATAAAAAGTTGCATCGTTTCCTCTCCAGTAAAGCTCTATCAGGTGATACGAGGCTTTGCCGAAAAAGTTGTGCTCTGCCGCCGGTCAGCGACTGGCCAGGGTTAGATCGCTGACGCTGCCGGAAATGGTCAGGTCATACCGGTCGGTGGCGTTATTGAAGCTGGAGGTCTGCCAACGGAGGCCGCCGGCCACCGCCCCGAATCGCTGCTCGTCCAGAGTCAAGTTGCTGGCACTGCCCCCGATGTGCAAGCGGATCGCCACGCCGGCCGGGCGCCGCAGGGAAAAGTTGCTGACGCTGCCGGAGACGTGAACATAAACGGTATCCGTTGGTGGGGGCAGGGTGACCAGCACCTGGCTGGCACTGCTCAAGTCGAGGGCCCGGAGGAGAAGGTGGCTCAAATCAGCCGTAAGCTGGGAGACACCATCGCGGAACTCGATCTCCCACGGCAGCGAGCCGTTAAGCACAACCTCGGCGGCCGGCTCACGCCAGGCAAACGGCCAATCGAAGAAGGACAAGCGGCGGTACTGAATGGTCACTAGCCCTTGCCGGCTCCGCACGCTGGGAATCTGGCCCACAAAATGGGCGCGACAGAGGTCCGGCAGGGCCGGGTCGGCGTGGAGACTGACTCCGCCCGCCCCCGCGCTGAAGACAAGACGCCCGCTTGTGGCAGAGTCAAGGCGCTCGGTAAAATCTCGGCTGTTTTCTAGGTTCATCGGAAACAACTCCTGGCCTTGGGCTAACGGTCTCAGACCAATTTAACGTGAAGTATAGCGGACCAGAGGGTGAACCGTCATCACCCGGAGCGGGTGATTAGAGGGGTGAAGGTTATAAAGCGAGGCTAGGGCAAAAAAGGAGCAGCTTGGGACGTGATCCAGGGGTGGGCTGCAAACCCGTTTCACGGCGCTGTTGTCAGAGCAGCTTCAACTGCCGAGCCTTATCGCCGGCTGCTTCGCGGCTGTGGACGTCGAGCTTGCGATAAATGCTTTGGACTTGGGTTTTGATGGTATTGACCGAGACGACCAGGGCTTCGGCAATCTCCGGGTTGGAGAGACCCGCCGCCAGCAGACGCAAGACGCGCTGCTCTTGGACACTGAGCGGCTCGATCAAGGGCGCGGCCAGACCCGCGGCGACCCCGTCTGCTTGAACCGGCACCTCGCCAAAGGCGAGCAACAGGCGGCGAGCATAGGCCCGCAGCGCTGTCTCTTGGATTTCGGGCAAAACGGCTTGAAGCAAGGTCGCCAACGGTTTCCCTTCGTTGAGGAAGAGGCGTTGGTAGCCGCCGGCCTGGGCCAACTTGAGGGCCTGGATGAGCATAGCTCTGGCTTGAGCCTCGTCGGCGAGGCCGGCATAAGCCAGGGCCAGCAGGACTTTAATCTCGACCTGGCTTCTGACACGTCCCTGGGTCTCGGCCTCGGCCGGCCAGCCTTCGAGCAGGCGCAGGGCTGTGTCGGCTTCACCTCGAACGAGATGCAGCCGGGCGATGATCATAGCCTCCTGCTGTTGTTGCAGGCGAGGCAGAGCGTCCGGTTGGAGCCGAGCTGCCTGCCAGTGCCGGACTGCCGCCAGATCGCCGCCGGCCAGGGCGAACCGGGCCTGCCAGGCCTCGATCTCGCGCAGCAGCAACGGGCTTTTGATCTGAGGCAGCAAAGCCTGCAACCGCTGCCGGGCCAGCGCTGTCTCGCCTTGAGCGTGCTGGGTGTGGGCCAGGGCCAGCGCGCTTTCGATCTGAAGCGCTTCATCGGCCTGAGACTGTTCGATAGCCAGGGCCTCGGCGGCATACCGGGCCGCGCGCTCCAGGGCATTGCCCTCCAGCTCAAGCGCGCTGAGGCCGATCAAGGCTCGTCCCCGGCGATCTTGGGCCAGCTCTCGATCCATGGGCGCTTGCTCTATCTGGGCCAGCACCTGATGGTAGAGTTCAGCCGCCCGGCGCAGCTCACCCTGTTCCATATAAACCCGGCCGAGCAACAGGCTGGCGTCGAGGATGGCGTAGATATTGCCGGCCCTTTGGGATAGCTCCAGCGCTTGCCGGAGGAGTACCCGGGCCGCGTTCAGCCGGCCGTTTAAAAGTTCCTCCAGGCCGACAAAGATCAGGCTGATCCCCCGCCATTGCCCATTCTCCGCCGGCAACAGCTCGAGGGCCTGTCTGGCGGCGGAGAAAGTGTGGCTAAGATCCCGTTGAAACCAGGCGACCAGGGAGCGGAAGGCCAAGACCTCACCCAGTTTGGCCCGATGGCCTTCAGCCTGCCACTGCTGCTCAGCCATAGCTAGCGGCGGCTCAAGCAGGGCAAAGGTTTCGGGGGCATACCGCTCCGAGGTGAAAAGGATGGCGATGGCGTAGATCAAGCCCAGGCTGGGGCGCGGCCGGAGCACGGTCTCGGGCAGTTGCTCCAGCCAGCGGCGCAAGGTGTGATACTCGTTTTGAACCAGCCGGGGGGCGACCAGGCGTTCAATCAGGTCGGCGGCTTGATCAAAGGCCTGGGCGGACAGCGCGGACTCGACCGCCTCGAAGAGCAGCTCTTGGGCAGCGTACCAGTCACTTGCGGTGCGGGCCAATGCCCGCAGCCGGACCTCGCCCAGCCGGTGGCGGGCCGAGTGCTGCATCGCCTCAGCAAAGAGGGCGTGATAGCGATACCACTGGCCGGCCGCGTCCAGCGGGATGAGAAACAGGTTAGCCCGCTCCAACGCCTCGAGTACTTGAGCGCTGTCGGTCCGGCCGGTCAGGGCCTCGCATAAAGAGCCGGTCAACCGGATCAATACGCTCGTCTGGAGTAAAAACTCCTGGAGTGGTTCCGGCTGGAGCGCCAGCACTTCTTCGACCAGGTACTCCAGAATGGGCCGGTGGCTGCCACTAAACGAGTCCAAAAACTGTTCAACGCTCGCCGGCGGCGTTTGCCCTTGCAGGGTCAGGGCCACCAGGCGCAGCCCGGCAGCCCAACCTTCGGTCCGCGCGTTCAAGCGCTCGACCGCCTCGGCGGAAAGCGGCCCGGGCAGAGCCTGGTGGAGAAAAGTTTGGGTCTCGATCAGGGAAAAGCGCAGGTCTGAGGCGTTCAGTTCATTGAGTTCCCCGCGGGCGCGCAGCCGGGCTAAAGGCAGCGGCGGATCACTGCGGGTAAGCATGATCAGATGCAGGCTGGGCGGCAGGTGGTCGAGCAAAAAGGTCATCGCCTCGTGGATTTGAGGCGAGGTAATGAGATGGTAGTCTTCCAGAACGAGCACAGATCGGCCGGCTAGCCGGGCCAGCTCATTGATGAAGCCGGTCAGGAGCGCTTCAAAAGGCGGCTGCGGGGCCGAATGCAGTAGGCTTAGGGCCGACTGGCCAAGCTCGGCTTCGAAAGTTTGGCAGGCGGTTAGGACATAGCGCCAGAAGCGAACCGGATCGTTGTCCCCGGCGTCCAGAGCGACCCAGGCCACCGCCGGAGCGCCCTCGCGCTCGCGGCGACTAGCCAACCACTCACTGACCAGGGTGGTTTTGCCAAAGCCGGCCGGCGCTGAGAGCAGGGTGAGCTTGTGGTCAAGGCCTTCATCCAGCCGGGCCAGCAGGCTGGGGCGAGTCACCAGCGCCGCGCGTAGCCGGGGCGGGGTGAGTTTCGTGCTCAAAAGGGCAGAGGTATCCATCGGCGATATTATATCTAAAGAGTGCCTCTGCTTCAATAACGATGAGGACCGTTCCGGGTGGAATAGGGTCTAAGCTTGATATTCAGGGAATAGCGTGCGCATACAGTCGGGACAGATCCCGTGGGTGAATTCGGCCTCGGAGTGGTCCCGGATGTAGACGGCAATATCCTGCCAGTAGCCCTGATCGTCCCGGATCTTCTTGCAGTTGGAGCAGATCGGTAGCAGCCCGCTGAGCAGCTTGACCTGGTCAAGGGCTTGCTGCAACTGCTCGTTTTTGGTCTGGAGTTCGGCATTTTTGTCGGCCAGATCTTGCTGCAGCCGCCGGATGGTCAGATGAGTATTTAAGCGGGCAATCACTTCTTGATATTCAAGCGGTTTGGTCACATAATCCACGCCCCCCGCCTCAAACCCTTTGAGCTTGCTCTCGACATCGGTCAGGGCGGTCATGAAGATGATCGGAATCTCTCGGGTCGTCTCGTTAGCCTTTAAGCGACGACAGGTTTCAAAGCCATCCAGGCCGGGCATCATCACATCCAGCAGAATCAGGTCAGGCGGCCGGCGGCCGGCGCGCTCCAACGCTTCTTCGCCATTCCGGGCCACGCTGATATCAAAGCCATGATCTTTCAACAAATCCAACAAGACTTTGAGATTCTTGAGGTTGTCGTCGACGATTAAAAGGGTGTCATCTTGAGGTTGGTGTATATCCATCAGTGATCTTTCCTTTCTAAATGCTGATCAACCCAACTTATAATTTTCTCAAACTCAAACTGGCCGGCCAACCGGCTGACGTGCTGGACAAAAGGTCGGTAGGCTGGGTCAGCCAGGTTAATCTTGCTCAAAAGGTTCTCGATGCCGGTAATCAAGCCATCCTCAGCCAAATCGCGCAAGAGCCGCAGATCTTCCGGAGCCGGCAAAACAAGGTCTTGCGCCTCGGCGGGCAGGTCAGGCTCCTGGAGGGGCGGGTGCTCATAGCACCATTCCAACTTCAGGTAAGTTTCCAGGCAAGAAAACAGTTCCGCGAGATCGACAGGCTTGACCAGGAAATCATCCGCTCCGGCCGTTTGGCACAACTCACGGGCATTGCCCGTCACACTGGCCGAGACGGCGATAATGGGGAGATAGGCAGGCGTCGGCGTTTGCCGGATGTGGCGGATGGCTTCAAAGCCGTCCATCATGGGCATGACCAGATCGAGCAGAATCAGGTCTGGGGGGGTGGTCGAGACGACCCTCAGCGCTTCCCGGCCATTAGCGGCCTCGCTAATGATAAAGCCTAACGGTGAGAGGAGTTCACGCAGTAAAAGTCGGTTGTCACGCCGGTCGTCGACTACCAAAATCTTAACAGGATCCCCTTTGAAACCCACGATCGACTGGGTTGAGTTGGCTACGGGCAGAAGCGAGACTTCGACGGCGACCGGCGCTAGCTCCAGATCGAACCAAAAGCTACTGCCCTGACCAGGCTGGCTGCTGACCTGCAGTTCGCCGCCCATTAACTCCACCAGATGGCGGCTGATGGCTAAGCCCAGCCCGGTGCCTTCGACATGGGCGGCGAGATCACCCACTTGAAAGAAGGGGGTGAAGATGTCGTTCATAGCCTCCGGGCTAATGCCGACGCCGGTGTCCCTGACCAGGAAGCGCAGGCCGGTCCTCTCTTGGCTGAGTGACGTCACGCTTGTCACGGCTAACTCAACCTGGCCAGTCTCGGTGTATTTGATCGCGTTGCTCAAAAGATTCAACAAGACTTCGCGCAACCGCTTCTCGTCTACAAATACCCCGCCCGGTAAGGAGGTGTCAAAATGATAGGTAAAGGTTAAACCTTTTTGTTCGGCCCGGACCCGGACCATATCGGTCAAGATTCTTAAAAAGTGAGGCAAGAAAACCGGGCTTGGTTTTAGCTCTAATTTGCCCGCTTCCCCTTTGGCCGCGTCCAGGATATCGTTGATCATCTGCAGCAAATGGTCGCCGCTCTGGTGGATAATCTCAAGTCGCTCTTGGTGCCTGGAGGTTAAGGTTCGATCCCGTTGGAAAATTTGAACATAGCCTAAAATGGCGTTGAGCGGAGTTCGCAACTCGTGGCTCATCTTGGCTAAAAAGTCACTCTTGGCTCGGTTAGCGGCTTCAGCCAGTTCTTTGGCTCGCTGTGACTCCAGTTCCGCCTGCTTGCGGTCACTGATATCCGAGGTTGTGACCACCACCCGCCAATCGGGGAAGGGCAGCGGCATGGCACTGACATTGGTCCAGATAACCGCGCCGCTCTCGGTCACCACCCCGATTTCTACGTTCTCGACGATCCGTTGGTCTTTGAGCGCCCGGACACTGGGAAATTCCTCCGGGGGCATCGGAGTGCCGTCCCTTCTCAAATAGGCTCTTTTACTGTAACTGCTTTTAGAGAGACCTTCGGCTGAAAGAGCCAAAATTCTATTTAAAGCCGGATTGACCCGTTGAATCTTGAGCTCTTCGTTGAGGATGGAGACTCCGATCGGCAGCGATTCAAAAAGAGCCTTTAGTTTTTCTTCGCTCCGGCGCAGGGCCGCTTCGGCCTGCTTGGACTCGGTGATGTCTTGAACGATCCCGTAAATGATACCTGGTTCGTCGTCATTCTTTTGCCATACTTTGCTTTGGACCTGCACAACCCGCACGGCCCCATCGCTCCTCACAATCCGGTGCTCATTCGGCTCGGTCCAGCCCTCTTCGATCACCCGTCTGATTTTCCTGATCGCTTCTGCCCGATCGTCCGGATAAATAAAACTGATGTAGGTGTCATAGGCCGGCTGGATTTGTTTCGGGCTTAGCCCCAAAATCCGGTATAGCTCATCAGACCATACCAACTGGTTCTTCTTTAAATCCCAGGAATAGCTACCCACGTGAGCAATCTCCTGCGAGGCGGCCAGGTTGTTTTCACTGATGATTAATTCATTTTCGGCCTGCTTGCGCTCGGTGATGTCCCGCCAGGCTACGATGCCGGCCACGATCTGGCCCGCCTGATTCCGAATGGGCGCCGCGTTGCACAACAGCGACAGGGGTTGATCCTGAGCATTGAGTTGGACCACCTCTTTGTTGCGGACTGTCTGCCCGTAGCGGATGGCCTGCACCAGCGGCAGCTCGGCTTCCAGCAGTGGGGTGACCCCATCGGCTTCATAGACCCGCCACTGCCGGGCCACTTGGGTGGCGGTCCAACCCTGGTGCGGCCCGCCCAGCAGATTCTGACCATACCGGCTGACGTGACGAATAGTGATGTCCGGCGCGTCGGCGATGGTAATGCCATCAGGGACATACTCTAACAGCGCTTCCAGCATGCGCTTGCCTTCCTCCGCCTCGGCCAACGCGGTTCTGAGGGTCTCCTCGGCCCGCTTGCGTTCAGTAATGTCGCGCACGATGGTCAACAAGCAAGGCTCATTTTGAATCGTAATCGCTTCCACCGAGACGCTGACATGGCGGACCTCGCCCGACTGGTGGCGCATGTCCAGTTCATAATCGCGCACCGAGCCGGTCTGGTGAAGTTGGCCGATAATTCGCAAGCGATCCGCCGGATTAACGTACAGATTGAGGCCAAGGGTGGTCTGGCCAATGGCCGCCTGCCGGCTCGAGCCATACAGGTCTTCCCAGCGCTCGTTGGTCTCCAAAATTTTCCCGTCGACCTGGCGGCTGATGACGAGCACGTCCGGGCTCGTCTTAAAGGCTTTGGCAAAACGCTCCTCGGAGCGGCGCAGCGCTTCTTCGGTTTGACGGCGCTCGGTAATATCGTGAATGATGGAGTACAGCAACTTTTTGCCCTGAAACTCGATCGGGCCGCTAAAGACTTCAACCTCGCGCACCTGGCCATCGGCCAGGCGATGGCGGAAGAAGAACTGGTTGCGCTGTTCTTGCCGGGCCCGGACCATCTCCTCTTGAACCTGTTCGCGGGAGAGTTGGTTGATCTGGCTAATTTTCAGGCCGGTCATTTCGGCGTGAGGGTAACCGTAAAAAGCGCAGGCGGCCGGGTTGGCGTCAACGATGTCGCCGCTCTCGGGGTCAATCAGCAGCATCACCGAGTGATTGTTCTGGAACAGGCTGCGATACCGATCCTGACTCTGGCGCAGCGAGTCCATCAAGGCCTCGCGCTCCGCCAAGGAGCGGGCCAGTTTGATGTTACTGTAACTCAACAGCGAGATCATGTGGGCCAGCTTCATCAAAAACGAGATCCCTCTGTTGACCGCTTCCCGGCTCAGCCGGGGCACTTCTTCCAGGCTGGCGATGTACTCGGCTTCATCGAAGCCGTACTGCCTGGCCTGAGCCCGAAACAGGTCGTAATCCAGCGGCTCATCGTCAAAAAAGAACTGTCCCGAGAAGATGTTGCCGACGTGCTGGCCCCCGACGATGATCGGGGTGGCAATGTCCCACATGTTGTTCTTGCAGCGGTATAGCTTGAACTCGCCCGGTGGTACGCCCCTCGAGAGTTGGGTGTCACTTTCCACGCAGTAGGCACACGTCTCGGCGTGAGCCCGATGGAATCTCATGCAAATCTGCTGCCAGCCGACGCCGACCAGGAGCCGGCCTTTGAGATCGATGATGCTCATCGGGATGTGGGCCAGGGCATAAAAATCCTCCATCAGCGACTGGATGGTCTCGGCATCGATCAGGTCGGCCAGCTCCAGATCGCCGATGTCCCCGGCCGGAGAGAGGATGCTGTCCAGCTTCCGCTTGACGCGTTGCTCGCTTTGCTGCAGCTCGGTCTCGGCGCGCTTGCGTTCGGCAATCTCGGTCAAGGCTTGACGGTAGAGGTAGGCGTTGTTCAGGGCTTGCGCGGCGCGGTTCGCCAGGTCCCGGGCCAAAATCAGGTCGGCTGAGTCATAGCGGCGGCCCGCCCGAGTCCAGATGAAGGAGACGGCCCCAAAGGTGCAGCCCTGGGCCGTAAGCGGAACGATCATGCCCGACTCCGGCCGCAACTGCCGGATTAGGTCAAGCTGTTCGACGTCGTGGGCAAAGGCGGATAGGTGGGCCTCGGCAATCTCGGAGATGAGCTGAGCCTCGCCGGTGCGGATGACCTGGAGCACGGGGTGATCGGGATAATGGGGATCGACCGGGTAGCGAAGTGCGTAAGGGGGCGCTGCGGGCGTTTGGCGGGGACCGGCCCCCGCGTACATCATTCGCCGGACGGACTTGGCCTCGATCAGGAGGTCAATAAAGCATTGGTCGGCGAAGGCAGGCACAATCATCTCCTGCAACTGCGTCAGGGTCGCTTGCTCGTCGAGCGAGAAGGCCAGACGCTTGCCGGCTTCAGCCAAAACGGCCAGGTGCAGGCGGGCCACCTCGGCCTCCTCCCGGGCCCAGGCCTCAGCTTCATAAAGCCGGGCCCGTTCCAGAGCCTGGGCACACTGCCCGGCCAGCGTCAGCATAAATTCAACTTCTTCCGGGCCAAAGGCGCGGCTTACGGCAAAGCTAAGGCCGATGGCGCCGATAGCCCGCTCTTCGACGATCAAGGGGATAGCGGCCCAGGCCCGATGGTCGGAGCTAAGATCCAGAGTCAGATTGGAATAGCGAGTTTTCATTTCGTCGGGGGAAGAAACAAGGATCGGTTGGCCCAGCCGGACGGCGTCGGCCAGAGGGGCGGGCGCCGTCAGGGGGAAGGCCGACCAGCGGGCGAGCTGGGCCGGCCGATAGCCGATCGAGCTGATCACTTCTAATTGATTCTGCTTTTCATTGAAAAATGTGACCGAACCGGCTTTAGCCCCCAACCCCGGGACACCCTGCCGGATGACTACGTCCGCTACCTGGCTCGGGGTTAAGGCTTCGGAAAGCGCCACGCTCAGGTTGTAGAGACAGGTGGCGAGCTCCGCTCGCTGCCGGGCCACACGGGGGTGGGTCCGGTTCCCGGACCGTGGCTTTAGCCGGCGGTTTGCCGGCCGTTGAAAGCCGCCGGCCACCGGACTCGATGGGGGTAAATTATCTTTACGTCTTAATGTACGTTTACTTTTAATCATGGCTTGGCCTTTCCAAGCGGGGCCTTTGACCTGTCAGGTTTCAAAAACCTGGCAGCTCTATCAAGAGTTCAGGACGCACCGTTGTCTACTGACTGATAAGGATTTAAGC
>CALMIS010000002.1 GCA_937864185.1 uncultured Chloroflexota bacterium
GAACTGAAGACTCGGGTTTTGCCCCAGAGATACCGAGATCACTGACATCATTTTGATTATCCCTCTGTGTGCTCTGTGCCTCTGTGGCTACCTCCGGCGGCCGAACTGAAGACTCGGGTTTTGCCCCAGAGATACCGAGATCACTGACATCATTTTGATTATCCCTCTGTGTGCTCTGTGCCTCTGTGGCTACCTCCGGCGGCCGGATAAGATATCTACATTCCTCCCCCAAGGCCGTCTCCCCGGCCCGCATCTGCCACCACAGCCGGCCCAGGGTGTTATCGACCAGGAAGGCGACCACATAACGCGGGGTGTAGAACTGGTTGCGAAAGGAAAGCTCGTAGCTGTTGCGAGGGGCGCTGGAGGCTTTGCGCGCTTCCTCGCGCAGCTCGCCGGGAGTGAAATACTGGTAGATCCAACCGATGGTTTCGTCCTCGCCCCAGGCCGGGGTCAGGGCCGGGTCATTCAGCAAGGCCAACAGCTCCTGCAAGCAGGGCTGGGTCGGGAAGAGGATCGAGGTCGGCAGGGTGCAGTCGAACAGGGCGGTCAGGGTCTGGCCCAGGTCGTTGAAGAGGAGTTCGAGGTAGAGCCGGTAGCCGCCGTCCGGCTCGGCCCGGATCGCTTCGGGGCAAATCATGCTGAACTGGGCAAACCCCTTGGAGTGCTCCGCCTGGCCCAGCGAGGGCTGGATTAAAGCCCGGCCGGGATGCTCCATGAGCTTGAGCGCGGCCAGCCGGTTGAGCAAGGTGAAAGCGCTCTCCCGCAGGTAACGGGCCACCGCCTCCCGTCGAGCGGCTTTGCCTGTTCCGGCGGCACGGTTTATGACCACCTCCTCGTGCCGGATGGCCGCCTCGATCTCCTGTCGCTCGGCCCGGCCGACCGCGTCCAGGTGGCTCAAGCCGGCCAGCGGCTCGATGGTGCCGCCGGCGTGGATGCCGTAGCTGCCTTCCAACTGCTGGGTTAGATCTTCTTCGAGCAGTCGGCGGCATTTGACCACGGTATTGTAGAGTTGGTTGCGGAGCGGTTTGTCCATGGTTTACGGTGTTAGGTGGTCTGCGGCTCCCACCAGCTTTCGACTTCTATAATGGTTTGGTAGATTTGCCAGAGGGTTTGGTCGTGGTCGAGAGTGGCTAAAATTGATACATTCTCCCCTAACATCTGGAGTGTCTCTTTGCGGCCAAATAAGCGAGCAACATTAAAGGCATTGGCCATATATTTACGAGCCCGATCGGGTTGATTAAGTGTCAGCATCACCTCAGCCAAGATACGCCAGACCCCAACTTTCAACTTTTTATGCTCAACAGAAGGAATATCCATTATCAATTTATCGACGAGCTTCATTGTGGTGTATGTGTCACCGGAGTCTGCCGAAGCTTTGGCTTGTCTGACTAAAATATTCGTTTCCAAAAAACCTATTTCTGGCTGACTAATCTCAAATTCTTTCGCAATGGCTAATACCCTATCGAATTGTCTGGCCTCAAGCATAGCAGGAAGTAACAGGACTTTCGCTTTGTTCAATTCAAATAATTCAATTAGAGCTAAGGCTTGTTCAATGTCTCCATCTTGGGCCAATCCATCAATAATTTCCATAGCTAAAGCTTGTTTAATGTCCATGCCTGAGGGTAATTCATCAATACCTTGATAGACGTTTGCCAGTGTTTCAATGGTTGTTATAGCGTTACCAAATTCTCCCACTTTAGCTAATGCTTGGGCTATTGGTTTTAAAGCAAAATCTTTGTTGCCCTCACCTGTTTGTGAAATCATTGTTACAATTTCCATGACTTGGCCTATTGCCCCAATCTCTATGAATGCTTGGGCAACTTCACTTAAAGCAGATAATCTCTCAGAATCTACATGAATCCCCAAGATAGAGCGGCCTGGAACCGATGTTGCTACGTCCAAAGCCTGAAAGAAAATTGTTTGTGCCCGAACCTTGTCACCCTCATTGAGCAAAATATGTCCTACTTTGCACAATATTGAAACTCTTTTTTCTTCAAACCCCATCACCTCGGTTACTTTTAGAGCCTGATCTAATAGATTTTTCTCTATAAGAATTTCAGCCAGACCTCTTAAAGCGTAGATTCTATAGTCGTTAATTGACGAACCAATCTCTATTGCTTGATCAAGAATTTCTAAAGCTTCAGATCTACGCCCTTGCTCAATAAAAATTTTTATGACTCCGCCTAAGGCAAGCACTTGTTCAGACTTATTCTCAATCTTTGTTATCAGGGCTAAAGCTTGATCTACCTGCTGATGTCTGGCTAAAGCTTGAGCTGTATCGTCTAAAAGATGCACATATGCAAAAGATCGCGTACTTATGAGTGCCTGAACAACCTCCGAGAAATTGGATAAGATCTCAGGAGCGTTTCTAATATGTTCTTTGCCGGCTATTGTTGTGGCTATCCCAGACAGCGCATCAAACTTTTCATGGTCACTGTTGATTAGATCCACTATCGCCAGAGCGTGATCAAAGCTTTCTGTCCTGGCCAGGGCTTGAGATACACCTCTTAATACAACGTCGCGATTTTTCTCGTCGTGAAAGTTATGGGCCACCTCCAGAATTTGGTCAAGTATATTCGGCTGTGATATAAGTTGGGTTAGTTCATTTAGTGCATCCGCTCTCAACTTATCGTTTCTGATAGCTTTGATAATTGTCAAGGCACGATCAAAATATCCCAACTGAATCAGGGTCTTTGCCATTTCATTTAACACAGGAAGCTTTGTACTTTCATGTTCAAAGCTTCCTGCTTCCAGAACAGCAAGATCAATTATCTCCATTGCTTGCCCCGATTTCTCCATATCGATAAAAATTTGAGCAATGCCTTGCAAGGCTTTTAATCGATCCCTCTGGGCTGAGATCGTTCGGACAGCGACAAGTGCTTGCTCTACTGTGCCCTGTCTGGCTGCAGCCCAAGCCAACTGGCACAAGATGGAGTCTTTATACTGCTCTTTGTTAATGTCTCTGATCAGGGCTAGTGCCTGATCAAACGCATCTATTTTAACCAAAACCCGCATAATCCGATCAAACTCCTCCCATTTGGTCGGGCCACTAATTGTCATAAACGCTTGCTTTATTACCTCGATAGTGAGCGGATGATTTCCTAGTCCAGATGAAACCTGAGCCAGCGTTTGCAAGGCAGATGCTTTTTCCCAACCTGCCTCAATCTCCTTAACAATATCACACGCTTGTTCAAAGATATCAAGCGCTTGTATGTTCAGGCCCAGCTCTGTCATTATTTGAACTACTTGACTGAGAATGTAGACTTTATCCTCGTGCTCTTCGATTTTTTCCATGATACTCAAAACCTGAGCAAGGATTTCTTCTGCCTTTGATTCTCTCTTGATTTCCACAAAGGTTTCCGCCATCTGACATAAACGGGTGGCGGTTTGATAAGCTGTAGTCTCCCACTCTGACAGATCTGGGATCCGAGACATGACTACCATTGCCCGCTCTATATCCCCTACTTTAAATAAGGCCCGGGCTAAGTCACATAAATCAAACACATTATATTTGGCTTCAACAAAGGCTTGATCAAAAACCTCCATCGCTTTGGTTAAATCGCCGGCCCCGGCCACGATAGTAGCCACTTTGGTGAGGGTATAAACCCTTTCCCTTAGAGATTCAATTGTACTGACTATCACTAAAGCGTGATCTACCGCTTGTTCAAAAGTTAAAATTTGTGCAATTTGGCCTACGTATCCTGATGACTCTGTAGTTTCTGCTATAGACACTGCTAAATCAAACAGGCTGAGGGCTTTTGATCGTTCTCCAACTTCATTTAAAGTACGCGCCAGATGAACTAAAGCCTTTATCTTTCCTACCTCATCTCGAAGCAAATTCACTAAAGCCGAAGCGCGATCAAATTCACCCAACGTGGCCAAAGTCCAAATTATTTCAGATGGCAGAGTAACATCATCACCCTCTGTTGCCATAGTCAATACCTGCTCAATCAGTTGCAAAGCCTGTTTATTCTCCCCGATCAAAGCCAGATTAAAGCTAACCTGACTCAAAACCGAGGCCCGATCCTCGTTATACTTCACTGAATCTATGCCTATTAACGCTTGTTCTAATGTAGCTTGAGCTTCTTGCGGCCTATCTTGTTCAATCAGCGCATCTGAAATCAATAGATAAGCATCAGATCGATATATGCCTTCTGGCATCAGCCTCGCATAGTTCAAGGCTTGCTCTATACGTCCCAGTTCGGCTAACATCCCCAGAATTTTGCGTGGAATTGTTTCTGACACTTCAACCAAGTTAGCATAAATGAGGCAACAGCGAACAGTTTGAACTAAGTTCGACGGAGTCTCAGTTAATGCCGCGGTAATGGCTTGGTCTAAATCAAGAATAAAACTACGATGAGAGCCTGTAGCCTCGAATTTTACCCGCATCCAGGTTGCGCTAATTAAATCGTATAGAACTTCATATTGATTAGTCTCAACTAAATGTTGAGCATAGTAAGCCAAGATGTAACCTGGTGTGTCTGTGCGCCAACCTCTCTCCTGATAGCTTCGGCACCAGGTCTGCAACTTCTCCCGATAGACTGCCCGCTCACCAGCACTGAACTCCTCGACTGCTACCTTGCGCAACTGCAGGTGCATCAACTCGAATCGATCCTGGCCAATCAGAAAGCGCTGGATCGGTTCAATGGCTTTACGGATCCGACGTTTGCCGGCGCCTAATATTTCAGCGATTTCTTCACGCGAGACACCACCCAAAGTGACGGTCAACAACCCTAAAATCTCCCAGGCCAGATCCCCCTCGAACAGCTTGTCCAACTGCTTGAACTGTTGGCGAAAGTAAGCCTCAACGTCAGCGGGCGGGTGCTGTTCGAGTTTGATCAAGGCCGTTTCGCCTTGTTCAGCCACCTCCCGGCAGACAAAACGAGCAAAGAGCGGTTCGCCTTGAGTGATCGACAGCACCCGTGACGTCAATTTCGTGGCGGTATCGGTGGCAGCGCCATACTCCTGCAAAAGAGTCTGGATTTCGCTCTCCCCGAACGTATGGAGATGCAAAACCCCGGCCTGCCTGAAAGGATGCTCCAAAGTTGTCTGCGTTAGCGGCTCCGGGTTGGGGCGGGATGTGACGACAACGTGGACATAGTTGACCAGATTAGTCGGCAGCAGGTGGGCGATGGTGAGCTCGCCGGCAGCCTGCTCGTCGAGGCCGTCCACCAGTAACAACAGTGGGTGATCCGGGCTGGTTTGGGTCAATGCCTGCACCCATAATTCGCTGAACTGACCGCGCAGCGAGGGCAGGTCTACCGGGACGCCGTCGGGTTGGTTGAGCAAGTTCAGGAGTTGAGAGTTGAGGGCTCGCAAAAACTCTTTCGGCGTGTGGCGCTGACCCTCCTGGCGGATGAAGAAGTAGAGCAGGTTAGGCTTGGGTCCGTATGCCCAACGATCCGTCTCGTGGCGCTGGATGAGGTGGGCGATCAAGGCGGTTTTACCGTAGCCAGCCGGGGCTTCGACCAGTAGATAGCCCGGTGTTTCTTGCCCGGCAACCTGAGCTATCCTAGCCCACTCCTGTTCCCGGCCGACGAATTTGTCGGTGTAGAAGCTGATGATGTCGGCGATGTCGCCGCAGTAGTTGAGCGGGGAGAAGGCAGGGCCTTGATAGATAATTTTATCGCCGTGAATTTCGTCGCCGTGGACATGCTTGTCCCGGCTGATGAAGTCGCCGCCACCGGTGTTTACATTGCCTCCGATGGAGGCTCCGCCGTGAGTGTCAAGATGAGGAGTATCGTTTTTGTCTTGCTTTTTGGTACTCATTTCTTTTCTTCCGCCACAGAGACACAGAGGGCACAGAGAGTCTTTAGGTTCTTCTCCGCGGTCTCTGCGTCTCTGTGGCTATCCCTCACCCTTCCCCAATCATCGCCTGCATCAGCCCGATTTGGACAACGACCAGCTCATCCAACGCCAAACAAATATGGTTGATGGTATCGACTGCCTGCTGGGTCCAGGCGAAGGTGATGGATTGGGCGTCGCCGCCGGGATCGTCCTGGGAGCGGTCGGCCCGGTGGACGATGTCGTTGCGCCGGCGGACGGTCTCGTCCATTGTCTTCATTAGCTCCTTCTTGTCCCGGTTCAGGTGTTCGGCGATTTCGTCCCAGGGCTTGGTTAAGCCCAGTAAGGCCCCAACCACGTGAACTCCTTTGCGGGAGCTAAGATAGCTGAAGCTAGCCAGCCCCAGAATTTTTTCAGAAATATAGAGGGCCGGATTAGGGTCCTCCAGGAGGCGGAGGGTGTCGTCAAGGCTAAACCGCAAATCGGCAAAGTACTCTTGCAGGGTCTGGTCACCCCGCGGCACAAAATCCCGACCTTTGGCCCGGATGAGGATGGGTAGGTTGGCCCGCAACAGAATCGGCAGGTAGGTTTCTAACGCCGTGCAAGAGGCGACCACGGCCTGGCGCAGCAGATGGCACAGGGTGGTCTGGCGCAGGGTGGAGCGAGGCAGTTGGGCCCGCTCCCGGACCAGGCCGAGAAAGATCTCGTTGTAAACCAGCATCAGGTCTTCCTCACCCGACGCCCGGACGACGCGCCGCAGGGCTTCAACCAGCTCGCCCTGGGTCTGGATGGTATCGTTGGAGTCGAGCAGGCGGTAGACCTGGAGCAGGAGCTTCGCCGGGCGCATGTTGTCTTCAAAGGTTTGCCGCGGACTGAGCATCGTGATTTCTGACAGCATCAGCTTACTCCAAGACCACTTTTACGCCGGCTGCAATCAACTTGAGCAGGCGATCTTTCAACCGATCCAGTAGTTCTTCCACCTCTTCCGAGGTGCTGAGGGTTTTACCCAAACCGGCCACATCGGCTACCCGCACCCGTTCGATCTGCTCCTCCGGCCGGACGAGTTCCTGGACCCGGAGCAAAATCCTCGAGCGCAAGGAGCCGGCCGCCGCCATATCGGAGTTCATCTCGGACAGGCTGGCGCCACATACCTGGCAGGTGAGGCTGCCGGCCGGCAGATCGAGAGCATGGTCGCGATCGGTCAGCGGTCTCAACAGGCTGGTCTGCATCTCGGCGGGTACTTCCAGCCAGTCGGGCTGGGCTTTGACCTCGTCGATGGCCTGGCCAAAGACCTCCTGTCGCTGGCTGTGGCGCTGCTCGTACAAGGTGCGATAGGCTGTTTCCAGGCCGTTGAGCGCCTGGTTTTGCTCAAGCGAGGTCCGGTAGAAGGTCCCGTCGGCCAGCCGCGCCTTAAGTAATTGGGCCTGCCCGGTCAGTTGTTCCCGGTTGGCCTCGTCTGCTTCTTCTTTGAGTTGCGGCCAGATCTGCTCGACCGCGGTCCGCAGCCGGCGCAGATAGGCCAGCCCCTGTTCGTCGGTCGCTTTGCGAATGGCGGCCACCTGCTCGCGCAGGGCCTGGAAGCTGGCCCCTTCGCCGGCCAGCATATTGACGCAGTCGTCAGAGGCGCTGTTGAGGATGGTCTCCAGCGTCAGCCGGTACTCGGTTAGCGGATCGCTTAGCGGGATGCGGTGGGCTTTGACCGTGGCTTCCACCGGCAGCAGGCTTTCCAGCTCCTGCCGGGCCAGGCGTTGAAAGGCCTGGGCCATGACACTCTCCTCGACATCCACTTCTTCGCCGGTCAACTCCTCAAAGCGGCGAGCCGCCGCCACCAGCGTCTGCAAATCAGGCGCTTTGCGCGGGGCAAAGGAGGCGGCCCGGAAGGCGTTGGTCGCGCTGAAGGGGACCCGGACCTGCGGGTCCAGATGGTTGCGGTAGCGCCGGCCCTGGTAGGTGACCTCGATGGCCCCACCGCGCAGGAGCGTGGCCAGGACCAGCCACAGGATTTCTCGCTCCCAGCCGTAGCCCAGGCCGCCAAAGTGGCTCTCCAACGTTTTGCCGGTCACTTTGTTGCCGTAGGAGTGTTCCCGGGCCAGGTGCTCGGCCACCTCTTTGACAATCGAGGCTTTCAGGTTGACCACATACTTGTTGCCTTCCTTGACCACCAGCTCCAGCCCATCGGGCGCATCGTAGAAAATTTTGGGCAGCCCGTTGAGATTGGCCGCTTTGAGGATGTCCTGGGGTTCGGTCCCTTTCAGCGGCCGGGCGCCCAGCTCCAGCTTGGGGTAGAGATCGGGCACGGCGTAATCAAACATACCCTTGAAAATTTCGCTCAGGGATTTACCCAGGCTGGCTCCATCTTTACTGACCCCCCGGAAAAAGCCGCGCCCCTTGGTCAGAGCGCTCTCCAGCCGCTCCTTGAGCCGCTCCTCCAGGCGCAGGACCTCGGTTTTCTCGGCCGCCAGGCTGGTCGACTCCTCCTTGGTGATCTTGTTTTGGGCCCGCAGTTGGTCATACTTGCCGACCATCTGCCGGGAGCGGAACAGCTCGGTCACGATTTCGTCGATCTCGGTGGTCAGGCTCATGACCCAGAAGACCTGGTTTTTCTCGACCCGGCTATCGTCTCGGACCTGGTCGCCGACGCTCTGGAAGACATCCTCGCCATCAGCCACCCGCAGCGACAAGGGAATCTGGGTGTCCCCGCCGGTCAGGCTGCGATTGTCCCAGCTCACGCCCACCCGGAAGTTGCGCAAATTGCGGTAGCGATAGCGGGTCAGCGTCCCGGCTGAGAAGATCGTGCGCAGTTGGTCTTCCAGCAGGTCGTGCTGCTGCTTGGGGTTGGGGCTGTGGGCATTGCGTTCGGCCTGCCAGCTTTTTTCCTGAGCCGTCTGCAGCTTCCAGCCCTCTTCAGTCTGGCGGATGAACTGAGCTTTGCGCAGCGCCTGCACCGCCTCTTCCACCGGCGGCAAAGGGGACTCGCCGTCGAGCCGGCGGTAGAGCAGGGCGGCCAGGTTGACCTCGGTGCGGGGCAGGTCCCGCACGTGCTCCAGCAGGGCAATGGCTTTGGCCGTGCGGACAGGCCAGGAGTCGTCGCCCCACTGGCGGGCAATGTCGGTCATATCCTTCTGCTTTTCGCTGGAGAGGTTGCCTTCCAATAGATCAAAGATGCGGTCCAGGCTGACCAGCACGCCCACCGGTTGGTCGGCCAGAGCGGTCCGGTCGCTGACCAGCATCTCGTAAGCTTGCTTGATAATGGTCCGGGCGCTGCCGCCGATGTGGCGCGGACCACCGGCCCGGAGCCGGATGCCGGAGACGATGTCGATCGATAGATCGAAGAAGTGGGGCAGGTAGGGATAGAACTGAATGAATTCGGCCAGTTCGACCTCGGAGCGGCGGCTGGTGCGCTCTAAGCGGGTGTGGGTCTTGAGCATGGCCTGGGCCTGGTTAAACTTTTGGGTCAGTACCGGCTCGGCCTGCTCTTTTTTGGCCAGCACCCGCTTGGTGGCCACCTCCCGGATATCGGCCGGGGCCATGTCGATCCGGATGGAGAAGCGGTCCTGTAGTTTGGCCAGGTCCACCCGCTTATCATCGATAGCGGCCACCACCTCGTCCAGCTTTTCCTGGGAGGTGACCACGACCCAAACCGGGGCAATGGCCTGGCCGGCCAGCACCCGGTTCTTGCTCTCCTGGCCAAAGTGTTCGACCACCGCCCGCAGATTCTCGATTTTTTCGCCACTGCGGGCCACGTACTGGCCGACCTCGTCGATGATGAAGATGACGGCATGGCCTGGCCGGCGCCGGGCGGTCAATTCAAAGGTGCGGTTAACCAGGACGCGCACGGTGATATCGCTCTCGGTGCGCAGCGAGGCCGCCCAGGAGTCCGGGCTGGGGTAGGTCTGGGAGTCTAACTCGTTCAAGATGGCGCTGGCCCGCTGGATGCGCTGGGCCCCGGTCCGTATCCGGCGCCAGATAGCGTAATCGACCGGATCAACGCCCGCCAGCGTGATTGGCACCGAGTCGACCGGGATGACCTTGTCTCTCTGGTTGCTGTGCAGCCGGGCGCAGATCCGCACAAAGTCGGCCAGGCGACCTTCCGCCTCCAACTCAATCTCCAGCTCGGCCACGTCGTAATCCTGGGCGTAATCCAGCTCTCGCAGCAGAACGGTGTACATGATCTCGGCCATCGGCTCGGTGGCCCGGCGGACAGCCCGGTCGATCTGGACATCGAACATGATGACCTGGGTGTCGAAGCGGGTGTTGATAAAGCCGAGCGTGTCGGCCAGGCGGGT
>CALMIS010000003.1 GCA_937864185.1 uncultured Chloroflexota bacterium
GTCAACTGATCCCACAGAAAGAAAAAATGGGCCTGCCCCAACTCCAAGACCTGATCCAGGGCCTGGTTGACGTGGCTGAGGACCACATAGTTGCGCTCAGCCCGATTGGCCTCACTGACCAGAATATGGCACAGCAACTGCAAGAAATAGGGATACCCACCCGTCGCCCGCAGCATTTTGTCAAGGGCCAGATCGTCGTAGACGAGCTGCGGGGCGACCGGAGCGGTGATGAGAGCTCGGGCCGCGTTTTCCTCTAGGAAGCTGACCCGCCGGTACAGGGCCACGTTGAAGAAGGCAGACCAGTAAGCCGGGTTTAAGGTCTCCAGGGTGTGGGTCCCGACGAAGATAAAGGCTAACCGGTCCACATGCTGCATCAGGTGGCGGAGATAAGAGAAAATCGAGGCCTCCAGATAGCCGCTGGTCACCCGCATCTCCAACTCCTCAAATTCATCGAAAAGGAGCAAAAGCCGCCGGTCGCCGAGCGCCTTCAACACCCGGGGCAAGAAGTCTCGTTCAAAGGTGGCCCCGGGCCGGGTCTGGAACGCCTCGAGCGGTGGGGGCGGCATCTCAAGCGTCTGAGCGATTTCCAGAGCCACGTCATAAAAGAAGCTGGCCATACCCGGGTCGATGGCCAGCGACTGGCCGTCCAGATAGACGGTGACGTAGCCTGATCCCAGCCGGGCCGGAAGCTGTTGGGCCAGCGAGGTCTTGCCCACCCGCCGCTGGCCAATGAGCGCCAGCACGCGGCCGGTGGTCGTCCCAGCCAGGGCTTCCTGGATAAACGAAAACAGATCGTCCCGGCCAAAGAAGACCGGGCTGCGCTGGCGCAAGGGCAGGCCCGGCGCATACGGGTTAGGGATGGTTTCAAACTGGCCGGGCACGGCCAACAGGCGCAGCGCCCCGGTCGCGGTTTGGACTTTACCGGCGCCTTCCCGGTCGGCGTAGCGCAGTTGAAACTGAAACTGAAGCAGGTCCCGGGCGGAGGGCCGGATGAGAAAGTGGAGCCGAGTCGAGTGATGAACCGGCAGAAAATCGACCGTGGCCTGGCTGTCCAGCACCTGGTAGCCCTGACCGGGCAAGAGTTCGATCTCGATCTGAGTGGCCGGGCTGCGCCCGAGGTTGGTGACCTCTACCGCCAAAGTGACTTGCTCGGCGGCCACGACCTGGCGGGCGACCTGGCTTAGCTCCAACTGGGCCTGGCCTTGCCCGGCCTGCAGGGCGGCGGTGACGCAGGTGGTCCAGGTTTCGATAATGGCCTGGAAAATCAACCGGTCCGGCAAGGCTAACGGGGGGGACAGCCGGCGCTGGCAGCGCCCCAAATCGTCGAGAGCTTGGGCCAGGTAAAACAGCTTATCCTCGACCGCTTCAACCCGCTCGACGGCCTCCAGACTCCGGGCCACGCTCCGGAGCTCGGCCAGCGCTCGAGCCAGGTCACCCGGGAAACCGGTCGGGATCGCCGAGGCCGGTTCCAGCCGGGTGGGGTTTGTTGAAGCTGAGGCAAGGTCGGAACCAGCCGCCGGTTGGGCCGCGGGTGGCTCCACCCACTGAGGCAGCAGCGCCGCAATTTGAGCCGTGGTATTGACTTTGAGCATGGCCTGACCCAGGCGATAGACGACCAGCGTTTCGGGCAGGGCCTGCCACCGGCCATTAGGGGAGGCAGCCGAGGGAGAGGCAGAGTCGAGTTGCTCGGTTAGGGTCCGCAGCCCCAGCGGCAACATCTCTGGCGCGGACCGGCCGGCGCACAGATAGTTAAACCCCTCCGCCAGCCGGGCCAGGGCCGGGGCGCCCCGCTCGGCCAGGGCTTGGGGCAGATGGCTCAGCAGGCCGGCCTGCTCCGGCTCGTGCTCCACCTGGCCGGCCAGACGGTGCAAGTCGAGCAAGGCCGTTTGGGGCCGGTCGAGCAGCGCCTCAGCCTTGGCCTCAGCCCGGCCCGGCGGCGAGGCGCGATAGGCGGCCACCTGCCGCTCCAGTTCAACCAACTGGGCCACGGCGATGGCTGTGCCGGCCTGCTCGGCCAGGCTCAGGAGTAAGGCCTGATCTTTCTGGGAGTAGGGCTGTTCCGAGCGGCGAGGACCGAGGCCAAACACGCCCACTAACTCGCTGCCGCCGGCTTTTGAGGCGGTCAGCGGCAGGAGTAGGGGAAAAAGACTGTCTTCAGGTAGCGAGATAACCTGCCCGCTCCGCAACCGAGCGAGGTCATCGTCCCTCAGCGGCAAGGAAGTAAACTGATCCGGGGCCAGATGGCGAGCTTCGGCCAAGTGGAACGCGTCGCCATCGCCCAAGAAAATCGCCCCGTGGCGGCTGGGCAGCAGATCCGTAAGCCGCTGGACGACGACCCTAAAAAGCGCCGGCAGGTCGATGATCAGCCGTACCTCGGCCGAGAACTGGCTAAAAGCTTGCTGGAAATCGATCTTTTCCCGGTAAAAGAGGCGGTCGATCAGGCTTTGAACGCGGTATCGCAGCGGGAGAAACAAAGCGGCCACGAGCAACGTTGACAGCAGGAGCACCAACCCGACTTCTTGAGAGGTGAGCCCGGCTTGCCCGGCGAACAAGGTCAAGATCAGCCACTGGAACAGGCCCACGCTGGCAACATAAATCAGCCCGAGCGAAACCGTCCAGGTCAAGTAGACGACGGTCAGGTTAATGATCGGGTCGATATCCCACAGCCGGAAGCGCAAGATGGCCAGGCCAATGGTGATCGGCGCGGCCCCCATAAACAGCCCGCCAAGCGGGAGACCGACTAAGTCATCGTACAAATCCCAGACGTGCGGGGATTGAAAGGCAGAGAGAGAGGCCAAGGGTCCGTAGCGTACCAGTACTCCCAGTGTGGTAATTCCAAAGCCCCAGGCCACCCATTTGGTCTGCTGTTGCTGCGTCGGAGAGGAGACGCGCCGGTAACGGTAGAGTTGAGCAAAGATACCGGTACTGTACCAGAACAAAGTCACCAGCAGCGAGGCCAGCGGCGTTTGCTCCCAGGTCTCACCATGCACCGGATTGAAAGGCGCGGTTGGGTAAAAGAGCCAAATCAGCATCAATCCGCTCCAGATGACGGTCAGAGGGCGGGTCCAGCCTGGCACAAAATGGCCATCAGGCATAAGGTAAAAGGAAGTCAAGGTAGCGGCATAGGCAAAAGCCTGTAACCCATTCATCGGCCAGTACCACAGCGGGTACCGGTTTAGCAACGGATTGCCAAATTGGGACAATTCGGTCAGGCCGATTGACAGGATGGCCAGGGAAATGAAAATAGCCAGTCTATCATCAGACTTGCGCCAGAAGACCAGCCCGGCCAGAGCCAGATAAACCAGGCCAAAGACGGCATGGTAGGCCACCACATAGCCGACGAACAAATCCAGCGAGAGGCCAAGTTGCTGGAGCAGACGCACCGTTTCGGGGGGCGGGTCGGCCAGAGAGTCGGCCAGGGCCAGCAGGCCCATCACCAGCATACCCGTCGCCATGAAGGTCACGGCGAACCAAACTAGCCTGGCCAGGTTGAGCCAACGGCCCTGAAGGGTGGTCAGAAAGGTTGGGTTAGAGTTTGCCAAGGAGTTTCTCAAAGCGGCCTCGGTCAAACAAACCTGTTGGGCCGAACCGTATCACCAGCCCATAACAATATCCAATACGCGCTAGTGTATTACAAAAGAAGAGGAGTTTAAAGGGTCACAAAGGGGGGATTGAGGGGGATTAGGTGAAAAATATGGGACGAAAACAGACTCGCTCAGGTGGGGTTAAATCGATACCCAACTCCTCGCACATTTTGAATACACTCGGCCTCACTGCCCAGAGCCCGGCGCAAGCTTTTGAGCGTCGACTTCAGGCGCTCGGGGTCTTTAACATAGGATTCATCGGGCCAGACGTGCGCCTCTAAATCGCGGTGGGAAACAACCTGGCCGGCATGGATAATCAGGTAGGCCAGCAGGGTAAATTCGGTGGGGGTCAACGCCAGGACCCGCCCACGACAGAGGGCAAGATACCGGTCACTATCCAGGATAATGGGCGGAGCTTGCAGCAAGCTGCTCATCGGCTGGCGGTCCACAAAGTCACGGAAAGCCGGGGAGAGCGGCTGAAAAGTATCCCCCTCGCGCACCACCAGCCCGGCCTCGATCAGCCGCTTCACCTCCGGCGGTGACGCCACCGGCAGCATAGCCAGGGACTTCTGATCTTGAGCCATCAGCTTGTGCCAGAAGTAGCGCCAATGCGGCTCGGCCTCGACCAAAAAACGTTGGCGCACCTGCTCCAGGTCGGTCTCGTCTAGTGGCGCAGCCTGGCGCGCCCTGGCTTCAAAGGCATGGTACCCGGCCACTTGGACAAAGAAGGGGTGCGGACCGGCTAGCCCGTAGAGAAAATCGATGGTGGTGGGACTGAACTCGAGCCCTCCTTTGGCCGCCAGCTCCTGGAGTAACGCCTTGGCCTCGGGTTGCGAAAATGGGTGGAGCCTGATTTGGGCAAAAAAGTTAAAGAAGGGTGAGCTAAGGACAGTCGCCTGAATGTAAGTCAGGTCGTATAACAGCTCGGTGGAGGCCGTGATAAAGGCAACGCCGTGGCGGGTGGCCAGGCCGCGCAATCCGGAAAAGAAGTGGACATCGAGATGAGGATTGACACTCAGGGCCTCGAACTCATCCAGCACAATGAAGAGCTGGATCTGGTGGCCCACGACCGTCCGGATCGCCTGTTCCAAGGTGCGGTAAGTGGTCGCCGCCGCGGCGGGCAGGTTGAGGTCGAAAGTGTGACCGGCTCGGGCTAAAGCTTCCTCGAGTTCCTGGAGAATCAAGGCATAAAGGTCGGTCTGAGGCAGATGGCTCCAGCTCTCGCAAGCAATGTAAATGAAGCAGCAGTGGGTTGGGTCAAAGCCATACTGCTTGAACACAGCCGGATCGGCTAGGTGGAACAGCAGCGAGCTTTTGCCTATTCGCCGGGGACCGATGACGGACACGCTCTGGGCGCTGCGTAGCAGAGCCAAGGCTTGCTCAATTTCATGCCGGCGTCCGTAAAAATAATCGGGGTCACGAATGGGGCCACGGTGGACAAAGGGATTAGCGCCTACCATGGTTGTCTCTCCTCTCGCCGAGTCAGGTCCGCTTCTCCGGGTGGCAATATCAATTTTCGGCGACTCTTCCGTTCAAAAAGATTATGGAGGCTTTTTAGTTTTTTGTCCAGACTTTTGACCGAAGTTGAAATGAGGACACCAGGTGATGACGCGATGGACGTGACCATCCAGGTTAGGCAGTGCGCAGCAGCTTCGAGAGCAGTACGGGTGAGCTACCCACCGCTGAAAGCGGGTGGGCTTCCGGCTTCGGCGACCACCGCC
>CALMIS010000004.1 GCA_937864185.1 uncultured Chloroflexota bacterium
TGGGGGTACTACCCCCCAAGCCCCCCGGCCTGCGGCGCTATTTTCACAGGAGCCACAATACTACTCGACTCCGAGGCGGACCGGATCACCCGTGAAACGACCCGACTCGACTCCGAGGCGAACCCGATCACGCTTGAAACAAGTCGACTCGACTCCACGTCAGACCTGATCACCCGTGAAACGACCTGGTTTGACTCCGCGTCAAAACCGATCAGGCGTGAAATGACCCGACTCGACTCCGCGTCAGGTCCGATCAGCCGTGAAACGACCTAATTCGACTTTGCGTCAGACCCGATCACGCGTGAAACGACCTGATTCGACTCCCAGGCGGATCCGATCAGCCGTGAAATGATATGAGTCGATGCCGGTACGGGTGCGATCAGCCGGGAAATGCTTTAGCCCAGACAACGCCAAGGTCGTTAAACCCCGGCTCCTGGAAAACTTGAAACCGCACTTAAACGAATCAGGCTCCATGGAGGTCGCCAGCGAAGCCTTCGAACTGTCACTTCCAACCAGTTTGTCAATTGCTGATCTGTCCACTACAATGGCGGGGGAGAGGCGCGAGGGGCCTTAACTTTGTCTATGACTCACACCTACGATG
Organism: uncultured Chloroflexota bacterium; assembly: GCA_937864185.1. Taxonomy (GTDB): domain Bacteria; phylum Chloroflexota; class Anaerolineae; order 4572-78; family J111; genus JAGRBY01. Next base: position 602 of record CALMIS010000004.1, read on the forward strand.
CGCTCGTGGTCGGGGCCGGCTATATTGGCTGCGCGGTCGCTTATCATTTGACGGCGGCCGGCCTAAAGACCGCGCTGCTGGAGCAGGGCAGCGGCGTGGCGGCGGGAGCCTCGCGAGCCAATTATGGTAACGTCCAGGTTCAAGACGCGGAGCTGGAGCACAGCCTGCCGCTGGTCACCGCCGGCTATCGCCGCTTTGCCGATTTAGAAGAACGCTTAGGCGCGCCGGTCGGTTATCGCCGGTTGGGCAGCTTGCTGTTAATCGAGAACGAAGCGCAGTGGGCTCTGATGGCCGCTCGCCTGCCCCGGCTGCATGCGGCCGGGATCGCAGCGGAGTTGGTCCCGGCCGAGGACCTGCCCCGGCTCGAACCACTGCTCGACCCGCGCGCGTTCTTGGGGGCCTGTTACCACCCGGCCGAAGGCCAGGTTTGGCCGTTCGCCTTGCTGCGGGCTTATCTGCGCGAGGCGCGCCGCCTGGGCTTGACCGTGCGGACGGACACCACCGTGACCGGCGTTGAACGCCACGGCGGGCGCGTGACCGGCGTGCAAACGCAGCATGATTCTTTGAGCGCGCCCGTGGTAATCTTGACCACCGGCGCCTGGACCGCCCGCTTAGGCCAGACCTTGGGCCGTCGCTGGCCGGTCCAACATGTACACGGTCAGGCGCTCGTCACCGAGCCAACGGAGCAGCGCCTCAACACTCACCTGGCTTCGGCCGCCTTCTTTGAAGCAGCTCACGAGGCCGGCGAGCTCGATCAGGCCCCGGCGGTTCTGGCTATTTCTCAAACGGCCGAGGGACACTGGTTGTTAGGAGAAGCGGCCCGGGTCACCACCGAGTTCGGGACCGGCGCCACCGCGTCCGGCCAGGCCGCCATCGCGCGCCTGGCCGATCGTCACTTTCCGGGCCTGAGCCGCCGGCGGGTGCTGCGCGGCTGGGCGGCGCCGGTCGCCTTTACGGCCGATGGCCTGCCCTTGCTGGGGCCGGTCAAGGATATCCCGGGCTTGATTCTGGCGACGGCGTTTAAATCGACGGTCATCATCACTCCGTTGGTGGGGGAGCTGGTGGCGCAATACGTGGTTAACGGCCAAACCGAACTGGATTGGCAACCCTTCTCGCCGGATCGGGGAGGGCCCTGAAGAGAGTTGAGGGCAAGGCTGAGGTATGATCGGGATATTGAAGGCACGTGACGATCGACGTAGGACGTGGAACGTGGGGCGTGGTGACAGACTCTTTTAACTCTGGTTAACGTACCACGTCCCACGCACCAAACTCATTCGGACCATCCTTGCAAACCACCAAATCCGGGATGCAGAACGTTGAAACCATCCTATGACGTGATCATCATCGGCGGCGGGCTGGCCGGGCTGGCGCTCGCTTATCAACTGGCCCGGCGACGGGTCTCGGTTTTGCTGCTGGAAGCCAACACGCTGGGCAGCGGCACCTCCGGCGCCAGCGCCGGGCGGGCCCAGGTCTCCGAGGGCCATCGCGGGCTCCACATGCAGTTGGTGCAGGCCGGCCTGGCTCGCCTGGAACAACTCGAAGCGGAGCTCGAAGCTGCGTTCGAGTGGCGGCGCCTGGGCAACCTGATGTTGATCGAGCAGGCTAAGCACTGGCGCTGGTGGACCGACCAGGTCGCCTACCTAACCGAGCACGGCTTTACCGCCGAGATCCTGGACCGGCCGGCCTTGCAGCAGGCCGAACCGCTGCTGCGGGTTGATAAATTTTTGGGCGCGGCCTGGTGTTTGGAGGGGCATCTCAACCCCCTAAAGCTGTGCCAGGCTTACGCGCGGGCGGCCCGCCGGCACGGGGCCCAACTCGAACCGCATACGGCAGTCACCGGCTTTGCATGGCAGGGCGAGCGGTCGGTTCAGGTCTGTACCCCCGCCCGGCGCCTCAGCGCCGGCACGGTGGTGGTCACCGCCGGAGCCTGGAGCGGCGAACTGTTAGCCCGGGCCGGGATCAACCTGCCGGTCCAGTTTACCCACGCCGAAGCGATCATCACCGAGCCGCTGCCACCGGTCCTCCACCATCACGTGGGCCTGGCCGATTTCTACGAGACGATTCACAACCAGGCTCAGGCCGTCTCTATCGGGCTGGCCCAACAGCAAAGCGGCACCTTGCTGATCACCGAAGCGGTCCACCAGAGCCAGAAGATTCATCGCCGCAACAGCGCTTGGGGGCTACCGGCTATGGCCCGCGAGCTGTTGCAGCTCTTCCCCGGGCTGACGGCCGTCCGGGTGATCAGAAGTTGGGCCGCGCCCAGTCCCTTTTTGCCGGATGAGCAGCCGGCTATCGGTTGGCTGCCCGGGCCCGGCAATCTTTTTGTGGCCACTTGCTTTCATCTGACCATCACCACCATCCCGGTGCTCAGCGAGCTGATGGCCGGCATGATTTTAGGGGAGCCGGCTGCAGCGTTGGCGGAATTTAACCCGGCGCGGTTTTAAGAGCAGGTCAGGTATGTCATTTCGAGGAGCGAAGCGACGAGAAATCCCTGATACGTAGCTTGGCAAACCCTCTCTGTAGGGATTTCTCGCTCCTGCGTCGCTCGAAATGACATGAAGGCTGAGTAGATACATTACGTTTTACGTTTTACGGACAACCTCCAATGATTTCGAGAGACGCTGAGAGGTAAACCTATGCGGATCAATTCCCCCCTGCCTGACTTACCGCCGTTTCAACGCGGCGAGCCGATGACTGTGCAAATTGATGGCCAAGCCGTGACCGCTTATCGAGGTGAGACGGTGGCCGCCGTGCTGCTGGCCGAAGGGCAGCGCAGCTTTCGACGCACGTTGAAGACCGGCCGGCCGCGCGGTCTGTTTTGCGGCATCGGCCTGTGTTACGATTGCCTGGTGACGGTTGATGGCGTGGCCAACGTCCGGGCTTGCCTGGCGCCGGTGGTGGAAGGCATGCGCATTGACACCCGAGCCGAGCCTGAAGAGAGCCAAGGATAATCAGGGCAGCTTATGAAAAAGACCCAGAAGACAGAGTTGGTCGTTATCGGCGCCGGGCCGGCCGGCATGGAAGCCGCGCTGGCCGCGGCTGAGGCGGGGGTTGAGGTAGTCCTGATCGATCGCCAAAGCCGGCCGGGCGGGCAGTATTACCGGCAGCCGCTCGAGGTCTCAAGTGGCGCGCCCAGTGGCGTGTCGCTTGGCGCGCCGCCGGCAGAGGCGCAGCGTCTATTCCAACAGTTGGCCGGCGCGGCCAACCTGCGCTGCTTGAGTGAGACCTTGGTCTGGGGCGCGTTTCCGGCTGAGACCGGGCCGGGCTGGGTCCTGAGCCTGGTCGGGCCGGAAGCGCCGCCACGCCTGCAAGCCGAGACGCTCGTGTTAGCGACAGGGGCTTACGATCGCCCGGTGGCCTTTCCCGGCTGGACTCTGCCCGGCGTTATGACCGCGGGGGCAGCCCAAACGCTGCTCAAGTCTCAACGCGTCCTGCCGGGCCGGCGCATTTTGCTGGCCGGCAGCGGGCCGTTACAGTTGGCGCTGGCCGCTCAACTGGCGCAGGCCGGCGCCGAGGTCGTGGCTGTGCTCGAAGGAGCGACGATCTCGGCCCGGACCTGGTTAAGCCGCACTGCCGGGGTCTGGGGTCAGAGTACCCGGCTGCGCGAAGGCTGGCGTCACTTGCGCACGCTGCGGAAAGCCCGGGTGCCCTATCGTTTCGGCTGGGCTGTGGTTGAAGCGCAAGGCCAAGATGCGGTCGAAGCGGCGGTCATTGCCCAACTCGATCAGCACTGGCGGCCCATCCCGGATACGCAAGAGAGCTTAACCGTCGATACGGTGCTGTTGGGCTACGGCTTTGTCCCGGCCACCCAGCTTAGCCGGCTGCTCAACTGCCGGCACGAACTGAAGTTAGCGGCCGGGGGCTATATTCCGGTTCGCGACGAATGGCTGCAAACCTCCTGTGCCGGGGTCTATGCGGCCGGGGATGGGGCCGGTCTCGGCGGGGTCAGCGTGGCCCGTTTGGAAGGCCGGCTGGCCGGGCTGGCGGTGGCTTACCGGCTGGGGCACCTCAGTACCGCATCGGCAGCGCCAGCGGCCGCGGCGATCAATATTGCTTTGACGCGGGAACGGCGCTTTGCGACGCTCCTCGGTGAGCTGTTTACGCCCGGCCCCGGTCTTTATCGCCTGGCTACCCCGGAGACGACGCTGTGCCGTTGTGAGGAGGTGCGGCTGGCCGAGGTGCAACGGGCGGTCCAAGACGGCGCGCGCACCCTCAACGAGGTCAAAGGGGCGACGCGGGCCGGTATGGGCAACTGTCAAGGCCGGATGTGTGGCGAGCTAATCGCCCGGGCGATTGTCTCGTCCCTGGCGGAGCCGGGCAGTGAGGCCGACCGGCTCGAGGCGGTGGGCAGCTTGTCCGTCCGCCCACCGCTCGAGCCGCTGCCCCTTTCAGTTTTGGCGGAAGCCGCTGATGTTGTGTAAAATAACGGCCAGGTGACCAAGATGTGAATTGTCCCCGCCAGCTTGTCATTAAGCAATAGAGTAAACCCCGATCCACGTTCGATCGGCAGCCACGCGTGCAGGGAGTCGGCCGCCCCTATGGCCGGCGGCCCGGGTCATCCAGCAGACCTAACTTCAGGAGAGAACAGAGGGTGAAGCGTTGTAAGCTAGCCTGAGACAGGCTAGTTGCTTCCGTTCTGGCTGGGTGCAGCCAGGTTAATATTTTGGCAAGAGAGATCTTCGGTCAACGAGCAAAAAATTTAACGCTAAGACGCAAAGGTTCAAAGACGCAAGGAAAAATATAGAACTTGACGTCTTCGCGTCTTAGCGCCTTGGCGTGGAAAAATGTTTGGTTTGATTTGATCGAGTGAGGAGGTAGTGGTGGAGATTATAACTCAGACGCCGGCGTTACAGAGTTACAGCCGGGACAGGCTGCTTGGGTTGTACCGGCGGATGCTGTTGATCCGCGAGTTTGAACTGCGGGCCATCAACGAGCGCAAAGCCGGCTTGATTCCCGGTTTCATTCATGCCTGCATCGGGCAAGAGGCCACGGCCGTGGGCGCTTGCGCGGCGTTGCGGCCGGATGACGTGATTACCAGCACGCATCGGGGTCACGGCCATCTTATTGCCAAGGGCGGCCAGCCCAAATATATGATGGCTGAGTTAGCGGCCCGCAGTACCGGCTACTGCGGCGGCAAAGGCGGCAGCCTGCATATGACCGACTTTGATCTGGGCATTCTGGGGGCCAACGGCATCGTGGCCGGGGGCATTCCGGCGGCCACCGGGGCGGCCCTGGCTTTTCAAATGCGCGATGAGCCGCGCGTGGCTTTGGCCTTCTTTGGCGATGGGGCGGTCAATGAAGGGGCTTTTCACGAAGCGGCCAATCTGGCTGGGCTGTGGAAACTGCCTGTCATTTTTCTTTGTGAAAATAATCTCTACGGCGAAGGCACGCCCCAAAACAAGCAAGCGCCGGTAGCGGATCTGGCGATCCGGGCCGAGGGTTATGCTTTCCCCGGCGTCATCGTCGATGGCAATGATGTGCTGGCTGTTTATGAGGCGACGCAAGCTGCGGTCGAGCGGGCTCGAGCCGGGCAGGGGCCGACGTTCATCGAAGGCAAAACCTACCGCTATCGGGGCCATTACGAGGGCGATCCGATGATCTACCGCGCCAAAGCGGAGAGCGAAGCCTGGCAGCAGCGCGATCCGATAAGCACGTTTGCAGCGCGACTGGTGGCCGCCAAACTAGTCAGCGCCGGGGATTTAGAAGGGATCAAGGGCGAGGTGCTGGCCGAGTTGGACGAGGCGGTTCAATTTGCCGTCGATAGTCCGCCGCCCGCGGTCGAGACGGCGCTCGACGGGGTGTACCACGATACCCACGCCGGAACTGTCTTTTAAGGAGAGATGACGATGCCGCGTGAAATCAGTTTTAGTGAAGCCCTCCGTGAAGCCCTGGCCGAGGAGATGAGCCGGGACCCCTCCGTCTTCATCATTGGCGAAGACGTCGGGGTTTTTGGCGGCGTGTTCGGCGTGACGGCCGGGCTGTATGAAGAGTTTGGCGAAAAACGAGTGCGGGACACGCCCATTTCAGAGCAGGCGATTGTGGGGGCGAGTTTAGGCGCGGCCCTGGTGGGCATGCGGCCTATCGCCGAGATCATGTTCGGCGATTTTGTGACCGTAGCCATGGACCAGGTGGTGAATCAGGCGGCCAAAGCGCGCTATATGAGCGGCGGCAAAGCCAGCGTGCCGCTGACTATTCGCGTGGTCAACGGCGCGCCTGGGTCAGCCGCGGCCCAACACTCGCAAAGTCCGGAAAGCTGGTTTATGAACGTGCCCGGCCTGAAAATCGTCATTCCGGCCACCCCGTACGACGCCAAAGGGCTGCTCAAGACGGCGATTCGTGGCGAAGATCCGGTTATGTTCTTTGAGCACAAGATGCTGTATGCGGTCAAAGGGGTGGTGCCGGAGGACGACTACGCCATTCCCTTTGGCGAGGCGGCCATCCGGCGGGAGGGAAGCGCGGCGACGCTGATTGCCATCGGGGGGCGGCTGCCGGCGGCCATGCAGGCGGCCGAGAAGCTAGCCGAAAGCGGGATTTCGGTGGAGGTGATCGATCCGCGCACGTTGGTGCCGCTCGACACGGCCACATTGGTGGCGTCGGTCAAGAAGACCAAGCGAGTGGTCATCGTCCACGAAGCGCATCGCCGGGCCGGGCCGGGGGCGGAAATCGCGGCCATTCTGGCCGAAGAGGCCATCGGTTATCTAGACGCGCCCATCATCCGGGTAGCCACCAAAAATGTGCCGTTTCCCTACAACCCGGAATTGGAACAATATATCTTGCCCGGCGTGGACGACATTGCCCGGGCCGTTGACGGCGTAGTCAACTACCGGCTCTAAAGCGAGCCGCCTTTACAACCGAATAAGCAGCCAGGGAAGGAGGTGATGACAGCTATTGTTGCAATGCGGGATTATCCCAAAGCTTGGGGCCAAGCTTTGGGCCAAGCTTTGGGATGGAGTGCAAGACCTATCTGCCAACAGATGTAGCTTAAGTGAGGAGAAATCCAATGCCTAGCATTACCAATAAAAAGCTGTATGGGTGGTTGATCTTATTTGTCCTGGCTTTCGCTTTGGCGGCTTGTGGCGGCGCCGCGCCGGAGCCGCCTCCGGCCGAAGAAGCGGCGCCAGCGGAAGAGGCGGCGCCAGCAGAAGAGGCGGCCCCGGCTGAAGAAGCCGCCCCCGCCGAAGAAGCGGCGCCAGCGGAAGAAGCCGCCGCGACCGAGGCTCAGGACTTTATTACCTGGTACCAGTACGACCAAAACAATGAAGACCCTGCCAGCGACGAGCGGGTGGGCAATGAGTATCTGCGCAATACCATTCCGCTCTTTAATGAAGCCTTTGCCGGCAAGTGGAACTGGGTCAACCAGCCCAAAGCCTTTGATCAGATGGCGACCGAGCTGGTCGCGGCCGTCCAGGCCGGCGGTGAGGTACCCGATCTCTTTGAAGGGCAAAGTAATATGATCAACCTTTTCTACCGGAATGGCACTGTCCAGGATCTAACAGCCTGGGCTGAAGCGCAACCCTGGTTTGCCGACCTTGATCCGAATGCGGTCGACGCCTGCAAGGGTCCGGATGGCAACCTCTACTGCATTCCCGTCGCCGAACGGCCGCACCTGGTCTATGTTTGGAAAGATCGCTACCCGGATGGCTTTCCCAAAACCCCTGAAGAGTTCCTGACTAAGGCCGAAGCGCTGAAACAGGAAGGCGTGTACGCTATCACCTTCTTTGGCTCCACCGATTTCGATGGCGAGGGCTTAACCCGCTTCATCTGGACGACGCTGGCCTCCTTTGGCGGGACGCTCGATGATGGCCAGGGCAATATGGTCCTCAACACCCCGGAGAACGTAGCCGCCATCGAGTTTATTCGCGAAATCGTGGCCAAGGGCTATGCTCCCGAAATCGTCTTTGCCGGCGGCTTTCAGGAAGAGGAAGCCTTCAAAGATGCCTCGGCCGGCGCCTTCCCCACCGGTCTATTTGGTTATCGCTACGTAAACCCGCTCACGGCGCCCAACGGCACCAAATATGAGAAGGGCAGTGCCGAGGATATGCTCGATGCCATTGCGGCCGGGGATGTTTACCTATCGCCCTTCCTGGCGGCGGAGGGGCAAAAGCCAGGCTGTAGCGTGGAAGTGAACGGGTTCGTCATTCCTGTAGGAGCGCAAAATCCGGAGGCGGCCTACGATTACATCAATTGGATTATGAGCCCCGAACAGAATGCCGAATGGGTGCTGGGCCCCGGCGGTGGTTTCCCCGCCCTCAAAGCGACTCAAACGGACGAGGTTTTCCAGACGCCGTTCTACCAACAGGCGGCCGAGGCGGTGGCTAATAGCGCCTGCCGGCCCTGGTATGGCTCACTGGAGCGGACGCCAGAAGCCCAGAAGCTGGCCATGGCCACCATCTACAAACTCATCAAGGAAGATCCCACGGCCGATATCGCCGAAGCGCTGGCGGCGACTGAAGCAGAGTATAACGCCGGGAACTAACGGTTCCGGGTCCAGTAATTTTTCAGAATGGTTCAATCTTTAAGATTGAACCATTCTCTAATCTCTTTAAGGGTGCTGTCGAATGACATCCAGGTCCCAGACCTTAACGCGTCCAGCCAGACGAGGCCGGACGCGTAACTGGCTCCCTTTTTGGTTAATCCTGCCTACGATCATCGTGCTGTTAGCGATCCAGGTCTATCCGGCTCTGTACACCGTCTGGCTTAGTCTCCAAGAGCGCGAGCCGTCGGGTTGGACCTATGTAGGCCTGGAGAACTTCAAACGCCTGTTTGGCATGAGCTTGTTCAGTGAAAGTGTGGGGCACACGCTTGTCTTCCTGGTGGGCTATGCCAGCTTGACGATGGTCATTGGCTTTGGGGTCGCGCTCCTGTTAAGTCGCAACGTCCGCTTCACCGGCCTGTATGTCACCTTGCTGTTCATCCCCTGGATTGTGGCCGATATCATTGCCGGCTTAGTCTTCCGGCTGCTGGTGGTGCCGGATTACGGGCTGCTGTCCGGCCTCCTGCAAAATCCAACCCTCTTTCCCCCCAACGGCCTGTCGGTGCTGACTGCGGTCCCACCCCGGCCCTGGTTTGGGGATTTTCCCTTTCCACCAGCGCCGGCGATGATCTTTTTGATTATGGCTTCGGCCTGGCGAGCCCTGCCCTTTGTAACCTTGCTGCTGCTAGCCGCTATCCAGACCGTGCCGCGGGAGATTATCGAAAGCAGCCGGATCGACGGGGCGAACGGCTGGCAAGTGGTCCGCTACATCATGGTGCCGTTGATGCTGCCGACATTGGTGGTGGCGCTCTTTAGTTTGACTCTCAGCGGGATGAACGGGGTCGGCATGGTCTTTAGTCTGACCGGTGGCGGGCCGGGCACCTCCACTGAAGTGCTCAGCTATATGCTCTATTCCATCGGCTGGCGCCAGCTCCAGTTCGGTCGAGCCGCGGCTCTGGCTTTAATCATCGCGGTGATCAACTGGCTGCTGATTATGGGCACGCTCCGGGTCACCCGGGTCAATGAAAAAGGGAGTCTGTAATGCGCCACCTCGCTGCTCCGTCGCGCCGGACTTGGGAAAATTTTTTCGTCAACCTCGCTCTGATCGTGGTCTGCCTCTTTGCCCTGATGCCCATTGCGACTACCGTGTTGATTTCCTTCAAACGCCAGCAGGATATCACCCGGAATCCGCCGGTCATTTTTCCCTGCGATACACCCAGCCGGGCCTTCGATCCGAGGGCCTGCCGCTGGGCTTTAGAGGGTTACGAGCGGGTGTTGGCTCCCAAACCGGCCGCCACCTGGCCGTTTGGCTTTACCCTGACGGGCAATATGCTCCGCATCTATATTCCCAATACAATGTTGTATGCCACCGTCTCTTCATTCCTGGTGATGAGCCTGGCCGGTTTGTCCGGCTATGCCTTTTCGCGCTACCGATTCCGGGGTCACGGCGCCTTGATGGCGGGCATTTTGGCGATTACCGGGGTGCCGCTTTTGACCAATTTATTGGCCCTTTACCAGATGGGGATCACCTTGCGCAAAGCCTCGCTGCCCTTTTACGATGACCGGCTCTTTATCATTGTGGTCTATGTCGGCTTCTTTTTGCCGCTCAGTGTTTGGATTGCCAAAGGTTTTTTCGATGCCATCCCGCGCGAACTGGAGGATGCGGCTTTAATCGACGGGTGCGGTCCGGTGGGCGCCTTGGTCCGGATCACCATGCCGCTGGCCGCGCCCGGCTTGATGGCGGTGTTTTTGCTAACTTTTGTGAATGTCTGGAATGAATTTATCGCCGGCTATTTGCTGATTGCCAAAAACGATCTTAAAACGGTGATGTTTGGTCTTTACGACTTTTTGGGACAGAATATTATTAACCTGCAAGTGGTTGCCGCCGCCTGTATCTTAATCGCTTTGCCGATGGTTATTCTCTTTTTGTTCGCGCGGCGCAGCTTCCTTGAGGCGATGGTTGAAGGGGCGATTAAGGGATAAAAAAGGATAGAGGCACTAATGCAACCAACAATTTCGGCCAAATCCACCCGCCAATTCATCGATGAAGTTAGCCGGCAGCAGCACGCCATGGCCGGCGCGGTCATTGCCATCTCGGCGGCCCAAGCGGCGGCTTTAGGGGAAGCCTGCATGCATCTCAGCCTGGAGCCTCAAGCCGGCTCAGCCGTCTCGATCCACGAGACGCACGATCTGGCTCAAATGGCTGAGATCAAGCATCGGCTCCTGGCTTGGGGTGACCGCGATGCCACGGCCATCGCCGAATTTGTGGCTCTGCGCGAAGCCGGCCAAGAATTAAGCGGCCAGCAGTTGCTCTGCACCGCCCCGGCCGAGGTCAGCCAACTGTCGATCACTGCCGCCCGGATTCTGCAAGCGTTCCGCTCTCTGGTAGCGGAGCGTGTCAAGGACGACCTGGAGATGAGCATCACTTTGTTAGCCGGCACGGGTCAGGCGGCCATGCTGTTGCTAGACAGCAACCTGAGAATCTGGCCTGAACCCCGCCTGTTAGAACAGTTTGAGCCGATTTTGGCCGGCTTAAGCCAACAACTCGGCCAACTAACGCCGGTGGCCAGAATTAGAGCCTAGGCCGCGATGCGGCTTAGATAAGACAGCTTTAAGACCATAATTAATCTGTTTTATGGGAGTTTTGCTATGACTCGTTACAAAACCGTCTTTACCACCGAGCGAGGCCAGCGCCATCAGCAGGCTGCTTTAGACGCGGCTCCGGATAACCTGGAGATCACCATGCTGCGCC
>CALMIS010000005.1 GCA_937864185.1 uncultured Chloroflexota bacterium
ATCCCAAACTCAAGCGGCGCAAGGCCGATGATGAGCATCTCATCCGCCAGGCGTTGCTGGAGTCTGACCTGGTTGAGGCCATTATCTCTCTCCCGTTGAACGTCTTCTATGGCGCCGGGGTGCCGGCCTGTCTGCTGATTTTGCGTAAGCAACGCCCCGCCGACCGGCGCAAACAGGTGTTGACGATTTACGCCGCCCGCCATTATCGCGAACTGTCTAACCAAAACGAACTGCGTCCCCAGGATGTGATGCGCATGCTGGTGCATTACCACGCCTACGGCGATGCCGCCAAAGTACCGGGCCTGGTTAGTTTGCACGAACAGCGCCTCCACCGCCAGATTGGTCAGCGGGAGCAGACCGAACTGGAGCGCCTAACCGCCGAATACCAGGAACACGCCGACAAACTGGCCGAACTTGAAGCCGAGCTTGCCGCCGTTTGCGCCCAACAAGCCCAAGTAACCGATAAGGCTGAGCAAAAAAAACTGGCCGACAAAGTTAAGAAGCTGAAGAAACAAAAAGCCAAACCGATCGCCAAACTAGCCGAACGGGACGAAAAGATGGCCGAAACCCGCCGCCGGGCCGAGGATGACCGCCACGATGTCACCACCGTGGGCCGGGAACTGCTGGCCCTGTACGCCGATCCGGACGAACTATTCAAACACGCCCGCGTGGTTGACCTGACTGAAATCGAGGAAAACGAGTTTAACCTCAACATCCCCCGCTACGTGGATACCTTTGAGCCGGAGCCGAGACTTGAAGTGGGTGAGGCATTGAAGGCGCTGCAAGAAGCCGAACAACAAGTTGTGGAAGCGGAAAATGAACTTGCAACTTTGCTGAAAGGAATTGGCTATGAAGCCAACTGAAGCCCTACCTCACCCTCCTGAATGGCAAACAACGTCAGTTGGCAAGGCTATTGAGCTAAAAAGGGGGATTTCTTGGAGTAAAGACCAGGAATACCCGGAACAGCGTGAGGGAACGGTACCAGTTATTCGTATCGGAAATGTCCAAGATAGACTGGAACTTGATGATCTTGTTCATCTTTCAGGAGTAAAACCAGACGATTTAATAAACAAACGAGTAGCAAGTGACTGGTCAATAATTGTTGGCTCTAATGGAAACCGGGCAAGAGTAGGAAATGCTGTGTTGATAGACAAAGATATTGAATTTTTGTTTGCTTCTTTTTTGGTTGCTGCAAAACCAAAAGATGAGTCTGAACTCAGCCCAAAATATTTTTTTCGGTGGTTACGTACTGAACCTGTCCAGGCTTATCTAAGTGCATCGGCCGAGGGTACAACAGGCCTCAATAATCTAAGTCATAGTTTCTTTAAAGCAATGCATATTCCCCTCCCACCCCCCGACGAACAAGCCGCCATCGCCCGCATCCTCGATGCCGTGGATGCTGCCATCGATCGCACGCGGGAGGCGGTCGAGCGGGCGAGGGGGTTACGAAAAAGCCTACTTGCTGATTTATTGAACAGAGGTATTGACAAGCACGGAATAATAAGAAGCCGGCTAGACACTCCCGACAAATTCATACGAACTTCGGTGGGCTGGGTGCCATCAGCTTGGAAAATCAGTACTTTGGGAGAACAATTTGCAATTCAAACTGGTTTTACCATCAATCAAGATCGTCATCCGCGACTAAATCGAAGAGGATATCTACGAGTTGCAAATGTTCAACGAGACGAACTCAATCTAGAAGAAATCAAAGAACTCGAGGCCAAAGGTCCAGAGTTTATCCCAAGAAAACTAGAAGTGGACGATTTATTGGTGGTTGAGGGGCATGCTGATCGTCTGCAGATTGGTCGCTGCGCCAGAGTGACTCCGGAAGCTGCTGGATTAACATTTCAGAATCATTTATTCCGACTGCGGGCTACCAATGAAACAAAGCCTTACTTCGGTTGCTTATGGTTGAATTCAGAATATGCGCAAAAATACTGGAACGCAAAATGTGCTACCAGTTCAGGGTTGAACACAATTAATCAGCGAATGTTAAAACGCATGATTACCCCTGTACCATCTCCGGAAGAGCAAGAGGCGATATCGGCAATTATTCTCACTCAGAGAAAGCACATTGATGCGTTAAAAGATAAAGCTGACCAACTTCTCAAACTAAAGCAATCCTTGATGCATGACCTGTTGACCGGCAAAGTGCGGATCAACAACGCCCAGTTTGACCCCGGTTTGGAGGAAGCCGCATGAGCGAATATGGCTATGTCGAACTCCCCGTTATCCAATGGCTGTCCGGGTACGGCTCCACGGAGGCCTCGGACCAGGGGCTGGGCTGGACCTACCGGAACGAAGCCGAGATGGCTGCCTTTGAGCGCCCGCTGGTCGACCCGCTGGTAGAGCAACTATTGCTGGACGCCATCATTCGTATCAACCCGGACGTCGCCACCAAAGCTCAGGCGCAACTGGCCGTGAACGCCCTACGCAAAGCCATGGCCCACCCGGATAAGCTCACCGCCAATCGTCAAACCCTCGACCTGTTGCGGGATGGGGCCGTCGTTGAACTGGCGCCGGGTCAGTCGGCCAAAACGGTCTTCTTCATTGAATTTGACCCGGCCAAACAGCATCTCAACGACTACACCGCCACCAACCAGTACCGGGTGCAGGGCGTCAAACAGTGCCGCGATGATACCGTCCTGCTGGTCAACGGCATCCCCCTGGTCATTGCCGAATACAAGAGTTATCTGACCAGCGGCAAAGATTGGACCGAGGCGGTGCATCAACTGCATCGCTACCAGCGCCAGGCGCCCTTGATGCTGGCTGCCAACGTCTTTTGCATCGCCGCCGATGAAGAAGAATTTCGCTACGGCGCCATTCTTTTTCACGAAGCCGGCCACGAAGAGATTGAGCGCCACCTGGACACCTGGGGGCGCTGGCTCAGCCTCTACCCCGACCAGAAAGGCTACTGGAACACGCCCCAGGCCGATAACCCGGACGACCCGCTGGAAGCCCCGGTCAAAGGGCTACTCCGGCTCAAACCCTGTCACCTCCTCGACTTTTTGCAGCATTTTGTGGTCTTTGAAACCAAAAAAGGCAATGTTACCAAAAAAATTGCTCGCTACCAGCAATTTGAAGCGGTCAATGACATGGTTGACCGGACCGTCTCGCTGATCGGCCGGCCGGTTGAGGCTCAAGACCGCACCGGCCTGATCTGGCACACTCAGGGGTCCGGCAAATCGCTCACCATGATTTTTGCCGCCTACAAAATGCGGCGGCATCCCACCCTGGAAAATCCCACCGTACTCATTGTGGTTGACCGGCGCGACCTAAAAACTCAACTCTCGGATGATTTTGACTCTTGCGACTATCCCAACGTGGAAAAGGCGCTGGGCGTGCGAGACCTTAAAAGAAAACTCAACGCCGACTGGCGCGGCACGGTTATTACCACCATCCAGTCCTTTCAAAAAATGAAAGACCTGGCCCCTCGCCAGCGAGATAACATTATCAGCCTGGTGGATGAAGCCCATCGTTCCCAAAAGGGTAAAGGCAACGAAAGTTACGCCATGACCATGCGGGTCAAACTGCCCAACGCTTTTCGCTTTGGCCTAACCGGCACGCCTATTGACCGGACGATGGTCAACACGCACCGCGATTTTGGCCCTATGATCGACGGTGAGCAGGAGCGTTACCTGAGCTACTATGGCATCAAACGGGCTATCAAAGACGGGGCCACCCTGGAGGTGCATTACCTGCTCGATAAAGTGCCGTTCGAGGTGGATGAGGAGTCCCTGAACATCGGTTTCGAGCAGATGTGCGCGGAAACAGAAGTGGAGGACGAACAGGCCAAAGATTTCGTTCAGCGTCAAAAGTCGCGCTGGAAAGAATTGGCCCGCCTGCCGAAACGGATTGACACTGTCCTGGACAAACTATTGGATCACTTTTTGGCCTACCCCGATCCTAATGGCTTCAAAGCCCAACTTGTCGCCGTGGATCGGCTGGCCTGTGTGCGTTACAAAGACGCACTCGATGCCAAACTTAGCGCGCGCGGCTTGCCCCCGGAATGGTCAGAGGTAATTATCTCGCCCGCCCAAAATGATGAGGCAGAACTGGCTCGGTTCCATTATTCCAAACAAAAGTCGGATGAATTGATTGATTACTTTAAACTAACTCCGTCGGAGTGGGAACGCTGGAACCGGGAACGTTATGGCGACGACCGCAGTCATTGGCGGCCGCCCCTCAAAATCCTGATTGTCTGCGACCGGCTGTTAACCGGTTTCGATGCGCCCATTGAACAGGTAATGTATCTGGATAAGCCGTTGCGTAACCACAATCTGCTGCAAGCCATCGCCCGCACTAACCGTCCCTTGCCCAGTATGGGCAAACGAACGGGGGTGATCGTAGATTATTTTGGCGTGTTTCAGGATTTGGAAAAAGCGCTCAACTTTGATGAAAATATCCGTGAAGAAGCGTTGATCGATTGGGAAAACCTCAAGGCTGCGGTGCCGGGCGAGGTGGAGCGGTGTATGAAAACATTCGAGGGTATCAAAATCGAGGATACACGTGCCTGTCTACTGGCCGCCTTGCGCCGGCTGAGCGATCCCGAAGCCGCCAAACTGTTTGAACACAACTTCAAAAGTCTGGAACGGCTGTGGGAAGCTATCTCGCCCGATCCTGTTTTGTATCCTCACCGGTTCAACTACAACTGGCTCTGTACTATCTATCTGGCCCACCGGCGTCGGCAGCGCGGTCCAACCACCACCTACGGCGAACTGGCGGCCAAAACGCGTCAATTAATTGAGGAAAACACCCGCTTTTTGAGTATCGCCGAATCGCTGCCCGCCTACAAGATCGATGCTAATTATCTGAGCAACCTGGACGAGTTGCCCACCGCCGCTGATAAAGCTGCCGCTCTGGAGTCGAGCTTGACCCGCGAGTTAGCCGAGGAAGAAACCCGCTTTGCTTACCAACAACTTGGCGATCGGCTCAAGCGAATCAAAGAACGCAAAGACGCCAGTGATGAAGCCGCAGCCCGGCGGCTCCGTGAGTTGCAGGATATTGCTGACGAGGTCGTGCAAACCAAAACAGAGCCGCAGAAACTGAACCTGACTGCGTCGGGCGAATATGAGTTGTTTACCGTGTTGCGAAAATATTCCACCTCGGACAATGAAGAGTACCTGGCCGACTGCGCCCGGAGCATGGTCGGCCATCTGCGTAGTAATCAACTGCTACCACCGGGGTGGAGCAATTCCAGAGGCGGGCGCATGCGAGTGGGGCAATCGCTGCTGGCTGAGTCGTGGAACGTGCCTTATATTGCTTTGGGTTTTGACCCCGATAGCCCTGATCCGCCTTTCTTGAAGCCGGCCGTTGAGGCATTGGTCGGGACCGATAGTTAGGACGATTTCAATGAGTCAGACATCTTTGCAGACAATAACCCTAAACGGGCGGAAGATTGATTACCGGTTGGTGGAGTCCACATCGGCTCGCAAGCTGAGGATCCGGGGGGGTCTCAACGGCGTCGAAGTTGTCCTGCCCCTTGACCGCAACGGGCAGGAAGTAGAAACCTTTCTTCAAGCCAACCAGGCTTGGATTCTTGACCAACTGGCTCGTGTCGAGCAGCTGCGTTCCATTCGCAAGCCAAAGCTGCAACAAAAAAATGAGATGCTTTTTCGGGGCGTCCTTACACCTGTCTATATTGAAGATGTCGCCCGCCGCAAAAATACTAACAAAGTTCTATTTGAGAATGGGGCCATTGTTGTTGTTCGTGCGGCAAGATCAAACACTGCCCTGGCCAAAAGCCTGGAAAATTGGCTGCGTGGCGAAGCCAGGCAAGAAATCTTTCATCACCTGGATGCCATCATCACCAAGTGGGGCAAGCAGCCCAACAAAATTTATGTGATGGGCCAGAAAACCAAATGGGGTAACTGCTCCTCGCTACAAAATCTGTCATTTAACTGGCGACTCATTTTGGCTCCTGACTTCGTCTTGAAATACATCGTGACCCACGAGGTCGTGCATCTGGAAGTACCCGATCACTCCCAGCGCTTTTGGTTAACGTTGCAGAGTCTATGTCCGGACATGGATCGGGCCAGACAATGGCTCGTTGCTAACAGTGATCGGCTGATGATTGACCTAAATGATGTTTGCTAACTGGTTGGAAATGTTCCTCATATAGATTCTCAGGAATGAACATGCCAAGTAATTCAGCACTTAAAGGATATCTACTTGAAGAAATCCTGGCCTATCTGATCAAAAACACCGGATATCGCCTATTAGTAGACCCATCACAAGATCCCAGAGAGCTTGGCCGGCGAGGTAATGGCCTGGTGGTACAAGGGCGTGGAGGTGTTCACCAGGCTGATGTCCTGGGCCAACTGCTATGGATACCAGCCTTCACTTTTCCTATCCGGTTGTTCGTGGAGGCCAAATGCACAACTGAAAAAGCAGGATTGCCAATTATTCGCAATGCGGTGGGTGTGGTAGATGACATCAATCAAAACTATGCCCCTATCCATCAAGGTTCTGACCGACTGATTAAACGTTATTCATATCATTACGCGGTCTTCTCAACGGCAGGGTTCTCAAACGGTGCGGTGGACTATGCGATGGCCCACCAAATTTCGTTGATCGACTTAAGCGGACCGGATTTTGAAGATTTAAGGCAATTTGCAGACCGATTGGCGGCATTGATTGAAAATCAGATGTCGCGCGGCAACCCAAGCGGGTTGACCCGTCAAAAGAATTTGATCAACAGGCTTAGAAAGCACTTGCGTCAGGCCCTCGGTACTTGGCCAGAAGGAGTTTCTGAACCTGAGAGTACCTACAATGCCATCCGCAACCAGCAAGAATTCTTTCTGAATGATTTTTATTTTCTTGACGACGAGTTGCTGACCGGGGTAAATCAAATAAGCGAAATGTTTGTGGGAATGGCCAGTGGGCCGTTTCTTCTCACACTGAAACCGGAAGACCCACAACAATTTCTGAGGTACCTGGAAGAATATCCGGCACACAGGGTAATAATTACCTGGAGACGTTCTAATCGAGATGGCAGACAATGGATGATCCGTCCTGTTGGAAACAGGCAGGCATACACACTCAGTTTCGGCCTTCCCAAAAGATTAGGCGATTGGATATTCAGCAATGACTCGGGTGCAACTAGGCGCGCATTAGATGTTAAGGCAGGTTTTCTGAAGGAAATCATGATTTACCGCTATATCAATGGACGGGATTATCTCTATCGCCTATCCTATGACCCTGACGAAACAAGAAGATTTACAAGCGAATAAAACACCTGGAGATACACGCTTTGTGAAACCGACTAAGTTTACTGCTCAAGAATTTTGTTCACTTAACGCACTTGTACCAACGTTTTACTCACTCACCGTTCAGCAAGAGGTTTTATCTTTGGCTAGTTGGAGCATCAGGCAAAAGGCTAGGGAGAATGACTGACCGTAACATTATTTTTAACTATTTCTTAACCCAACACTATCACAACGACATTGAATCGATGAGCTATGACACTGGCTATACCGTTGCTCAACTGCAAAACTGGCGCGATGGCGTTACAACTCCACAGCACCAAACCATCGAATACATCTGCAACCGGTTGTTTACCCCCGAGTTTACGATTGTTTGCGAATTCAGTGAATTGGTTCCCGATGACAGCCTCAAACCCCAACTTCGAAAAATGCTAGGCGATCATAATGACTCTTCCGGGTTGTATGCTTTTTACGACTCGATGGCTAATTTACTGTATGTAGGTAAAGCCACCAGTTTGCTCACTGAGATCTACTGCGCTTTACGACGTGAGGCCGAAATCGTCTTTCCAGCAGGCATCTCCAACCGAAACCTGCAACGCTACCAGGTGACCCGGTATGTTTCGGCTTATGCCATCAAGAAGTATCCTTTTTTTGACTACCCCAAACACGTCGAGTCCATCATTTTGCGAATATCTAAACCACGGTTGAACACCCAAATCGGTTATTTGGCAGAAGCCTACCCCAAAGAGGGTGAATGAGGCAACATGCTCAGCATTGTCCAGTTAAATTGGCTACAATCAAATACCTCCTGGCTTCAAATTCGCGAGACGACAATCTCTGCTACACCTCCATATAAAGCACCAGCCTAATCAACGACCACAGAGCGAGTTGCCTTCGAAGCCAGCCGGGCTGACCAACCCAGCCACCCCCTTGACCCAACGATTCGGATTTGCTACTATCGGAGGCGACACC
>CALMIS010000006.1 GCA_937864185.1 uncultured Chloroflexota bacterium
GCGAGGCTTGACCAACTACTTCAGCCACTTGACCGGTATCCCGGCCGGCTGGTCCTTGGCCATCGTTGGGGTGACCCTCCTGGTGTTAATTGGCGGGGGCGGGTGGCTTCTGGCCCCTGACCTGACCAGCCAGCTCGCTCAACTTTCAATGAGTCTGCCAGAGTCGATTGAGCAGTTGCGACAGAGGTTCGAGCAGTACAGTTGGAGCGAGCAGTTATTGGCTGAACTGCCCAGTATGCAAAATGTTCTCTTCAACCGGCTTGATATCCTCAGTCGAGCGACCGGTCTTGTTTCCACAACTTTAGGGCTACTGACCAACCTGGTCCTCATTTTATTTATTGGAATCTATATGGCGGTTAACCCCACTTTGTACAAAGAAGGGCTGTTAAAACTTGTGCCCGCTGCCAAACGGCCCCGCGCCAGGGAGGTGCTCCACGATGTAGGCCATACCCTGGAGCGCTGGCTAATTGGCCGCTCGCTCTCGATGCTGGTCATCGGCCTGCTGACAACCATTGGCTTGCAGCTTATTGGCCTTCCTTTAGCCTTGACTCTGGGCCTGCTGGCGGCCATTTTGAGTTTTATTCCTTACATCGGCCCCATTCTTTCCGTCATTCCGCCGGCTCTCCTCGCATTTTCACAGTCCTCGACGGCCGTCATCTATGTGGGGCTGCTTTATCTGGGGATTCAGTTCTTTGAGAGCTACTTGCTTACCCCCCTGATCGAAAAGCGCGCGGTTAATTTGCCGCCCGCCTTGACCATTACCTGGCAGGTCGCTTTAAGTGTGTTGGTCGGCTTTACCGGCCTGGCGTTGGCCACCCCCTTGGTGGCTACTATCCTGGTTTTGGTGAAACGGTTGTATATCGAGGATGTCCTGCACGACCGGTAGCCGTAGCCGGCGTAGGGTCAAGAAGGTGGACGCGGCCTCTGAGCTTGTCGAAACCAACGCGGCCTGAGCTTGTCGAAGGCCGCGTTACCGGGCTTTATGGAGAAGATCCGTCCAGCGGTCTGACAATTTGAATAGCCTTGGGCAGGATGTTGATTTCAACCGAGTGATGGCCAATGATTTCGCCATCAGCGCGCACGGGTAACGGGCCGCGAGTCCTTATGCTGACCCTCCGCCGGACCGGCAGACGCCAGATATTAGGATCACGTTCGTAGTCGCCGCGGGACATATGCCACAAGGATTGGGCATACTCCGCTAAAGTCCGGCCCTTGACCACGCAGAGATCTATCTGGCCATCATCCAGTCTGATGTTGTGACCCCAGCGCAAGGAGGATAGCCCTACTGCCCCGGCGTTGGCAAGCAAGACCATCGAGGCCTTAACGAGATAAGGTTGATCATCCACCCACAGATCGAACCGCCAGGCGCGTCGCTCCCGCATCTTGCGGATCACGTTCCATAAGTAAGCCCCCCGGCCAAACCGCCGTTTGTCGAGGACCGATGTCTCCTGTGCCACCAGCGCGTAGAGCCCTAAACTAATGTGCGAGACAAAGACGCGCTGGTCTACTTGCATGACGTCTAGAGAACTTAAGCAGTGGCTCCCGCTAATCACCCGGCTAGCCGCCTCCACATCGAGGGGCAAACCCAGCTCTTGAGCCACCACGTTGCCCGTCCCCAGAGGCAGAATGGCCAACGGTACGTTGGCATAGACCAATCCGGTGGCTACTTCGGAGAGAGTCCCATCCCCGCCAATCACAATCACAAAATCGACGCCTTGCTCAACTTTTTGGCGGACCAGGGCACTCACCTCGTTGTGACCGGCCGTGACATGAATTTCCAAGCACCAGCGCCGGCTGCTTGCGAGCTGGCTAAGGAAATTTTGAACTTGGCGCACCCTAACGTTGCCGGCCACCGGATTAATCACCACCAGCCCGTGCTGTGGCTCCGGCAGCCGGGTGGCCTGACTCTCAATGCCGGTCGAAAACGCGCTCATTCCGGTATCTCCTCTCCTTCTTGGCCAGGCTGTTGTAACCCTTTGTTAGCCTTCATAGTATCAACTTCACCGGGATAGACCAATACCCCGCCAGGCAGTCTTTCTAACCAGGAGAGCTATTTTTTTCAATAAAACTCACCCGGTTGGGCCGTTTTTCCGCGAAAAGAGCCAGGCGGCCGCTCACCCGCTTGAGGCGCTCTTTTAATTCTAGGGCCGGTTATCACCCACTTGGGCTATAAATTCCCCCCAGATGTCACCCAGATCAGTGTAGTATTTGTCACTCGATAATGGTACAATTCTGACGGATATAGTTTGTGCAACTTTTCCTTTAGCTTTGCCAGAGGATTTAGAGGAGATTATGAAACCATTACGTATTTTGCTTGTTGATGACCACGTTCTATTTCGCAAAGGAATAGCGTCGCTGATCTCCAGCCGCAGCGATTTAACCGTGGTCGGTG
>CALMIS010000007.1 GCA_937864185.1 uncultured Chloroflexota bacterium
TGCTGACGCTCTCGGACATTGCCTGGGCCGTTTGCAGGATCTCCGGCCCGAGGACATCGAGTTTGGTGGTTGTTAACTGTTGTTGGCGGTCGAAGTCGGCCCGCAGACTTTCGAAGCCCTCGGTGTAGGCCTGGACGGCGGCCTCGGCGTCTTGCTGGAGCTGGCTCACCGCCAGCGCCCCGTTGTTGACTTTGAGTTCAGCCAACGCGGCGTCCAACTCTTGATGGCGGTCGTTAAAACGTCCGGCCCACTGGGGGTCGCCATTTTGCTGGTACTTAAAGACATTGAGGCGCATGCGGTGGAGCGCAATGCCGGCCAGGCCGGCGGCGTTGGTGCGTTCGAGACTGTTGGCCTTAACCGCCGCTTGCCGGAGTTGATCGAGCTTCTCTTGAGCGACTGGGGCCTGGACATCAAGCACCTCGGTCAAGGTCTTTTGCCGGTTTGCCACCAGATCGACGACTTCGGTGAAGGCAGCGTCATAGTCCTTCACTGCTCCCTTGATACTGAAGTTCATGGCGGCTCGTTCCGCCTTGGTGATCTGCGTCTCGGCAGTGGCCAGCAGGGTCTCGAGCTGGCTAAATTCTTCGTTAAAGCGGTTCAAGTCAGTGGCATTGGGGTCGCGCATGTAGCGGTTAACGTACAGACGAGCGGAGACCACCGCCGTTGCAATCTGGTCGGCCAAATGTTGATCCTCGGCCAGGTTATCGGCCAGGTTCGAGATACTGGCGCTAAGCTGGCTCAAGCGGACTGTGGCCAGGCCACTGACCCCGACCATCAGGATCAAGGCGACGATGTAGCCGCTCATAATTTTGGTGCCGATTCTTAGGTCCTTAAATCTTTTCATCACTAAACCTCCTAGGCGGGTTAACGTCCTGCCAGACGCGGTATGAAAATGGCCTTTATTATCGCCACAACGACTAATGAATCAGGGATGACTACGGAGTTCCGGGTTGGGGCCGTAAGCTGTTAAGTTAATTCATGTATCGGCTTGAACGGTGCCTAACCCCATAAAAGTTGCGTGAATGTTGTCACACAAACATATACGTCTTGTCCAATTTTTGAGCAGGCGGAGTTGGTGCTATAGTATGAGTCGAAGCCGTTGGGTTGACAATTCGTTTTGACAATGAATCATGAGGGGTAGAGAATGGCTTGGCTGTGCCAAGTCTGGTGTCAACCGTTCACTCTAACAACTTTAGGAGGTTATCTTGCCCAGGCAATTAGCGCTTGTACTCCCCAGCGTGGCCACCATTACGTCGTTAGTGTGCGGCGTGGTGGCTATTATGGTGCTGGCCGATGGTAATGTCTTACTGGCAGCCTTGCTGATCATGATCGGCTCCGTGTTGGACGTACTCGATGGCCAGTTGGCCGTGCGGTTGAATGCCACCAGCGATCTTGGTAAAGAGCTCGACTCGTTGGCTGACGTTGTCACCTTTGGCGTGGCGCCGACGCTGCTGATTTACCACCTGCTGCTGATGGTCGGCGTCGATAAACCGGTAGCGGTCTTGGGCTCGTTAGCCTTTGTGATGGCCGGGGCGTTTCGTTTAGCCCGCTTTAACACTATTCCTTCGGATCGCAGTGCATATTTTAAGGGCATGCCAATCCCGATGGCTAGCGCTCTCTTGATCACAGCCAGCTTCTGGCAGCACTGGGTCATCAACATCTGGTGGACGGTGGCAGTGGTGACGGTCAGCTATCTGATGGTCAGTAATTTTGCTTATCCCAAGAGCAAGCACCTGCTGGCGTTGCCCTCGCAGATCTGGGCGGTAGTCGTGCTGGGGGCGCTCTCTGTCTGGCTGGTGGCCGGTTGGCAGGCGATACCATTTGCAGTTTGCCTGGCCTATGCCGTTAGTGGACCGGCCTTGATGCTCCGCCGCACCGCCCGGCAGAAATCACGGAGAGAATAGCGGATGTTTTCCGGTGTTTTTGCCGCCTGGCGGGAAGTCCGTAGTCTCTTTTTGGCCTTAGCCACGGCCAGCCTGCTTGCCCTGCTGCGCCGGCAAAGCAAGCTGTTTCTGCTGGCCTCATCCTTGCTCGCCTGGCTCTGCTATTTCTTCCGTGACCCGGATCGTTTTCCGCCGGCCACCGGCCCGGAATGGATTTTAGCGCCGGCAGACGGTAAAGTGACCGCTGTGGAACTGATCCACGAGCCGCAAATTTTCAAGGGGTCGGCCCGGCGGATCAGCATCTTTCTCAGTCTGTTTGATGTCCACGTCCAACGGGCTCCGTACCAAGGCGACATTAGCGCGATCCACTATGAGGCCGGTGGCTTTGCCCCGGCTTTTCTAAAGGATACGCATCTGAACGAATATAACTTGATCACGCTCTCCACCCCGCACGGCTTGATCGGGGTCAAACAGATTGCCGGCATTCTGGCGCGCCGGATTGTGTGCTGGCCTAGTCCGGATCAGTTTGTGATCCGCGGCGAGCGTTTAGGGTTGATCAAATTTGGCAGCCGGGTCGACCTACTGCTTCCGCCCAGCGTGGAAGTGTAGATCTCGGTGGGGGCCGAGTCTTACGACGGCCAGACCATTGTGGCCCGTTGGCCCGTGGAAGAACAGACCTGGTAGGTTTCTAAAACCGGTGAGGTCTCCCAAAATTTGAGACAATCCTTTAAGGTCGGGGGTCGTTTGACAATTCGGACCAACCGGCTATAATTTAGCTTTGCGTGTGACCAAAGCGGCGGTCACACTCATTTTTTGTTTGACTACTAAACTTTGGAGACTTGGCGATGTATGCAGTAATCGAGACGGGCGGCAAACAGTATCGAGTAGCTGAAGGCGATGTTATTCGAGTTGAAAAGTTGCCGGTAGAGGTAGGGGCAACGGTCAATTTTGATCGGGTGTTGTTTGTATCAGACGACTCAAGCTCAAAGGTCGGGACGCCGGTTGTTGACGGGGCCGAAGTTAAAGGTACGGTACGGCAACACGGCCGGGGCAAGAAGATCATCGTCTACAAACACAAAAAGAATTATCATAAGAAGCAAGGGCATCGGCAGGATTTCACCAGTATTCAGATCGATGCTATCAGCGCCGGTTAGGCACGACGACAAGGAGTGAAAAATGGCACATAAAAAAGGTGGCGGCTCAAGTCGCAACGGTCGAGATAGTAACAGTCAGCGTCTTGGCATCAAGAAATTTGGCGGTGAAGCTGTTCGTTCCGGAAACATTATCGTTCGGCAGCACGGGACCAAATTTCATCCCGGTCTTAACGTGGGCTTAGGTAGAGACTTCACCATTTTTGCCACGATTGACGGTTTTGTGAAGTTTGAATCGGTAAGCGGCGGTAAAAAGCGCATTAGCGTTTACCCTGAGCAAAGTTAAGGAAAGGCGCCAACGATGAGAAAAGACATTCATCCTAAGTGGTATCCTAACGCCAAAGTCATCTGCAACGGTGAAGTCGTTATGGAAGTCGGCTCTACCCACCCGGAACTGCGCGTTGATATTTGGTCGGGTAACCACCCCTTCTTTACCGGCGAGCAACGCATCATCGATACCGCCGGTCAGGTTGAGCGCTTTATGAGCCGCCTCAATCGTTTCAGTGAACACCAGGCTGATGCCCAAGTGCGCCAGAAACAGGCCCATCAAAAGGCCGAGCATAAGTTTCTCCGGCAGCAAATCGTGGCCCTGGATCTGGGCAACAGTATTGAGCAGGCTTTGATCGATGCCGGTGTGGTGACGGTCGGAGATTTGGAAAATAAGCTGAAGAAAGATCCGGATAGCCTCCTTAAAATCGAAGGCGTGACCGAGCGGGTGGTGAGTGAGGCAAAGACTAAACTGCGCAAAGCCAGAGCCGAGCTTGGATCGTAATCTCGGATTTTTGGTTTAATCTAGTTGAACTATAATTTAGGCAGACCCATTTATGGGTCTGCCTAATTTCTTTTCTGGGAGAAATGCTCGTGCATTTAGGTTATAATGGCGGCTGGATTGAGGTGGTGTGCGGTAGTATGTTCAGCGGTAAAACCGAAGAACTGATTCGACGCGTCATCCGGGCCGAAATTGCCAAACAGAAAGTCCAGGTTTTTAAGCCGAAACTCGATGATCGCTACCGCGTCAACCAGGTTAGCTCGCATCGAGGGAACAACTTCCATGCCTCGGTGGTTGAAAGTGCGGATGAGATTGCCGCGCTGATTGAACCCGAAACCAGTGTGGTCGCCATCGATGAGGCCCAATTCTTTGATTGGAAGCTGGCCGATCTTTGTGAAAGTCTGGCCAACCAGAACCGGCGGGTGATCCTGGCCGGGTTGGATTTGGATTTCCGCGGTGAACCTTTCGGCCCCATGCCCTTGCTCATGGCCGTCGCCGAGACTGTGACCAAACTGCAAGCCATCTGTATGATTTGTGGCGGTCTGGCCAGCCGCACCCAGCGACTGATCGACGGGCGACCGGCCTACTACGAAGACCCGGTCATTATGGTTGGCGCCAGCGAAGTCTACGAGGCCCGCTGCCGGCAACACCATGAAGTCCCCCGGAAACTCAATGGCCAGTAGTCACCCGTCCCACGGTCACTTTCATGACCCGCTGCGGCCCCATGCCCATGATCCCAATCCTGACCCGCCCTCCACTAACTCCAACTTTGTCCTGATTAGGCCTGATGGCCGGGAAGTGCTCCTAACCGTAGCCGATTTGGGGCGCTTACCCCAGCTAACCGTGCCGAACTGCTATATTGTCAGCACCGGTCACGGGACTAGTGGCCCGTTTGCCTTTGGCGGGGTCGCGCTGCTGGATCTGGTCCAGAGCCAGCTTGAGACAACATGGTCGGAAGTCGAGGTCATTAGTGCCGATGGTTTTGGCAACCGGATTACCGCGGCTGAACTTTATCAGCCTGATCCGGCCGGACCGGTGCTGCTTAGCACCCACCTCGATGGCCGGCCGATGACGCGTCGCCAGGGACTGGTGCGCATGATTGTCCCCAGCGAAAAAGACGACGCCTTGCGGCAGGTTAAGTGGGTGGGGCGGGTCATCGTAAAATGAAAGAGCCTCAGTCTAAGCGGATCCTACTTTTGATGCGCAACAGCAGCTACCGAGGCCGCGCCTTTTATGAAGCCGCCCAGCGCTTGGGGATTGAGGTGGTGGTGGGCGTGGATATCCATCCCGACCTGGCCGATTATTGGCAGTTGCCCTTGTCGATTCAGTTTGACCAGCCAGACCAGGCCATCTCAACGATCGTCGAGTGGGCGCAGCGCCAGCCGGTGCAGGCGGTTTTGTCCGTAGATGATAGCGCCTCACTGATTGCAGCCCGAGCCAACGCGGCCTTGGGCTTAACTCATAATTCGCCCGAGTCGGCCTTAGCAGCGCGCAATAAATACGAGATGCGCCGTCTTTTTGCGGCAGCAGGGGTAGCCTCGCCGCGGTTTCGGTTGTATGAAGCCACCGCTGAGCCGCAACCTATTGCTCCCACGCTCGACTACCCCTGCGTCATCAAACCAACCCTCTTGTCCGGCAGTCGCGGGGTCATCCGGGCTGACAGTCCGGCCGAGTTTGTCGAGGCCTTTAGCCGCTTGCGCCGGATGTTGCTGACCATGCAGCGTCTGCCCGGCTCGATGCAAGTCTTGATTGAAGATTTTATTCCCGGCTTTGAGGTCGCTTTGGAAGGCCTGATCGATCAGGGGCAATTGCACGCCCTGGCTTTGTTCGACAAACCGGATCCGCTCGACGGCCCTTTTTTTGAGGAGACAATCTACGTGACGCCGTCGCGACTGCCGCCAGACGTCCAATCCGAAATTGTGGCTTGCGCGGGGCAAGCTGCTGCTGCCCTGGGCTTGCGCTACGGTCCCGTTCATGCCGAGCTGCGGGTCAACCAGGCCGGCCCATGGATGTTGGAGATCGCCGGGCGTTCGATTGGCGGCTTGTGCTCCCAGACGCTGCGTTTTGGACTGGGCGAGATTTCGTTGGAGGAGCTGATTTTACGGCAGGCGGCCGGGCTGGATCTAAACCAGTTCCTTAACCGCAAGGCTGAAGCTAGCGGGGTGATGATGATCCCCATCCCTAAGGCAGGGCTGCTTAAAAAAGTGGAGGGCGTTGAAACAGCTGAAGCGGTGCCCGGCATCGAGTCGGTGCAGCTGACGGCCAAACTCAATCAGCCCCTCATCCCACTGCCTGAAGGTGACAGCTATTTGGGCTTTATCTTTGCCCGGGGTGACTCGCCGGAAAATGTCGAAGCTGCCTTGCGACGCGCCCACCGGCAGATTCGGTTCACCATCGAAGAGATATTACCGTTGTCCCTCGTCAGTAACAGGCCGGCGGGGCGAGGTTAGGACATAGGAACAATGGATAAGGGTGCTCGCGCCCCCTGAGCCTGTCGAAGGGGGTGGCTAGCCAAACATTGATTTACGTCTAAATGGGAATAACCCCGCTTCGTCCCTGATTACCGCCGCCAGGCTCGATCACTTCCGCGCCGGTCCGCCGCCTTTGCCACCCGCGCCGGGCGTACCGCCGGGGGTCCAACCCTCCGGCATCTGGGCGTCTTCCCCAAAGAAAAACTCTTCCAGTTGCTCGGCCAAAAATTTGCGATGGTTGGGATCGGCCAGAACCAGGCCGTAATGGTTGATCAAGAGGACCTGGTGTTCCACCCACATTTGCCAGGCTTGCTGAGAGATATGTTCAAAAATGCGATCTCCCAGTTCACCTGGAAACGGCGGCTTTTCCAAACCGGGTAACTCTCTTCCCAACTTGACGCATTGGACCATTCGTGTCATGTTAGTGTCCCACACTCTACAAGATTTTCCGACCGTGGGGCCGAAGTCTTGGGTACTATAGAGAAACTGATGCCGAAAGTCAAGTATTTGTAATGCGGATCATCTTCGTTGGTATGCTCGGGTATTTCTCGGGGCCGCCGCTAAAAATGGTGTCGATGACGGGGGCGGAGGTCACCGCCGTTATCGTTCCGGCGCCCGCCGGCCCCCATGGTGATGGACCGCGGCGGCTTGAGCCACCGGCCTCTTCACCCTTCGACCTCCCCGTCCTCAACGCGCCGGTGGAGCAGAATATCCTGGCCCTGGCCTGGGAGCGACAGATCCCGGCTTGGCGGGTTAGCACCCTGAAGGGAGAGTCGCTCTCCCTGCTGGTCCATCTTCGACCTGACTTAATCGTGGTGGCCTGCTGCCCCTATCGTTTCCCGCAGACCTTACTTGATCTGCCAAAGTACGGCTGTCTCAACCTTCATCCATCGCTGCTGCCGGCCTATCGCGGCCCGGAGCCCCTATTCTGGCAGGCTCGCCACGATGCGCGTGAGGCCGGGGTAACGCTGCATTTTCTTGATGCCGGGCTCGACAGCGGCGACATTGTGGCCCAAACTCGTTTCGAGCGACCTGACGGCCTCGGCGGCGCGGCTCTGGAACAACAGTGTGCCGAGGCAGGCGCGGCCCTCCTGGCTACGGCGGTCGCGCAGTTGCAAGCCGGCAAACCGCTGCCCCGGCGTCCGCAAATCGAGCAGCAAGCCAGTTATTACCCGCTCCCCGGCCCGGCGGATTTTATCATCCCCCCCACTTGGCCGGCCCGGCGTGCCTTTAATTTTTTGCGCGGCGCCGAGAGCTGGCCCCTCCGGATCGATCTGGGCCCGGTCAGCTTTGAAATTCGGCAGGCCAAATCGTACAGCGACCGGCAAAGCCTCGATCGACCTTACCGGCTCCTGGGCGACGACCTGTGGGTTCAGTTTCAACCGGGCGTCTTGCACGCCAAGATCAATCCCCAAAGCAAATGCCCAGATCCCGGCCCGTTTGGATAACGTCGCTGTCGAGCGGCACCAGCTTCATATGGTGAGTCGCCAGCTCCAGCGGCACGTATTTGACATCCGGGGGATCGAGCGCGACCATCGTGCCGAACTGCCCCGCCTCCACGCCGCGAATGGCGGCCGCGCCAAAGCGGAGCGAAACCAGCCGGTCGAAAGCGGTCGGTGTGCCGCCGCGCACCAGGTGGCCCAAGACGACGCTGCGCGTTTCCTTTCCGGTTAGGGCCGCCAGCGACTCAGCCACAAATTGCCCGGCGCCGCCCAACCGCTCCTGCCGCCCTATCTCCTTGCCAATGATCGAGACCGTGCCGCCCACGGGCTTAGCCCCTTCGGCCACCACGATAATGGAAAAGTGCCGCCCTCGGGCCTCACGCTCGCGAATCTTGGCGGCGACTTTCTCGAGGTCGTACGGAATCTCGGGAATCAAAATCGCATCGGCCGTGCTGGCCACGCCGGCGTACAACGCAATCCAGCCGGCGTAGCGGCCCATCACTTCGACAACCATGACCCGGCTGTGCGCTTCGGCGGTCGAGTGAAGCCGGTCCACGCAGTCGGTGGCAAAGGCAACGGCCGAGTCAAAGCCGAAGGTAACCACGGTTTGATCCAGGTCGTTGTCAATGGTCTTGGGCACGCCGATGACCGGCAGCCCTTTTTTAGCCAGCACATTGGCGATCGTCAGCGAGCCGTCGCCGCCGATCGCGACCAGGGCGTCAAAGCCATGACGCCGGAACGCTTCGATGATCTCGTCCGTGCGGTCCACTTCCCGGATTTGACCATCCGCCCCCACCACCGGAAAGTTGAGCGGATTGCCCCGGTTGGTGGTGCCCAAAATAGTGCCCCCGATATGGGTAATGCCGCGCACGCGCTCCAGAGTCAAAGGGATCAGGCCCGGTTGCTCGGGTAAAGTCTCGGGATTGAGCAGGCCAGTGTACCCGTCCCGGATGCCGTAACATTCCCAGCCGCGCGTAATCGCGGAGACAACCACCGCCCGAATCACGGCGTTGAGACCGGGGGCATCGCCGCCACCGGTGTTGATAACGATTTTTTTGCTTGAGTGGGTCACAGTTTCCTCCAGATTTTAGAGTTTAGGATAGGCTACCCAATTATCAGGAAGCGGTGCCCGATTGTCAATCGCGTCTGAGGGTCGTAAGTTCAATGGCGTCGTTGGGCTGGGGGTGCCCGGCGAGGGTGGCGGCCAGACGTTGGCCGGTGGCCGGGTCATACATGCCGACCAGCAGGCGGTAATCGCCGGGCGGCGCGCCGTCACGCAGGGTGAGCACGTAGCGATCCACGACTCGGTCCGGTACGCTCCAGGCCGTGGTCGGATAGCGGCCGGCTTGCGGCGGATTGTCCCACTGCGCCCACACTTGCCCGTCCGGCCCGAGGAGTTGGGTAAAGACAGTGTAGTCGGCGGTGATGGGGACGGTGGTTTGCCAGTAGAGGGTGAGGTGGAGAGGTGGAGGGGTGGAGGGGTGGAGGGGTGGGTTTGTTAATTGCTCATTGTTAATTGCTAATTGTTCGGTCAGGTCGTAGCCGGTAAGTTGGAGGGTGTGGTTGGAGTAGGGCAGGGTCAGCGTGGCGCTGAGCGGCTGGGAGGCTGGAGTGTTGTGGTTGGGATCGAGTAGGCGGAGGGTGAGGGGGTAAAGGGCGGTTGTAGGTGACTCGAGGTTGGTGAGAGGCAAGTTCTGATAGCCGCCGGGCAAGGACTCGTCCCGGCGGAGCAGACTGAGTTCAAGGCGGTAAAGGCCAGGCGGGGCGCCGGGTTGTAGCCGGAGAGGGTAGGTCTCGTCGATGATTTCGTCGGGGGCCCAGAGGACGTTGGGATAGCGGTCGCCCAGTTGGGCAATGCGCTCGCCGCCGACGGCAAAATCTTTGTCGAGCAGTTTGAGGGCGACGATCAGCGGTTCGGCCATCCAGCGGTGCGCTTGCCAGCGGATAGTAATTGGTAACTGGTTATTGATGGCTGGTAATTGGTAAGGAGGCGACGACGGGGGAGGCGATTGGAGATCGAGGGGTGGGGTGTCGGGGAGTTGCAGGCTAAGGGGAGCCAGAGTCTGGCTAAAGGTCCGGCTAGCGATCAGAGGAGCAAAGGTGCGGTCGCGGCTGTTTAGACTGAGTGAGGGGGTGCCAGCTCCGGTTTCATACCGGCCGGTGGGCAAGTCGGGCGACACGATAAAAGTGGTCGCCTGGGCAAAGGGGTTGGGACCATCATCGCAGGCCAGATAAAGCGGCGTTCGGAAACTGGGCTGCCAGGTGACTTCCTCATCGACAAACACCGGCCCTGCCTCAGTTTGAGCGGTGGCGTAACTGATTTGGGTAACGGTTTGGTTGAGGTTGAGCCTGGCCGGTTCGGTCAGGCGGCGGCCGGCTTGCCAGAGCTCGTTGGTTGGCGGAGCGCTGGTTAGCAGCGAGTCGCTGGCCCGCAACTCGATGGCGGCCGGCAGGGTGAGGTCGAGCACCGGAGCCGGGCCGGGAACAGGGGCGGCACTGTCCGGCTCGAGCGGCCAGAGTTGCAGGTGCAAGTCGTAGAGTTTTGCGCTGATCCGGTAGCAGGTGGGAATAGGGACGTAAATCGGATCGAGCAAGCGATCGCCGGGCTCCCAGGCCCGGGCCGGGTAGAGACCATCGGCAAAATGGCCGTACCAGCAAGCCGCCGGCCGAGCCTCATCATCGACCAGGCAGAGGGAGATGAGATAATCCTGCTGCGCCTCTTGCTCGGCCTGCCAGACGAGTCTGACCGGCAGGACCTCACCGGCAGCCACCGGGGTTTCAGCCTGGTAGCCGAGAAAGCGCAAACCGGGCGCAAATTCCTGGTTGTAACGCTGCGCCGGCGGCAGTGCCGGCGAGGCGGTGGTGACCGGAATAGTAGGATAATGCGGTCGGATGTAGTTAGCCGGGACCAGACTGACGGAGGCGGGCAGCAGGAAAGACACTGCCACCAGCAGGCCGAAAGCGACCGGCAGCAGACCGGCTCGTCGCCGCCTCGCGACTACCAAAGGCACCTGGCGCCTTGATAATCGATAAAACAAGTCGTGCCAACCCACCGAGATCGCCAGGGCAATGACGGGCAGAGCCGGGTATAGGTGCCGCCCCTGGCCGGTGTCGATGGTGGCACTGAGGACATAGCGAGCCAAGACGACGAGAAGGAAGAGGGAGAGGTGGAGGAGGAGGAGGGATGGAAGGATGGAAGGATGGAAGGATGGAAGGTTGGAGGATTGGAGGATTGGAGGATTGGAGGGCGTGCCCTGAGCGAAGTCGAAGGGATGGAGGGATGGAGGGTTGGAGGATTGGAGGGATGGAGGGGTGGAGGGGTGGAGGGCAGGGTTTGTTAATTGTTCATTGTTCATTGCTAATTGTTCATTGCTCATTGCTAATTGTCGGAAGGTGAGGCCGATAAGGGCGAGCAGAGGAACAATGGAAAACAAGAGATAGACCCAGGTGGGGGCGAAGAGACGCATCCAACCGAATTCGAACCAAAAGGAGCGATAGAGCAGGCTGAGCCATTCGACAAACGAGTAGGTGGCGGCGACGGGGCGAACGGTTTGGCCGGAGAGCAGGCCGACGAGTCCCTCGGTGATTTGGGGTTCGCCGAGGCTGGCGGCCAGGCCGGGCATAAAGCCCAACTCAGCGATGCGGTTGAAGCGAAGGATGATGAAGGCGAACCATGGGCCGGCGGTCAAGCCCAGACCGAGCAGGAATGGCACCAGGAGCATCGCCAGGGTGGGGCGAGAGCCGCCGGACGTGAGGCGCAGTTTGCGCCGCAGCAGAAAAAGCGTCAGCAAAATTTCGGGGACGAGGATGAGGGAGAAATATTTGGTGACGAGAGAAAGGCCAAACAGAGCGCCGAAGATCGCCATCGTTTGCCGGGTTGGCGGAGAGGCATCTTGCAGAATTTGGACCTGCACCAAAAGCAGGAGAGCGGTTAGGGCAAAAACCAGGTTATCGTCATTGATCACGGCGCTGCTGATGACAAAGCGAGGCAGCAGGGCCACAAACGCGGCCGCCCCGAGCGCGACCGTGGCCGGCTGCGGCACAAGGCGGCGAGCCAGGGCGTAGGTGGCGATGATGGTCAACCCACCCAGCGGCAGCGACAGCAGCCGGACCAGGTGCCAGGCCAGCGGCTGCCCTCGCCAGGGCCACTGCTCGTCCAGGGTATGGAGGACCCGGTTGATCCCCAGGCCATCCGTCGGGAGGTGCCGTTCGGGCCGGGCATCGACCCGGCGAATGTCGGGCGGGGCGCTCTCACCGACCAAAGCGATCGGCCAGGCGGTCAGCCAGTAGTAGAGCGGGGCCAGCCCGCCTTTGAAGCCGGCTTCGCGCCGCTCGGCGTCTGTCAGTGGGGGGTGGCCGGTGCGAGCCACGAAGCGCAAATACTCGTAGTGGTCGGTCTCGTCCGCCGCTTCACCGAGCGGCAGAGTCACCGACTGGTAGATCGTGATGACGCTAAAGAGGGCCAAGATCAGCCACAGGCCCCGCGAGCGGTTCAAGATCAAGACCGACCTCCGGCTTGAGTTACGGCACAGCCCTCCATTTCATTCCCGGGAAAGCTTTGTTCCTTAAGCCAGAAAATTAACGCAAAGGCGTCAAGGAACCAAGGCGCAAGAAAAAAGTAGATAGCTTTGCGTCTTGGCGTCTTAGCGACTTTGCGTTGGAAAAACGTTCGATGCCAGGACAGGTAGGTGAGCTTAGTCATTATGGGACCTTGATCTGGCCCAGATTGACGGCATAGTCGGGCAGCGGGCCGGTCGGGCCAAAAGCCGGCAGGCGCTCGCCGGTGGCCGGTTCGTAAAGGCCGGCCAGGAGGTCGTAGTCGCCGGGCGGCAGGCGAGACAGATCGAGCGGGTGGGTGTCGATGATCACTTCACCGGGCGCCCAGAGCGAGGTCGGATAGTTGTTTTGCACCGGCGGTCCGTCGAAGCCGGTGACATACTTGTGAGTATCGGCCCGCCAGGCCTGGAGGAAGACGGTGTAATCAGCCCCAAAGGTAGCGGTGGCTTGCCAGATCAGGATGACAGCAGGCTGGTCGCCGGCGATGTGGTAGTTTACCAGTTGCGCTTTGTCAGCAAAGTTAATCGGCTGAGCCAGGCGTTCCGGCTCCGGCCATTGCCAGGGAATCAACTTGGCGCTACCGATAATCGGATCGACCGGCTGGCCGGCAGTGTTGACTGCCGGGCGGCCGGGCCGGCCTGGCTCGTTGAAATCGTAGATGCCGGCCGCAATCTGCAGGCGGGTCGGGGCCTGGCCGAACTCCGCCTCCGGCCGGACGGTAATTCGGTACGTATCGGCCAGGACATCGCCGGGTTCAAGCAAGCTGGTTGGCCAAGCGCCGCCGCCGGGATAAGTATCGATCTGGCCCACCACCTCGCGATTACGGCCAAGCAGGTGAACGAACAGGCTATAATCGAGGGGCGTGGGCCGGAGCATTTGCCAGTAGAGGGTCAGTTCCACCGCTTCAGTTGGACGCACGACCGGCGTGTGCAGGTGATAACCGATCAGGCGCATTGTGCCATCATACGTGAAATCGATCGGCTGCAGGCCGGCCGGCAGGCCGGTTTCGATCAGAATTGGCGTTTTCGCATAGGCAGGGGCGATATAGATCAGTGGAGCGGCGGCGGCGAAAAGAAACAGGCCGGTGGCGCAGACTGCGGCCATCCAACGCTGAAGTTTTTGAGCCGGCAGCCACCAGGTTAAGCCTAGCATGCCCAGGGCTGAGATGGCAGCGATGGCCGGATAAAGCAAGCGCCCCTGGCCGGCGGGTTGGGTCAGGTTCCAGACAATGAAGCCGGCGACCATAATCGCGGCCCAGGTGAGAAGGATGAAGAAAGTGGGGAGGTGGAGGGATGGAGGGATGGAGGGATGGAGGATTGGAGGATTGGAGGGTTGGAGGATTGGAGGGTTGGAGGATTGGAGGGTTGGATTTGTTAATTGTTCATTACTCATTGTTAATTGTTCAGGATGGAGGGATGAAGAGATTATTAAAGTTTTGAGAGCAGAAAGCGTAATTTTGAGTAGATAGACGACCAGTCCGGCCAGGGCGAGGAGTGAGACGGTATCGAGGACGGTGTAGATCCAGGTATCGGCCAGGATGTTGACGCCGCCGAAGAGGGCCCAGTAGGCAATACGGAAGCCTTCGAACTCAGACCGCAGGGTGGCGAGCGTCGGCGCTTCGCGGCGCTGACCGGCAGTCTCGCGCATCGTGTCGAGCGCGAAAAAATCGCCATCGTAGAGGACGGCGTTACGAACATAGAACCAACCGGCCACCATAGCAAAGACGAGCAGCAAGATGGCGCTCCAAAGCATAAATTTTTGCCAGGCCTGGCGGTGGTTGAAATCTCGGTTGAAAAACCTGGGATGTGAAACGTGGGACGTGGAACTTAGAGTCTGGCGGTAGGCCACTCCCATAAAAACCAGAATGGCCAACGGCAACAGACCGAAGGCATACAATTTGCTCAACGCACCCAAGCCGATGAGTAGACCGAGGAGGAGGGGGTGGAAGAGGGGAAGGTTGGAAGAATGGAAGAATGGAGGGTTGGAGGGTTGGAGGGTTGGAGCGTTGGAGGAGAATTGGAGGGCTGGAGGGCTGGAGAACTGGAGGGGTTGATTTGTTAATTGCTCATTACTCATTGTTAATTGATATAGGGCCAGAGTAACAAACATGATCACGGCGTTGTCGTTGTTGACGGCGGCGGAGATGAAGATGAACATCGGGTTGAAGGCGGTGATCGCCATAGCGCTGGCGGCCAGCCAGCGCCGGCTCTGGAATAGACGCATAGCGATGGCGTAGGCCGTGACGACGGTGACACTGGCCATCGCTATCGACAGGAAGCGGATCAGATGCACGGCCAACACATGGCCGAGCCAGGGCCAGGCTTCCCCCGGAGGATGAATCGTAATGTTTTTGTTGTCAGGGCGCAGCGGGTTGCCGATGGTAGTGTGCGGGTTGTACCAAAAGACCTCGTCCCAGGAACCGGTGTCGATCCAGGCCGTTAGCGCGGCTGCCAGCGCGTAGTAGAGCGGCGGCTGGTTGCCTTCGTGGCTCCAATGGGGCTGGATGTCTCGCGTGGCCGGCAGATTCTGTACCGGCAGCCGGCCCGTATCGGCGATATACTTGACCACCGCGTAGTGGCGCGACTCATCACCGGCTTCAAAGGGCGGGGTAACCAGGCTGTAGATGATAGCCAGGCTGAGAAAGAGGACCAGGATGAGACTGGCCTGCGGATGGTGTCTCGCTATTTGTTTTAGACTCTTGAGTCTGAACTTCAATGAGTCTCCCAACTCCCCGAGAAATTAGCCGGCCAAAGGCCACTGCGCTTAACCGGCTTCGGTCCGAGCCGCCTCGATCTTTCGTTCTAGACACTTTTAAACCAGCGGTCTATTATAACATGTTTGACGCGAAGCCGAAGTTTCGGCTGTGGCCTTGGTCAATCGCTCCTGCTAAATATTGTGACCGGTCCCGATACTTGCTTAGCCCGGTCAAATTAGCCATAGGGGGCTGAACAAAGTTAAAATATAGGTATAGCAAAAAACAACTCAATTTCGTTATGGCTGGTCGATTACAAGGAGGTGATCCAATGCCACAATTACGTAAGGATCCTGTAGTTGGTCGCTGGGTAATCGTTGCCGCTGATCGGGGCAAGCGCCCCGTGGATTTCAAAGTGGTCACAGAGGTCAGGCAGCCGGGTCCTTGTGTCTTCTGCGAAGGCAATGAATTAAACCCGCCGCTGGAAGTCTACGCGGTGCGCCCCACCGGCACTATGCCCGATACCCCGGGCTGGGAGGTACGGGTACTGCCCAATAAATATCCGGCCCTCCGCATCGAAGGCGAGCTCGACCGGGAAGGCTTGTGGATGTGCGATATGATGAACGGCATCGGCGCTCATGAAGTGATTGTCGAGACGCCTAATCACCAGCAGGATCTGGTCGATCTACCGGATTGGCACATCGCCAAGGTTCTGGGGACCTACCGGCACCGCATCCTGGACCTCAAAGGCGACGGCCGGTTTAAGTACGTGTTGGTCTTTAAAAATCAAGGGCAGGCAGCCGGCGCTTCAATCCAGCATGCCCACTCCCAGTTAATCGCCACCCCGATCACGCCCAAACGGGTCAAGGAGGAACTGGATGCCGCCAAAGAATACTTTGACTACAAGCGGCGCTGCATCTTTTGTGATTACATCAAGCAGGAAACCAAAGTCTTCACCGAGCGCTTAGTGATCGAGACGGATACGTTCGTGGCCTTGTCGCCCTTTGCCGCTCGCTTCCCGTTTGAGCTGTGGATCTTGCCCAAGCGCCACAGCCCTGATTTCACCACCATCGAAGACAATGAAGTTTTGGATCTGGCCCGCGTGCTCAAGAAGGTTATGGAGAAGCTACGCATCGCTTTGAACGATCCGCCGTTCAACTATGTGCTGCATATGGCTCCTTTCCGGCGCCCCCGGCCGGATTATTGGGCTACCATCGAGCAAGATTACCATTGGCACTTTGAGTTGATCCCGCGGCTAACCCGGACAGCCGGTTTTGAGTGGGGCTCCGGTTTCTACATTAATCCCACCCCGCCTGAGACGGCCGCTCAAATCCTGCGCTACGTGAATCACGCGGCTTGAGCTCTCAACGTTTGACTGACGTGGCGTTTTGTCTAAGATGAGCAGGTGAAAAAATACCCGCTGCTCGCCCTAAGCACATACCTGGCCCTCACTGTTCTGATGACCTGGCCCTCGGCTCTGCACCTGACCGAGGCGATTCCGGGCGATGGCTTCGACGGTTGGCAGAATTACTGGAATTTGTGGTGGGTCAAACAAGCTTTGTTGGTGGAAGGGACTAACCCCTTTTTCACCGACTATCTCTACCCGCCGACCGGCGTCAGTTTGCTGTTCCATACGCTCAATATTCTGAATGGCCTCTGGACGCTGCCGATCCAGCTCAATTTTGGTCTGACCATTGCCTACAACAGCGTGGTCTTTTTCAGCTTTGCCACAGGCGGTTTGGGCGCCTATCTCCTGGCCCTGCACACGCTGGTCCGGTTTAGACCGGGCGGGCGGGGCCTGCGACTCGCGGCCTTCGTCGGCGGGCTGGTCTTCACCTTTGCCCCGGTGCAGTTGGCTCACCTGCTCGGCCATATGCAGGTCTTCAGCTTCACCTGGGTGCCCTTTTACGTTCTGTGGCTGCTGCGCCTCCTCGAACCCTGGTCGGCGGGCCCAGCCCGCCCTCTCACCCACCGCTGGCGAGATGTCGCTTTAGCCAGCCTCTTTCTCATCTTCGCCAGCCTGATCGCCTGGTACTACACCCTCTATCTGCTCATCTTTACCGGCCTGGTCCTGATTTGGACCTCCTTCCACACCCTCCGCTCCACGCTCCACGCTCCCCGTCCTTCCCTGCGCTTGCTCCAGCCCTTAGGGCTGACCGCCGCCATCCTGCTCCTCTTCATCCTTTGCCTCTCCCCGATTCTCATCCCGATGATCCGCGCCGCCGGCAGCCGGCCCGATCTGGAAACCGGGTTGTTTCAAAACATCAACCTCTCCGCCGATCTGCTTGGCTACGTTCTGCCTTCGGAAATGCACCCCCTGTGGGGCGATTGGGCCGGCCGCATTGCCCAAAACTTCACCACCACCTTGTCAGAGCGGCTGATTTTTGCCGGCTTTGGGCCGTTGGTGCTGGGCGGGTACATCCTGGTCACCGGCCGGCGGAGTCCGGTGGTGCGCTTTTGGGCCTTGGTCATAGTTGTTTTCTTGGTGTTATCGCTGGGGCCGTATCTGCATATCAACGGCCAAATCGTCAGCCTGGGCACGTGGCAGATTCCGCTGCCTTATCTCTTCCTGTACGAGGCCATCCCTTTTCTCGATCTGACCCGCTCGCTCAGCCGCTATGCCGCCATGGTCATGCTCGGTCTCGGCGTTCTGGTGGCCATGGCTCTGGCCCAGATCACGTCCCCCGTCCCCCGTCGCTCATCCCGCACCCTGCTACCGATCGGCCTGGCGGCCCTGATCTGCTTCGAATTCCTACCCAGCCCCTATCCTTTGACCGCGATCGACACCCCTCAATTCTTTTACGACCTAGCCGCCCAGCCCGGCGACTTCACCATCGCCGAACTGCCAATGGATTGGGACCGGCCGACTCCGCTGCTGCATCAGACCACGCACGGCAAACGTTTGCTGACGGCCTACACCTCTCGCGACAATCCGCTCGAACTGGCCTGGCGAGTGCCGGTGCTGCAACACTGGCGCTATCTTGGCCCCGATCTCATCGACGCCCCGCTCGCTCAGGTGGCGCCGACCATCTTCTACGACTTCAACCTGCGCTATATTGTGCTCGATACCTGGCAAATGCCACCCGGCCCGGTCCGCGAGGCCACCGAGCGGTGGGTCGCGGCGGCGCTGCCCAACCTTGAGCCGGTCTACCAAGACGCTCGGCTCAAGGTTTACGAGTCACCGCCGAAACAGGAGCCGGTGCCCTACCTCAGCCTGGGGGCCGGTTGGGGGCCACGGCAGAGCCGTGAAGACGGCGCGGTGACCCGGACCTTGGCGGAGGATTGGGCAGAGTTAGGGTTACATCACGCGCCGGGACAGCCGCTGACACTGGAACTCACCGCGGCGGCCGGCGCCGGCGGCCCACAGCGCTTGCAGATCTATCTCGGCGAACAGCTTTTAGAGACTCTCTCGCTTTCGGTGGAGGACGAGACCTATACTCTGAGCCTGCCGGAGATTGCGGCCGACTTCGTGAAGATCAAGCTGGTGGCGGTCACTCCCAACAGCACTGTTTCGGTGCGGCGGTTAGGGTTAAAATAGGGGCCTGTCAGTATTGAAGCTGTATACAGCTCGTATGGGCGAGTCATACCAAAAGCGTCGATGTTTTGTCAAATAGGTGAAGTTAGTGTATAAAAGACTTTACTCACGAGTGATCTATCTTATCAAAGGAGATAAACATGGTCAGCGGAAAAGACGAAACCAAGACCCTGCAACGCAAAATTAAATTCGGGCAGATTGGGGGTGGGCGCGACTCATTTATTGGGGCCGTGCATCGGCGGGCGGCTATCTCCGATGGGTTTACCGAGTTAGTCGCAGGGGCGCTGTCCAGCCAGCCCGAAAAGGCCAAACTCTCCGGTCAAGATTTACTCCTGCCGCCCGAGCGAAACTACGCTAGCTGGCAGGAAATGCTGGAAGGCGAGAGCAAACTGCCCGACGGCGAGCGGATCGATTTTGTTAGTATCGTCACGCCCAACCATGCTCATTTCGAACCTGCCATGGCCTTTGTTGAAGCCGGCTTCAACGTCGTCATCGACAAGCCGATGGTCCATACCAGCGAGCAGGCCCAAAAGCTGATCGAGGCCGTGGAGGCCCACGATGTCGTCTTCGGCGTGACCCACAATTATACCGGCTATCCCATGGTCAAAGAAGCGCGTGATTGGGTCCGAGCCGGCAAGTTGGGCGAGATCCATCGCGTGGTCGTTGAGTATCCGCAGGGTT
Organism: uncultured Chloroflexota bacterium; assembly: GCA_937864185.1. Classification (GTDB taxonomy): domain Bacteria; phylum Chloroflexota; class Anaerolineae; order 4572-78; family J111; genus JAGRBY01. Next base: position 19,182 of record CALMIS010000007.1, read on the forward strand.
GGCTGTTGGACAAAATCGAGGATCAAGGCGCCAAGCAGGCTGAGTGGCGCACCGACCCGGCTCGCTCCGGGATTGCCGGCGCGGTTGGCGATATTGGCTCCCACTGCGAAAATTTGGTCAGCTACATCACCGGCCTGGAGATCGAAGCCCTCTGCGCCGATCTAACCACCTTTGTGCCGGGGCGTCGCCTGGATGATGATGCCAGCGTCCTGCTGCGCTTCAAAAACGGGGCGCGGGGCGTGCTGTGGGTCTCTCAAGTGGCGGCCGGCGAGGAGAACGGGCTCAATATCCGGGTCTACGGCACCAAAGCCGGCCTGGAATGGCACCAGGAGCATCCCAACTGGCTATATTTCAAGCTGCCGGATGGCCCGATGCAGGTCTATAAGCGGGGCAACGGCTACTTCGGCGAGGCGGCGACCCGGGCTACCCACCTGCCCTTTGGTCACCCCGAAGCCTTCTTCGAAGCCTTTGGCAACGTCTATATGAACATTACCGACACCATTCGGGCCCGGCTGGTGGGCCGCCAGCCAACCGAGTTGGAACTGGATTTCCCAACCGTCTATGACGGAGCCCGCGGGGTTAAGTTTATCGAGAAGGTGGTTGAAAGCAGCCAAAGTGCCCAGAAGTGGACACCGTTTGACTAACAAGTCTCCAGGCAGGCCAAGCAGTCTGGTTCATTTGATTCAAGCTGGGCAACCCCGACGCCGAAGCATTGCTTCGGCGTTTTGGTTTGACCTGGAGCCGGCGCTGGCAAGGGTTGCAACTCAGGCTACTCCTGGTATACTATCCCCACCATAAGTTCTCCAAAGTTGTTGAAATTACTCAGTGGAGCCTAAGGTCTTATGAGCACTTCAAGCCGACTGCGTATCTGGACAGCCGTAATTATATTTGTGGTGCTTTTCCTGCTGGCCCGCTTTGGGGTGGGGCTGTATACCGATTATTTGTGGTTCGCTCACCTGGATTTTGAGTCGGTCATGGTCATCAGCATCTGGTCCCGCCTTGTGGTGGGCGTGGCTGTGGCCTTGCCGTTTGCCGCCCTTTTCCTGATCAATACGCTGGTGGCGCGCTGGCAGTCGGTGCGCAGCGTTCTCTTTTTCAGCGAAGAGACGCTGGTGGCCCAATCGTTTGTCGTCTATGCCATTTGGGGCGTAGGCCTGTTTCTGGCCTGGTTGGTGGGCATGGCCGCCTCTAATGATTGGCTGCTTTTCCTCCGCTTTTACAACCAAGAGGCCTTTAACTTGGTCGATCCAATCTTTAATCGGGATGTGAGCTTTTACGTCTTCAGCCTGCCCGTTTACCGCTTCATCCAAACCTGGCTGGTGATTTGTCTTTTTCTGTCGCTGATTGGCACCGTTGTCATTTACGCCTTGGCTCAATACAACAACCTGATCGAAGGCCGGCTGGTTGTCCTGCCGTATGTCCAGTTGCACCTCTCGGTTCTGGGGGCGCTCATCTTTCTCGCTTTTGCCTTTGATCATTGGCTGGACCTGTTTGATCTTATGTATTCCGATCGCGGGGTAGCTTTTGGCGCCAGCTATACCGACGTCCACGTCTTGATGACGGCCTTGTGGGTTATGGTGGTGGTGGCGGTGGTGGTGGCGTTACTGCTGCTGGCCAATACGTTCATCCGTCGGCCAGCGGTCAGCCTGCTGGCTGTATTTGTCTGGATTATTGTCGGCATTATCGGGACCGGTTTTATCCCTGGGGTTGTCCAACGCTACGTGGTCGAACCAAACGAACTGGCCCGCGAAACCCCCTATATCGAGAGCAATATTCGGCTGACCAACCTGGCTTACGGGCTGGATCAGGTGCAGGAGCGAGACTTTAGCCAGGTTGAACCGCTGACGCAGGTGGCGGTTGAAGCAAACGACAACTTTCTCAAAAACATCCGCTTGTGGGATTATCGGCCTCTGGAGCAAACCTACCAGCAGATTCAGGCCATCCGGCTCTACTACCAGTTTGCCGATGTGGATTTCGATCGCTACATTATCGATGGCGAACTGCGGCAAATAGCCCTGTCGGCTCGAGAGCTGGAAAAGAGCCAACTGCAGTCCCAAACCTGGGTAACGGAGCGTCTTCAGTTTACCCACGGTTACGGAGTTGTGGCCAATCCGGTCAACGAAGTCACGCGTGAAGGGCTGCCCCGGCTGTGGATCAAGGACCTGCCGCCGGTTTCCACGGTTGATCTGACCGTTTCGCGTCCCGAGATTTACTACGGCGAAACCAACGACGACTATGTTTTTGTCAACACCAATGAGCGCGAGTTCAACTACCCCAGCGGCGACCAGAACGTCTTTACCAACTATGAAGGCCGCGGTGGCGTGGTGCTCGATAGCTCGCTCAAACGCCTGGCTTTTGCCCTGCGTCTGTCAGATGCCAATATGCTCCTCAGTACGGAGTTTACCCCTGATAGCCGGGTGATGATTTACCGTAATATTCAAGAGCGCACTCGCCGGGTCGCGCCTTTTCTGCTATACGACAATGATCCTTACATCGTGATTGGACCGGAAGGCCATCTCTATTGGATCCAGGACGCTTATACCACCTCCAATCGCTTTCCTTATGCCCAGCCGATCACGTTTCAGAGCGGTGAGGCTACCCACCGGATCAATTACATCCGTAACTCAGTGAAGATTGTGATTGATGCTTACGATGGCAGTATGACGTTTTATGTGGTTGAACCGGAGGATCCGCTGATTCGCTCGTATCAGACCATCTTTCCAAAGCTTTTCACCCCGATGTCCGAAATGCCGGCTTGGGTGCGCGACCATATGCGCTATCCGGAGGACATCTTCCGCATCCAATCGACGCTGTATCGCACCTACCACATGCGAGACGTAAATGTCTTTTACAATAAAGAGGATTTGTGGGAGATCCCCGAGGAAAATTTTGGGGGGACTACCCAACCGGTGGAACCCTATTACGTCACCCTGAAGCTGCCGGACACAGACGGCAACGAGTTTGTCCTTATCCAGCCTTTTACGCCCAACAACCGGGATAATCTCATCGGCTGGATGGCTGCTCGCTCGGATGGCGAAAATTACGGTGAACTGGTGACGTATCGCTTCCCCAAGCAAGAACTCATCTTTGGCCCGCTACAGATTGAAGCCCGGATCGATCAGGACCCGGAAATTTCGGCGCAGATTACGTTGTGGGATCAGGGCGGCTCCGAGGTGATTCGGGGTAATCTGCTGGTGCTGCCCATCGAAAACTCGCTGCTGTACGTCGAGCCTCTCTACTTGCGGGCCGAAAATGGCCAGATTCCGGAGCTTAAACGCGTCATCCTTTCCACCGGGGATCGGATAGTGATGCGCGAGACCCTGTCCCAAGCGTTAATTGCTTTGTTCGAGGACCAGGAGGATGAAGGGCCGGTGACCACTAGCCCGCCTCCAGCCGAACTTTCTGAAGCGGCGGAGATTGATCCAACCACCGTTGACGCCCCTCCGCTTACCACCACCAGTTTGGAAGAGCTGCGCACCAAGAACATCTCCGAGTTGGCTCAGCTCGCCTCGGACCATTATGCAGCCGCTCAGCGGGCCCTCCAGCGTGGCGATTGGACCACCTACGGTAACGAACTCGATTCAATGGAAGAGGTCCTCAATACGCTGGTCGAGTTGACCGCCGCCACTCCCCAGGATTGAAAGGCCTGGAAGCCACTCAACCGCCGGAGGTTTTCTTGGCTTTTTGCTCGATCCGCTGTAGCCCTTGCCAAATCTCTTCCTGATAGAGGCCGTTTGGATCCAGCTCAAGCGCCCGTTGATACAGACTCCGCGCCTCGTCCAGCACGCTGCCGGACTCCAGGAAGCGGGCTAAGTGGTAGGTCGCGCTGACCGATTCCGGGGTAAGCTCGATAGCCTGGCGGAGGTGGGCCTCCGCTTCCTCGGGACTGCCGGTCAAAAACTGCATCCAGCCCAAAAGCTCGTGCGCTTCGGCATTATCTCGATCCGCCTCAACCAGGGCTTCGGCCAAGGGAATGCCGGCCTCCTTTAACCGATAGGAGCGGTTGGCGTAAAAGCGGGCCTGGAGCAGTTGAATCTGCTCATCTTCGGGCGCCACCTCAACCGCGGTTTTGAAAGTCTCTTCAGCGGCGCCTAAATCGCCCTGTTCGCTATAGAGACGGGCCAACTCCAGGTAGATAGCCGGATTATCGGGGTCAAGTTTGAGGGCCTGCCGGAATAGATCGCCCGCCGCGCCCAGAGCCCCCTTTTGGCGCAAATAAATCCCTTGGAAGTAGTCAGGGAGCGCCGAGTTGGGATCGAGTTGTTGGGCCTCATCAAACCAATCGAGGGCCGGCTGACCGGCCTGGGCCAGGGCGTGGCCCAAGAAAGCTAGCGTTTTAGCTTGCTCTTGAGCCGGTTGATCGGGAAACGACTTTGCGATCGTTAAGGCGTTAATGGCCAGCGGCCACAATTCGGCCTGTACTAGAGCAATGCCAACCGTTTGAGCCACCGCCGTCTGGGACGTATCCGGTTCGAAGGTGGCCAGCATCGCTTGGAGATAATCTCGCCGGTTTACTAAATCGGTGGGGGCCTCATCAGGAATGTGGTTGAGATAGGCTTGAGCCTGGGCCAAATTAGTGGGGGCAGTCAGCGCCGCCAGATACCAGCCGGCTTCCGGATCAGGCCGGCGGTTTTGCTGAGCCAGAAAAGCGGAGCGGGCTTTTTCAAAATCCAACCGGTCAAGGTAGGTACGGCCCAGGCCGGTGAAGACGCCGGGGAGGTTGGGTTCGGCTTCAGCCGCTCGTTGCCAGAGCTTAAGCGCCTCGTAAGGCTTGCCCTGATTGAGATAAACTTCGGCCAGGCCGGCCGTAGCGAGACCATTATCCAAATCGCGCGCCAAAGCGCGGTTGAACGCGTCCTCGGCCGGCTTCCACTGGCGGCGAGTTAAATAAACGTGGCCTAACTGGGTTAGCGGCAGGGTCGAGGTGGGATAGACCTGACTGGCCTGTTCCAGCAAACTGACGGCTTCGCCATAGTTGCCGGCTTCAACGCCCGCTGAAGCCTCGTGCAGATAATAAGTCAGCGGTTGGGGCGTTGGCGCGGCGGAAGAGGCCTCGCAGGCGAACAGCCCCAAAGTAATCAAAACTAAAATCGTTAGATTTCGACCGCTCAAAAAAACATTTCCTTAAAATCCGGCTTAGGCCGAAGGGCAGCCGCAGTCCCTCAACATACGGGTGCTGGCCTGTCGTGGATTATAGCCGGAGCTGCGGTTTAGGCCAAGCGACCTTCCTCCGGCGCTGATTTTGAAAATTCTTAGACTTCCGTAAAATTATGCCAAGCTTGGCAAAGGAGGTAGCTGCCATCGGTCCAAACCTGCTGTACTGAGTTCAATGTTTGATCTATCCAAGGAATTCAAGTTTAGGAGGAGAATACGACTAATGAAGAAGCTTTTTTGGTTAGGTGCTCTGTTGGCGGCCATAGCGCTGCTGACGGCGGCGTGCGGCGGAGCTCAACAGGCCGCTGAACAGGCTCAGGAGGCGGCCCAAGGCGCTGCGGAACAAGCTGAGCAAGCCGTCGAGGAAGCGGCTGAGCAGGCCGG
>CALMIS010000008.1 GCA_937864185.1 uncultured Chloroflexota bacterium
AGTCCCAAAAACAGCAGATTGAACAGTGGATCTATCACAAAATTCATCGGTTACATCCACACACGATTTAGTTCTTAGCTCGCCGGCTGACAAAAAGGGCGGCTTGCTCGGCGATTTGGTCAGCTCTGGCCTGGATATCGATCGGCTCCGGGGTGCCGGTGGTCACCCGCCACCACCAGCGGCTCAGCCCGTCCAACGGTAAAGCGGAGAAGCGGGTCATCAGTTCGTAGGCTACCCAGCCAAAAGCACAGCACAACAGGGCTTGCCAGAAATTGAAGGGGTAAGCGACCTGCACGCCGACCAGCAGGGCCAAGAAAACCCAGATACGCAACACTCGAAAGATAATATTGCCCAGGTAGGGAATGAAGATGAAGAGGCCAAAGAGCAAAGGGGCGTAGCTGGCCACGACCACGCGAAGAGCATTCGTAAAGCTCTGTGGGCTGTTAAAGACAAACCGGCCGATGAGCCAGATCGAGACCGCCCAGAAAAAAACGCTGATCGCCAGGACAATAACAGAGGCAATGATGCTAATGACAAAGCGGCCCGGCTTGACCCGGTTGGCAAACAAGACGACGCTCTGGCCCAGGACATCGGATAAGCCGGCCAGTAAGAACAGCGTCAGCGGCACCAACCTGGTCATTGGGTTGTCCAGGATGGCCTGAAAGATCGCCGGTTCAAGTTGGAGGACCCCTCGACCCAGAGCCAGGGCCTTGATGATCAGTTCCAAAAGACTCACAGTTCCTCCTTCAACCAGCCTCTCCGGTTACGGTTGGGCTAGCCATTTGTAAAACTTGCTGAGTAAGGCCCTAAGCTTAATGATCTTCGTGCGAGCCGTGTTTCCCCTCTATATAGATAAACAAACTTAGCGCCACAATGATGGCGGCGGTGGCCAGACCAAACCCAAGGATGTTGGTGTTTCCATGAGACTCTAGCGCCACAGTCACAAAGATAACCGCAACGACGGTAACAGACATACCGGCCAGGCGGAGCTCGAGATCATTCAGGCTGCGGGTTTGGAGCCAACTCGGTAAGGAGATCGAGGAGTCGACAAACAGCTGGTAGAGACCAATGGCAATCATATACAAGACGGTGGCGACCAGAACCGTGTCGACGACTTCAATCAAAACGATGCGTAGCTCGACGTCGCCAACGTCTCGGCTTCCGGCTAATGTTTCCCAGACCGCGATAATCATTTCAAAGGTGCTGGAAATGAGCAGGGACACGGAGCCGACGAATATACCGAACACGGCCAGCAAAATGGCGTATCGGGTACTGCCCATCATCCGGGCAAGTAGCTTGGGAGATTCTTCTTGTCTGGTCGGTTTCATTGCAGTTTAGCCTTCTTTCGGTAAAGCGCACCCCGCACCTTGCTTTTGATTTGACTAACGAGCGGCAAGGCGGCGGCCCTGGCCGGCGTCAGAGGCAGGGCCGCCACATTCGCGTCCAACCGGCGAGTTACTCCTCTTCAGCAAAGGCGGCGCGTAACCGATTTTCCTCGTCTTTCGAGAGGTTGGAAGCGATCAATTCAAACTTTTGATCTTTGATCGCGTCGAAAACCCTGTCCTCAACTGCATCGCTGCTCAAGAGAAAGAGGGCAGAGGTGCCTTCGGTCACTTTCTCGCGGGTCGACTTGATGAAATTGTCATCAATACCAAAGTCGGCGAAGGAGCCGGACAGCGCCCCCATCGCCGCGCCAACGGCCAGGCCAAACAAGGGTACGGTGAAGAGAATGCCAAACAACATACCCCAAAAGGCGCCGCCCAAGGCCCCCGCCCCGGCCAAGTTGACCAACTGTTGGGTCTTTGGTTTCTTCTTGCCTTCCGGCCAAGTGACAATAGCAGCATCGTGTATCTTAATCAACTCTTGTTTGCTCAAAGCACTGAGCGTGTCGAGCATCGTCTCCGCGCCGCCGGCACTTTCAAACTTCAAAACAGTTAGTGTTGCCATCAGTAAATCCCCCTTTGTGGCTAAAGAATTGGTCTTATCTACTGGCTTACACCATTCTTCGTTGGGCGAAATGGCCCTGCGTCCAGACTCCAGAGGACATCCATCAAGAATGGCTTGTAATGTTAATACCATAGCCGTTAAATGAGACTCGCACACCAGGAAACAAGCCAGTTTTTTACCTGGATGATTTTCCGGGGGCGCTGCTTAAACAAACTCGATTTTGAGGGGTGGGGAAAGTGGGGTAGGTCAGATTTTTGCAGCGGGACTAACCGGCGGGGACAGAGGTAGCCCGATCGACCCGCGCCCACAGACCGGCATCGCTGCCAGGACTGTTGTGCCAAGGAAACCCAAATAAGCCGGCACCTGCGTCCGGCGTTACATCAGTCTGTGCCCGAGGGCAGTGCTGGGATAAAAACCGCACGTTATCAAAAATTTGCAGCAGCGCCTATGGCCGGTTGGAAAAAACGACAGCGGTACCTGGAGAATTATCCAGGCAAAGAACTGGCTAACTTCCAGATGTGCGCCCTAGACCAATCGCTTATACTGCAACAGAATACTGGGTTAGCGTCGATAATAGCTGACCACTAACTTTTTAGGTGCCCTCTTAAGCGCAATACCTTTCAAATAAGAGGAGTGAGCATCCGCAATAGGCAATATTGGCTTTTCGGTACGCCAACCAAAATGAGGCCGATTACGCCCAGTTTCAACCATTTCTATTGAAATCAACTCGCAAATTAGCGGGCGTATTTCGCCGCGTCTGGAAGGCTAAGTGTTGTTCCCACTCAGGAACAGCTTTACGGCTTGACGTCACCATAATGGACAGTTCGCCAAATATGAAGATTCAAAACTCAGCCGTAGCGGAAGATCCTTTTATAGTCAGCCGCGTCACCTACGAGTTATACATCAGCCTGGTTACGTTGATTTCGCTGGCTGTGGTTGCTGCTTTCTTTTTGTTACCGCTGCCACAGCCGGTGTGGGAAGTGCTGGAAATCACCGATGCGATTAATGCCCTGGTGCTGCTGCTGGATTTTTTTGTGCGCTTGAAACGTGCGCCCCACAAGCCGGCTTATCTGCTAAAAGGGGGCCTGTTGGATATGATAAGCGGGCTGCCCGGCTCGCCGTGGTTGCGGCTGCTGCGTCTGCCCCGCCTGTTTTTTACCCTGCACCAACTGCCCCGTTACACATCCCATGAGGTGCGAGCCGTGGCCCGGGCGCGTCTCGCCGAAAGCACCTTGTTTATTACGGCCATTATCGTGATGGTGGTGATTACGGTGGGTAGCATGGGCGTGGTGATGTTTGAGGCGCAAGCGCCGGAGGCCAGCATCAAAACCGGCCAGGAAGCGGTATGGTGGGCTATTGTCACGGCGGCTACCGTGGGCTATGGCGATTTCTACCCGGTCACCGGGCCGGGCCGGGTCATTGGCGCGGTGCTGATTGTGGTCGGCATCAGCATGTTTTCGGTGCTGACCAGTTACATCGCCTCGTCGGTGCTGGTCATTAATCGGCCCGACCAACTCGACTTAACTCAAATTGAGCAAGACCTGGCCACCTTGCGGCAGGAAATGGCCGAACTGAAAAAAACAACAGAACGCCGCAACCGATCTTTTTTTCAACGGAGGAGACACAATTATGGCCGATCAAAACACCACCGCGTGGTACCGCCTCACCCCCAATGAGGCCGCCGGCCAATTGGGGGTCGACCTGGACAGCGGCCTGACCGCCGCCGAAGCGCAGCGCCGCTTGCAGCAATATGGCCCCAACAAACTGGCCGAAAAGAAACCGGAACCGGGCTGGCAGAAATTTCTGCGTCAGTACCGGGATTTTATGCAAATCATCCTGCTAGTCACCGGCCTGGTCAGCCTGATCCTTTTAGGCGACGTCCAAACCTTTATGCTGCTCATTGGCCTGACCATCCTGAACGCCTTTTTGGGGCTGTCGCAAGAGGCCAAAGCCGAGGCCAGCCTGGCCTCGCTGCGTTCGATGATGCAGCTTCAGGCCCGCGTTAAGCGGGATAAAAAGGTCAGCCAACTCCCGGCCGATGATCTGCTCCCCGGCGATATTGTGATGTTTGAAGCCGGCGACAAGGTGCCCGCCGACGGGCGCTTGATTGAAGCCGCCACGCTCGAAATTGAAGAGGCGGCCCTGACCGGCGAAAGCACCCCCGTGTTAAAAGACATCGCCGTGATTGACCGCCCCGACGCGCCGCTGGGCGACCGCCTGAATATGGCCTATATGAACACCAATGTTACGCGTGGCCGGGGGGTGATGCTGGTCACCGGCACTGGCATGAACACCGAAATCGGCCACATCGCCGAAATGATGAACGCCGTCAAAGAGGAAAAAACGCCGCTGCAAAAGCAGCTTGACAAGTTGACTATTGTGATGGCCGCCGTGGCCGGTATCGCTTTGCTGGCGATGATCGGCATTGGCCTGTCGCGCGGCCTCGCCCTGGACTTGTTGGTGATTACCGGCGTGTCGATGGCCGTGGCTGCGGTGCCAACCGGCCTGCCGGCTGTGGTCACCACCGTGTTGGCGCTGGGTACCTCGGCCCTGGCCAAATCCAACGCCATCGTCAAACGGCTCACCTCGGTGGAAACGCTTGGTTCCACCTCGGCCATCTGCTCCGACAAAACCGGCACCCTGACCCTCAACCAGATGACCGTACGCGAGTTGAGCGTGGCCGGCCACCGCTTTACCGTGGAAGGCGAGGGGTACAGCACCCAGGGCGCCATCCGCTACGTGGGTGAGGCCGCCGACATCAATATCAGACCAGCCTACATTGCCATGGCTCTGGACACCGACGCCGTGTTGGACGGCGATAAGCTGATTGGCGACCCGACCGAAGGGGCCTTAATTGTATTGGCCGAAAAAGGTGGAGTCGACGTGAAAGCCACTCGTGCGCAATTCCCCCGCCTCGCCGAGGTGCCGTTCGACTCCGACTACAAGCTGATGGCCACCTTTCACCATATGACTGGCTTGGAGGGGCAGCCGGTGGTGCGAGCCTACGTCAAGGGCGCGCCCGATGTGCTGCTGGCCCGCTCGTCCTACGTCATCCATCCCCGTGGGCACCAGCTACCCATCGACGAGTCGATCAAACAGGCGGTCATCGCCGAAAATGACCGGCTGGCCAGCCAGGGGATGCGGGTGCTGGCCTTTGCCGGCAAGGGTTTCGACCCCGACACCTTCGACCCTGCCGCCGATCTGCTGGCCGAAATGCAGGGCCTAAGCCTCTTTGCCCTGGTGGGTATTGTGGACCCGCCCCGGCCCGAAGCCAAAGCCGCCATTGCCGAGGCGCAGCAGGCCGGCGTTCAGATCAGGATGATTACCGGCGACCACGCTGTGACCGCCGCCGCCATTGCCAAAGAGTTGGGCATCCCCGGCCGGGCCATCACCGGCCAGGAGTTTGCCGCTATGAGCGATGAGCAGGTGCTGACAGAGGTGGACGACCTCGGCGTGATTGCCCGCGTGGCCCCGGAACACAAAGTGCGGCTGGTGGAGATCCTCCAGCGCAAGGGCAACATTGTGGCCATGACCGGCGACGGCGTTAACGACGCCCCGGCCCTCAAAACGGCCAATATTGGCGTGGCGATGGGTATCACCGGCACGGAAGCCACCAAAGAGGCCGCCGCGATGATTTTGACCGACGACAACTTTGCCACCATCATTACCGCTGTGGAGTCGGGCCGCACCATCTACGACAACCTGCTCAAATACATCCGCTTTCAACTGGCGCAGTTGGTCGGCTTTATCCTGACGTTTTTGGGATCAAGCCTGTTTAATATTGTCAGCGGGGTGCCATTTACCGCCGCCCAAATTTTGTGGATCAACTTTTTAGTGGATGCCCCGCCCGGCATGATGCTGGGACAAGATAAACCCACCACCGGCCTGATGGAGCGCCCTCCTCGCCCGGCCAAAGAAGCGATTGTCACCCGTTCGCTGGCGGTGTGGCTGGGGTTGGGCGGGTTGAGCATGGCCGTGGCCGCGCTGGGGCTGATGGCCTGGTTTGAGGCCGCCGGCGCGCCGGTGGAACTGGTGCGCACGCTCGGTTTTGTTACCTTTTCGCTAACCCACATCTACGCCGTTTACACCTACCGCAACCCGCGCCGCAGCGTATTTAGTATGGAAACCTTCAACAACAGCCGCCTTAACTGGTCGGTGTTGATCTCTTTTGTGGCTGTTTTGCTGGCCACCGAACTGGGCTTTGTGCAGCGTTGGCTGGAGCTGGTGTCGCTGGACCTGGCCGGCTGGCTGTTCTGCGCGGCGGTCGCCTCGCTAACGCTGTGGGTGAGCGAGCTATACAAGTGGCTGGCCAGGTAGTAGTAACGCGCAGTAATTCCGAGATGAATTTATGAAACAATTTTTTGGAATACTGGGGGTTATTTTTGGTGGATTAGGCCTTGCGCTGGCGCTGACTCAAATTATCGGCGTTTGGGTAGTCAGTCCATCAATCAAGCAGGGGCTGCAAAGTACCGCCCACTCGCTGCAACAGGGCTTAACCGCTTCCGACCAATCACTAACTACCGTCGAGATGGTGATCAGCGATTTGCGCAGTGAGTTGCAGGCCGGTGACGGCGATTGGCAGCCGGTGCAGGACAAATACGCCGAGACGCTAAGCCAAATCCGCGCCACAGTAGATGCAGCGGGTAGTATCATTTCGCTCCTTCAAGAAGTAGTTGGCGCGGCTAGGGCTGTGCCACGTTTGGCCGAAAGTCTTAATTTACCAGCCGAACCAACGCAAGACCTGGAAAAAACGGGCGAGGTTTTGGAGCGACTCAGTCAGGTGTTGGCCGAAATGGAGGCAAACTCCGGCAATTTAGAGGAAGCCGGCCAACAGTTGATAACGCAATTTGACACCCGGCTGGGCAGGCTGCATACCGATGTTAAAAACCTCATCACCGCTGTGACCCGCACCCAGGCCAGTTTGACTCAATTGGAAGCGAATATCCCGTTGTTAGTTAACCTTAGCGCCGGGGTGATTACCTTTTTGGGCATTTGGTTTGGGCTGGCGCAATACTGCCTGCTGATTTACTCGTGGGGATGGGTGAAGGGCGCCAAACCGCAGCCGGCCCCGGCAGAGGCAGACATCCCCAATAATCAACCCGATCACGTAAGCTTATCGTGAACATCGATCCAACCGCAGATAATGGCCCAGCCTGATCAGTACTAAAATTGACAGAAAAGAGAACGTTTAAGATGAAACCGTTCAGTTGGAAACAGGTGACCACCCGCCGGGCGCTGGGTGTGGCTGTGATGGCCCTGGGCGCAGCAGTTCTGTTTTTGCCCATTTTTATTGGCGAGTGGGTGATTGCCCTGCTGGGAATTTTGTTAATTGCGGCGGGGTTGTTTCAGTTGGTCGAAATACTCCGCGCCGCTGACAAATCTGCCCCGTACCTCGCCTATGCGGGCGGCGTGATCACCATTCTGCTGGGCGTGGTGCTGTTTATCAGCCCCGGCCTGGTGTTATCCGGGCTGTTGGCGGCGGTCACGCTCTTCTTTCTGGTGGATGGTGGCATCAAGCTGTTTGGCGTTTACAAAAAGAGCGGCAGCGAACGGTGGTGGAGCCTGTTCAACGGCCTGTTTAGCATCATCCTGGGGTTGCTGCTGTGGTACTTTTTATCGGCCAACCTTGGCCTGGCCGCCATCGGCGTCATCCTCGGCGTGCGGCTTATGGCCGAAGGCTGGACGATGTTTTTTCTGCCCGAAAGAGGCTTTAAGCCAGGCCATTTCACCCCTGATCCCCGCCAACACCCCGACGCTCGCCTCGGCTTGCAACCCAGCGATACCATCAAGCAGATGCGGGACGCGCTGCAGCAAAGCGACACCCTTAATAGTTACAAAAACATCGTCTGGTGTTTAAGCCTGCTCGTCATTTTTTTCGCTATTCACGTGCTGCGAACCGGCGTACAATGGACGTTTGTCGGTCTTATTGCCCCGTTTGTGGCAGTTCTTGGCGATGCGCTGACGGCGCTGCTGCTGGGCATCGTACTGCTGCTGCCGCTGCGGTTGTTGTGGCGGGCAGTCTCGCGTCCGATGGAGCGGGTGGCCTGGCATCGTTTTGACCAGCTAAATGAACAGGTTCAGGAACCGACTCCGGGCGAACGGGTGCTGAAATTTTGGCTCGAAAGCAGGATGAAGTTGGCAATGGAACTGCGCCAGATGGGGTATTCCCTCAACTTTGCGTTTTGGCGGCTGCTGCGTCTCGGCCTGCCGCTGACGGCTATCCTCATCGCCATTAACTTCATTTGGGGCTTTAGCTGGTATTTCAATTCGGAAAACTGGGCCTCGGCCGTGTGGCAGGAGGCCACCAAAGCGCGGGTGGACGTTTGGCGCGAGCAGCAGGCCGAGGCGGTCGAACAACTGGCGCTGGCCAACGGCGTTGCGCCGGAGCAGGTGTTTGCCATCGAGCCGGAAGGCGTAACCGACACGGGCGATTTCAGTTTTGTGGTCATCGGCGATACCGGCGAAGGCGACCCCTCGCAAAGGGTGCTGCGCAACCAACTCATTGCCGCCAGCAACCGCGAGCAGGTGAAATTCCTCGTCCTCTCCTCGGATGTGATATACCCCGATGGCAAAATGAAAGATTACGAAACGAACTTTTATTTGCCCTTCCACGGCTTTGAAAAGCCCATTTACGCCATTCCCGGCAACCACGACTGGTTTGATGCCAACGAGGGCTTCAACGCCAACTTCTTTGAACCTGACGCGGCGCTGCTCGCCCTGCAGACGCGCCTGGCCGCAGACCTGGGAACCGATGCCTTCGATGACAGCGCCCGTTTGACCGAACTGGTGGACGAAGCGCAGCGGTTGCGCGATTACTATGGCATTCAAAACGGCCGGCAGCGCGCCCCCTTTTTTGAGATGCACACCGCCGATTTTTCGCTCATTGCCATTGACACCGGCATTTTGCGCCGGGTTGACCCCAAAGAAATGGCCTGGCTGGAATCCGCCCTGGAGCGGGCCGGCGATAACTTCAAAATGGTGGTGATCGGCCACCCGATGTATGCCGCCGGCATCTATCAAGGCGAAAATGACCCGACCTTTGACGAAATGCACACGCTGCTGCAACGGCATCAGGTTGCCATTGTGATGGCCGGCGATACGCACGATTTTGAATTCTACCGGGAAAAATACGGGGCCAACGGCCAGGACGCGGAGATGCTCCACTTTGTCAACGGCGGCGGCGGCGCTTACCTCAGTATCGGCACCGTGCTGGACTTCCCCGACTCCCCGGCGGTTGAAGACTACGCCTTTTACCCGCGCACCGATGAACTGGCGGCCAAGATGGAAAACGAAACCCCGCTCTGGCAAAGACCCTTTTTGCTGTGGCTGAACTGGTTTAACGGCTATCCGGTTTCGGCCGAATGGCTGTCGGGCGTGTTTGATTTCAATCGCGCCCCCTTCTTTCAAAGTTTTATGGAAGTCAGGGTTGAACGCTCGCAAAACCGGGTGCGGTTGTTGCTCTATGGCGTCGACGGTCAACTCCGCTGGCGAGACCTACAGCTTGGCGGTCAGGTAAAACCGGCCGGTCAAAGCGACGATGATTTTGTTGAATTCATTGTGCCGCTAAACAAGTGAGATGTATGTACAGGGTCAAAAGATCACCTATAACAACGGCGAGGCCAGCCGGTAGACCGAGTCAACGAAGCGGTGGACTGGCGAGAAGCGTTGGTACGCCTCAAGGGTCCACTCCTGGCAATGCTTTAGATCCTCTTTGAATTGCGCTTCCAATTCTTTGGCTTTGACCTGGTCATAGACGATGGCGTTCGTCTCATAGTTTAAGCCGAAGCTGCGAATATCCATATTGGCCGTGCCAATGGTGATAACGGCGTTATCGATGTTGAGGGTCTTGGGGTGGAAATAGCCGCCCTGGTAAAGATAGACTTTGGCCCCGGCCTCGACGACATCCTTAAAATAGGTATGGGCCGCTCGATAGGGGATCTGATAGGTTGAGCCGCGCGGGGTGAACATGAGATTAACCTCCACCCCGGCCAGCGCCGCGGCCTTGAGCGCCTCCAGGATACTCTCATCGGGGATGAAGAAGGGGGACTGCATATACAGCTTGTTTTCGGCCGACATGATCATGAGGAAGTACAACTGCCGGATCGCTTTCCACTGGCTATCCGGACCACTCTGAGTAATCTGGACCGGCGTAAAGTTCTTGGTTTCAACCGGCGGGTAATACTGGCTGCCGGTTATTTTCTCGCGGGTGGTGTTGTACCAGCTAATCACAAAGCTGGCCTGCAAGGCCCAGGCGGCTTCACCGGCTAAACGCAGATGGGTATCGCGCCAGGTATCAAAGGCGGGCGGGTCCATTTGTTCTTTATCCAGGTTCAGCCCGCCCACGTACCCAATCTGACCATCAATCACAGCGATTTTGCGGTGGCTGCGGTAGTTAGCGGTGTGCAGGGCGGTTAGACGGCGGTACTCCAAATAGGGGTGAATCTGGACCCCGTGGTCACTCAGTTCTTGCAGGTATTGCTTGCTCATCGCTCCGCCGGAAGCATCAAACAGGCAACGCACTTCCACGCCGGCTTTGGCCCGCTCAATTAGAGCGGCTTTGATTTGCAGCGTAAAATCATCCTCGGTCCAGATGTAATAGTTGAGATGGATGGAGTGTTGGGCGGCTTTAATGTCGGCCAGCAAGCGAGGGTATTTCATTTGGGCGTCTTGCAAGATTTCGACATCGTTGTAACCGGTCAGAATTGAGCTGGAGTTCTGTTTGACCAGATTGAGGATTTTCTTTTTGAACGAGGCCGGTCTTTCCCGGGCAATACACTCGATATACTCCGGCTGCCGTCTGAGCAACTGGCCGATGTCGTCCAAAAATTCGGTGCCCATCTCCTGCCGGGCGATTTCATTTTCTTGGCTAAAGGCTCGCCAGCCATGGCCAAAGAAGTAGTAAATGATAACGCCAATAACTGGCAGGGTGATAAACAAAAGAAGCCAAGCAAAGGTGGATTGCGGCGTCCGATTTTCCATAATGATGAAAACGGTTGCGGCGATAATATAAATAGCCAGTCCTACCCCTAAAATTTGAAAAATGATGGTCACAACAACCTCCACCGCCGATGTTTTTTGAGGATGCCTCCCGGCTTGGCGTTCAGATGTCCAATCAGAGGCCAGAGGACATCCGTAAAGAATGGCCCTTGATGTTAATACCATAGCCGTTAAATGAGACTCGCACACCAGGAAACAAGCCAGTTTTTTACCTGGATGATTTTCCGGGGGCGCTGCTTAAACAAACTCGATTTTGAGGGGTGGGGAAAGTGGGGTAGGTCAGATTTTTGCAGCGGGCCTAACCGGCGGGGACAGAGGTAGCCCGATCGACCCGCGCCCAGAGGCCGGCATCGGTGCCAGGACTGTTGTGCCAAGGAAACTCAAATAAGCCGGCACCTGCGTCCGGCGTTACACCAGTTTGTGCTCGAGGGCCAGGTACACTGCCTCAGTCCGGTTGCCGACGTTGAGCTTGGATAGGACATTGCTCACGTGAAAACGAGTGGTCGAGTCGCTGATAGACAGCCGGGCGGCAATCTCCTGGTTGGTGCAGCCCTTGACCAGCAGCGCCAGGATTTCTCGCTCCCGGTGGGTTAAATCGTGTCCCGGTGGCGGAGCGTGCCCCGATGTTTGCATGAGCGCCCGGGTGGCCTCCGGGGCAATCGTGGGGTAGCCGGCATGCGCCGCCCTGATCGCCTCGGCTAATTTTTCCATGGTCACATTTTTGAGAACATAACCGATGGCGCCGGCCTGAATGGCTCGCTGGACCAGGGCGGGATCTTCAAAGCTGGTCAGGGCAATAATCTGCACGCCGGGAAAGCGGCGGCGTATGCTTTTGGTTGCGATGGCCCCATCCACTTCCGGCATCATTATGTCCATTAAAATAACGTCAGGCCGGATTTGGGCGCACAGACTGATAGCTTCGGCCCCGTTCACGGCCTCGCCCACAAATTCCAGGTCAGGGACGGCCGTCAGCCCGACCTTTAGCCCATCTCGCACCACGGGGTGGTCGTCAACAATCATCACGCGAATTCGGGGTTGATTATGAACCATTGGTAGCTCCCTCCGATGTGGCCGGCCATTGAAAGGCCAGTTCGGTGCCCTGCCCCGGCCGGCTGTCTATGTACAAAGCCGCCCCAACGGCGGCAGTTCGTTCCCGCATAATGGCCAGGCCCATATGGTGGGCCGGGACTGTGGTAGGATTAAAGCCGCACCCGTTATCAGAAATTTGCAGCAGCAGTGCCTGGGGCCGATTGGAAAAAACGACATTGACCTCGGTGGCCCGAGCGTGTTTAATAACGTTGTTAAAAGCTTCCTGGGCCACGCGATAGCAGGCGGTCTTGACCTCCGGTGGCGGCTGTTGCCTGGTAGAGTCCCCCTGTAACTGTAAGCGTACCGGTATTTGGCTGCGCCCCGTCATCGCTTCACTGAGGTGGGTTAGCAGGTTTTCCAGCGGCGCTTCCATCAGCGCCGTTGGGCGCAGTTCCAGTAGCAGTGAGCGCATTTCGGCCAGTGCGCCCCGGGTTAACTGGCGCAATTTTTCTACATTTTGCCGGGCTTCCGGGGGCGCTTGCTGCCATGCCGTGGGCAGGGTTTCGGCGACGATGCTGGCGGCAAACAGGATTTGGGTGACGGCGTCGTGTAGATCGCGGGCCAAACGCTCCCGTTCGCGGGTAGTAGCCGTAGCTTGGGCCTGCTCATACAGTTTGGCATTGATCACCGCCACGGCGGTAAAGTCGGCAAAGGTCTCGAGCGCCTTAATTTCGTTGGCGGAAAGAGCGGTTTGATCGTTTTTTAAGATCAAGGCCCCCATTATCCGGGCTCCGGCGGCTAGCGGTATGCCTACCCAATGCTGCCCGATTTGTTCATCGCCCCAGGTCATGACCCTTGGCAGAGATGCATCTGCCGGGGGTGGCGGTTTGAGGTCGAATAGCAGCGACAGCGGGTGGGAACTGGCTGGAATGGGCCACTGGCCCGCTTCCAGTTCGGTAATGCCCTCGGTTTTGGTTAAGACAAAGGCGTCTCCTTTTTGCAGCCAGACCGCCGCGCTCTGATAACCCACCACCCGCTTCAATTGGCGCAACGACTCGGCGAGCACCGTCTCCAGGTCCAGGCTGCGGTTTACGGTCGCTGCAATTTTGCTTATGCTTTCGGCCAGAGCGCGTTGTTCGCTTAAAGATTGGTTAGCCTGGCGCAGTTCGGCGGTCCGCGCCTCGACCAGATGGGCCAGTTGCTCCCGGTATTGGGCCAGTTCGGCCTCTTCTTGTTTGCGCCGGGTGATATCGTGAAACGCTGAAATGACGTAGATAAGTTGCTGCTGCTCATCAAAGATGGGGCTGCTCCACGTTTCTAGCCGTACCCGTTCATCATTAATCAGCAACTCGATGTCATCGGCGGTGGCCGAGCGCCCTTGCAGCGCCTGCCCCAGCGGTTGCTGTTCCAGCGGGTATAACTGATCGGTGCCGGCCACAAAGACGGGAAATGAGGCTGCATTTTCGGCCAGACTCATCGGCTCGGTAGTGGCGTAGTTCACGGGTTGCGTTAAGTTCATCATTTGAAGGGCGTGAGAATTGACATACTCAACCCTGAGCCGGCTGTCCTGAATGGCCAGGCCCACCGGCACGGCATCCAGAAATTGATTCAGACGGCGCTCGACGGTCTCGGTTTCGGCTTTGAGCAAGTTGATCCGGTCGGCCAGAGCCAGCGACATAAACAATACGAGCATCACATTACCCACATAGCTCGTCTGCCGGAACCAAGCTACTTCCGGCAGCAAACCGAGCAGGCTGAGGATGTCGAAGATGCCCAGCAGCAGGGGGATTAGCTCGGCCAACACGAAGTAGCGGGCCGGACGAAAGCCCTGCCGCCAGATCGCCAGGCCGGCCCAGGCCAGGGTTACAATGATCGGAATGGTTGGCACCAGCAAAGCAGCAAAGGCGGCCTGAAACCCCCACGGTAACGCCGCCAATTGCAACGCCGGTAAAATGATAACCCAGCCCATTATGAGCCGGTGCAGCCCCGGCGCCCGGCTTTCAGTTTCCAGAAAGCTGCTGGTGAATTTTAGCAAAAAGATTACGGTTAGCAGCCCGGTCACTAAAACCAACCAGATATTGAGGTGGCCCAGGTCAAACCAGAGGTATGCCTTCGCCCGGCCAGTCAGGACGCTGACATTCACTATCAAGGCGCTGATAAACAGCACCAGGTACAAGTAGCTCCGTTCGCCCAACGCCAGGAAAAGAAAGAGGTTATACCCGGCCATAATCAGCAAGATGCCGTAGTATAACCCCCACCAGAATTGACTGGTATGATCAAACCAGGCAAAGCTTTGCGGCGTCCAGAGGGTTAAGGGGAGAGAGATCCGACTTTGGCTTTGGAAACGCAGATATATCGTTTGGTCAGCCTGGGGGGGCAGCGGCAAACGGAACAGCAGCTTGTAGTGGGGTATCTCCCGGTCGGCAAAAGGCAGAAGAAAGCCAATCTCCTGGCGCTCAAAGCCGGCCCCATTCCCAATGGGGCGATATAACTCGACCCGGCTCAGGCGTGCCTCCTCGACTTCCAGCAGCCAATCGGCGGTAGCGGTTTGATTATTCAAGCGCAGCCGCGCCCAAATTGCCGAGTCGGTAAAGCCAAAATATGGTGCCCTTGACATGCTGGGCCTGAAGCGGGCAGTAAAGTCAGGAGCCGCAACCTCGGTAATGGTTAACTGCCCGGTAGGGTCTTCAAATAGATCCAGGTAACGGCCCAGCGCATACTGTGTCTGGTCGCCGGTCAGGATGAGCGGGGTAGCCCGGCTATTACCTTGAGCGTAACTCATCACCGCCGCTATCAGGGCGACCGGCCCCAGTGAAACTAACACCAGCCAGACCCCTATCCCCTTACGTCTCTTCACTCTACCCTCCCCAGCAGAAAATAAGACTATTTTCCCGGAAAGTCAAATTGGATTCGGTGACGACGCCGGCTGCCTCAGATTTATGTACTCATCGGGGTTCGTCCGCAGAAATCCTGACACCCTATCTTCTTACTACGTTTGAGCGGTACCTGGAGAATTATCCAGGCAAAGAACTGGCTAACTTCCAGATGTGCGCCTCAGACCAATCGCTTATACTGCAACAGAATACTGTGGTTAGCGTCGATAATGTCTGACCAACTAACTTTGTAGGTACCCTTTTGAGCGGCAGCCAGGGAACTCGTAGCTGTGGAGCATAATGATTGCCGGCGGACATCGCCACCGCCTTTAACGATATTACTGGCTGATGATGATCGGTATATCCGGTCGGCCGTCCAAGTGCTGGTCAAGCAGTACCCGGTCATGCAAGTTGTCGGGGAAGCCGCCGACATCGACGGGATGCTGGCTAAGGTGTGGGCCACTCGCCCCCAGCTTATTTTGCTAGATTGGGAACTGCCGGGCCGGATGGACGCCGCCTTGATCGCCTGGTTGCACGCCCTCGATCCTCAGCCCTTTATTTTGGTCTGCAGTAGTTGGCCGGAAGCGGAGTCCCAGGCCCTAAACGCCGGCGCCGATGCTTTTGTGAGCAAGAGCCGCCCGGCGGCAGAACTGCTCCAGGTCTTGATCCAGATCACCGACAAAACCTGCCCGAGAAACAATTGTAGGGATACCCCTTCAATTGAACTTTGAAGGAGCGCAGCAACGATGATCCAAACTCATTCCATGCACAATAAAGTCTTTTTCTATGTCCTAGTCGTGGCCCTGACCGGGCTAACGCTGTGGCTAATCAGCAGCTATCTGGACATCATCACCTTTTCGTTGGTGATGGTGATTATCTTGAAGCCGCTGTACGATTTCTATCAGCAGCGGCTCCGCTTTGGGCCGGGTCTGGCGGTAACCCTGACGATTGTCACTCTGATTTTGGCCGTGCTGATTCCATCATGGCTGATGCTGCGCATTGTCAACAGTCAACTCGCCGAGTTAGCCGCAGATTTCGTCAGCCCGCAAGGGGTCGGCCAGATGACGGTGCAAGAATTTCAGGCCCAAATTAATAGCTATTTGCAGCAGGTGCCCGGCGGCGAGCAGCTACGGCTTAGCGATGAACAGGCCGCCGAACTCCGCCAGGGGGTTATTGAAGGCGCCGTCTGGCTTGGCGGTAGAGTGGTCAACCTGGGGATGTCCGTCCCTTCAATCATTGCCCGAATGTTCATCTTTCTGGCTATCGTCGGTGCCCTACTGCCCAACTACCGCGCCTTTGTGGATAAATTGCTATTTCTCAGCCCGCTGGACGACGTAATAGACCGGATTTATCTGCGCCGGATTAAGGCGATGACTCGCTCTATGTTTATTGGGATTGTGGTGATTGCGGTCATTCAGGGGCTGGTGACCGGCTTTTTTATCTGGCTGGCCGGGGTGCCTTATGCGGCTTTGTGGACCTTGATTGCCATCGTGACCTCGGCCTTGCCGTTGGGCGCCAGCCTGATTGCCATTCCGGTGGCGGTGGCGCAATTGGTCCTCGGCGATTACACCGGCGGCCTGATTGTTTTGGGTGGTTACATTTTGGTCGTAACCAATATTGATAACATCATCCGTCCCCGGCTGGTTTCCCGCGAAGCCTATCTGGATACCGCCCTGGTGCTCATTGCAGCGCTGGGCGGCTATGAGCTGTTCGGCTTTTTTGGAGTTATTTACGGGCCGGTCTTAATGATTGTGGCCATGACCACCATCGAAGTTTATGGCGCGTACTATGCCCCTTCTCAAAATACGGTTGTGGACGCTGCGGCCGATCAAGTTAGCAGCAGCGAAACATAATCAACTAATCTTCAAGGCCGAGCCAAGAATTAAGGGGGTTACGGGGTTAACGAGCGTGGACTGGTCTTGGGGGCAAACGCACCGCAGGACAGATGCGAGCCGGGCAATTAGCCTCGAAGGGAGCGGATCAGTGTGAGCGGGGAGACTCAAAAATGGAAATATTGATCAGTATAGTCGTTAACTTCCTCGTGGCGGCTCTTGTCATTGTCATTGTTGGCCGGTTAGATCTAGGTCTCACAGTAGCGGGGTTTGGCACTGCCTTTGTGGCCGCTGTCTTCATTGCGATTGTGGGCGGCATTTTCTCTTTGTTGTTTGGTTTGCTGGGCATTAGCTCTGCCGGGGGTCTCATCGGGGCTATCACCAACGTGATTGTGGCCGCCATTGTCCTTATATTCAGTGCAAGCCTTCTACCCGGCCTGAAGGTCTATGGATTTGGAGGTGCAATCCTGGCCGTCATCGCCATTGGCTTGATCGGTTGGATTATCAACGGGTTACTAGGTTGGGTGGCAATCCTCTAGCGAAAGGCCATTTCTCGCAATTTGCAAAAAAAGAAATTAAAAGAGATGATCCACCATCTGTCGGATCAAACCCATTGACCAGGAGGGATACCTTTATGTCTACCCAAGAACACCATAGATTAACCGAAAACCGTGAGCAAAATGTCCCCTGGAAGCGGTGGGGACCCTATTTGAGCGAGCGCCAGTGGGGCACTGTGCGCGAGGATTACAGCCAGGACGGCAACGCCTGGGACTATTTCACCCACGACCAGGCCCGTTCTCGTGCTTACCGCTGGGGTGAAGATGGGCTGGCCGGCATCTCCGACGACCGGCAGCTTTTGTGCTTTGCCCTGGCCTTGTGGAACGAGCGCGACCCCATCCTCAAGGAGCGGCTCTTTGGCCTGTCCAACAGTGAAGGTAATCACGGTGAGGATGTCAAGGAGTATTACTTTTACCTGGACAGCACCCCCACCCATTCCTACATGAAATATCTCTACAAATATCCGCAGCGGGCCTATCCCTACGAAGACCTGGTGGGCACCAACCGGCAACGTTCTCGCAACGAACTGGAGTACGAACTGCTGGATACCGGCATCTTTGACGACGACCGCTATTTCGACGTATTTGTGGAGTATGCCAAAGCCGGGCCGGATGATCTTTTAATCCAGATTAGCTTGGCTAATCGCGGGCCGGAGGCGGCCCGTCTGCGGGTGTTGCCGACTTTGTGGTTCCGCAATACCTGGTTCCTGGATGACGATTCCCCCAAACCCATGCTCCGGCAAGCCGATAGTTCGGCCAAGGTTAGCCTTGTCCAGGCCTGCCACCCCAAATTAAGCGACTACTTTCTCTACTGCGCCGGCGCGCCACCACTCCTGTTCACCGAAAATGACACCAACCGCGAACGCATCTTCGGCCAGCCCAGCGGGTCGCCCTACGTCAAAGATGCCTTCCATAACTACCTGATTCACGACCAAACCGGGGCGGTCAATCCGGCCCAGACCGGCACCAAGGTCGCCGCCCTCTATACATTGACCATCGGTGCGGGCGAAACCCAGACCATTCACCTGCGTTTGACCAGCCTGACCCCCACCCAACTCGGCGATACGCCTCTGGCCGAGTTTGAAGCAACCCTGGCAGCCCGGCTGGCCGAGGCCGACGCGTTCTACCGGACCATCATCCCCTGCTCGCTCGACGCCGACTCGGCCCAAATCATCCGCCAGGCCCTGGCCGGGATGTTGTGGAGCAAGCAGTACTACTTTTACGAGGTAGATCGCTGGCTGCAAGAACGGGTGACCGAACTGGCCCAGGTCCCCCGCCGCCGCCGGTTACTATCGCGCAATAGCCAATGGTATCATATGGTGAATGCCCACATCATCTCCATGCCCGACAAGTGGGAATATCCCTGGTATGCCGCCTGGGATTTGGCTTTTCACACTGTTGCGTTGGATATGGTTGATCCCGACTTTGCCCGCCAGCAGCTTGACCTAATGCTGCGCGAGTATTATTTGCACCCCAACGGCCAGCTTCCGGCCTACGAGTGGAACTTCGGCGACGTCAACCCGCCGGTGCATGCCTGGGCGGCTCACTATATCCACCAAACCGAGACCATTGCTGCCGGCAGCGTGGACTTCGACTGGCTCAAACATGCCTTTCAGAAGCTACTCTTGAACTTCACTTGGTGGGTCAACCGCAAAGACCCCGGCGGGCGCAATGTCTTTGAGGGCGGCTTCCTGGGGCTAGACAATATCGGCGTGTTTGACCGCAGCGCGCCGCTGCCCACCGGCGGCTATCTGGAACAGGCTGACGGGACCGCCTGGATGGCCCTTTTTTCGCAAAACATGCTCCAGATTGCCCTGGAACTGGCCCAGATTGATGAGGTGTATGCCGATATGTCGGCCAAATTCTTTGAGCATTTCCTCTGGATTGCGTCAGCCATGGATTGCATTGGCGACAATGAGGATGAAATGTGGGATGAGGCCGACGGCTTTTTTTACGACCTGCTGCGCTTGCCCAACGGCCAGGCCATGCGCTTAAAAGTGCGCTCTTTGGTTGGTCTGCTGCCGCTGTGCGCCAGCACCGTCATTGGCCCGGCTCTGCTGGAAAAGCTGCCCCAGTTACGAGAGCGGGCGCGCTGGTTTGTCAAGTATTACCCCGACCTCATCGCCAATATTCACAACCCACTTAAGCCGGGCTACGGCGGGTGCTACCTGCTCTCGATTCTAAATGAAGACAAGCTGCGCCGGGTGCTGGCCCGTATGCTGGATGAAAAGGAATTTCTTAGCCCGTATGGGATTCGCTCGGTTTCTTTGTATCACGCCCAGCAGCCCTATGTCTTCTACTGGGATGATCAGGAATACCGGGTGGATTACCTGCCGGCCGAATCTAATAACGGCATGTTTGGCGGCAACTCTAATTGGCGCGGCCCTATCTGGATGCCGATCAACACCCTGTTAGTACGGGCGCTGGCCAACCTCTATGTGTATTACGGCGATGATTTTCGGGTGGAATGTCCCACCGGCTCGGGCCGTTTGATGACTCTCTTTCAGGTAGCCGAGGAGCTGACCCAACGCCTGGCCAGCATCTTCCGGCGCAATTCGGAAGGCCGCCGGCCTGTTTACGGAGACACACGCAAGTTCCAGGAAGACCCCCACTGGCGAGATTACCTGCTGTTTTACGAATATTTTCACGGCGATAACGGGGCCGGTCTGGGGGCCAGCCATCAAACCGGTTGGACCGGCGTCATCGCCAAACTGCTGCAATTCTTTAGCAGTAACGGCGGCCAGGAGGTTTTAAACCGTACCTATGGAAGTTCAGCCGGTCCCGAATAGATGCAGCCCGAGTTCCAAAAACATCACCCTTAACCCGGTATGGTCAATAAAATTCCTCTCCTCACCACTGTTCCGGTCATCACCCTGACAGTGATGAATTTTTTGGCCTGGGTGCTCTTAAGAAACCGGCTTATTCCCATCGGGTCAGGTTGGGGTTATCGCTTAAATCCACAGATTATGAGGAAGTAACGCTATGGCTAACCAACAACCAACTCTGCTAATACCCCCTGGAGAATACACCCAACTGATTCAGGCCCGAGTCCCGCTCGACCAGGCCGCCCAGGTATTTGCGATGCGTGACGCCACCGGCCGCATTCCTATTGCGGTGGTGCCAGAACACCTCAACCGGACCCGCAACGGCATGACCACCTTAGGCATCATCTTGGTGGTGGCTGGCATGGCGGCGGGGCCCTTCCTCCCCAACGCCGGGGCTATTATGAGTCTGGCTGGGACGATTGGGGCCTTCTTGATTATCCTGGGCCTGTATCGCGCCTTTATCGTGCGCATCCCTGAAGGGGCGAACGGGCTGCTGACTGTGAACGGGCGCTACATCCGCACCGTTGCCAGCGGGACGCACCTCATTGCGCCCTGGGTGATCGTCACGCACCTGGTTACGCGGCGCGAAATCCCCTTTGACGTGCCGGTAGTGGAAGCGCTGACTCAAGACAGTGTGCGCGCTAGTGTGGATACCTTGATCACGTTCAGCATTACCAGCCCCTATCACTTTGTTTACAACATTTCTGCCGATGACTTTGACCAAATTTTTCAAGCGATTTGCCAGGATAGGCTGCGGGCGTTGATTCGAAAAATCACCTCGGACCAGGTTAATGAGTTGGACCAGCAGAATTTGAGCGCATTGCAGGCCGAATTGAGCGCCGCCGTGGAATCTTATGGAGTGACTGTCAAAAAAGTAACCATTACTTATGCTCAACCGCCGGCTGAGTTTATGCGTTCGCAAGAGGCCCGGCAGCTAGCCATCATTCAACAGGCCGAGCAGACCGAGCTGCAAGCTCTGGCTTTACACCGGCAGAATGACCTGGCCGAGTTAGCCCGGCTGGAAGTGATTGCTCGGGTGGACCGCGAGCGTGAGGGCCGGCGTGAGTTAGAAGAACAGGCTGCAGCCAAGCGACGGGTAGTTGAATTAGAGGCTGAAGCCGAAGCCCTGCGCCTGGCCAAATTAGAGGAACGGCTGGCTCAGTACCCGCTGGCAGCCCAATACGAAACCGAGATGGCCCGGCTGCAAGTAGCCCGCGCCCTGGCCGGCAACACGCGGGCGGTGCTGCAATTCGGCAGCGCCAACGACATTACCCGCGCTTTTGTAATGCGCGATGTCTTTCAAGAGGGTTCAGGGCCGCTGGTAACCCCTCCTGGTTTCCCTGATCCCAACGGACAGCCAGCGGAGTCCCCTTTAGGTGAAAGTTAAGATGGTTTTCCCTTCACCCCCTACAGAATCCACTAAATTGACGGCTTCTGTGCAGCGAGCGCAGACAGCCTGGCGAGGGTTGGGCCTGAAAATCCGTAGTATTACCCCGGCCGGCCTGATACGCTTCTTGCTCGTCCTGGGCGCGCTGGCAAGTATGGGTTGGCTGGTCCAGGCCACCTGGTTTGCCTTGCTGCCCTTCGTCATCGGCGCAGTTCTGGCCTACATCGTACTGCCTCTGGTCAACTGGTTAGACCGCTTCATGCCTCGCCCGCTGGCTGCCCTGTTAGCCATGCTGGCGATTTTGTCGCTCATTCCGTTGGTGGTGGTTTTACTGGCCCCCGCCCTGGGAGAGCAGCTTTACCGGGTCTATTTGAGCCTGCCCAGTCGGGCCGATCTGCGCGAGTATGGGGATCAATTGGATGCGTATGTTAAAACACTGCCCCAACCAACCCAGGAACTGATTGACGACATGTGGAACCGGGCTACGAGTACGGTACGGCAAAACCTGGGCCTCTATCTGCAAGGGGTGGTCAACCTGAGCCTGGTTAGTCTCTTGAGCTTAGTCAATACCCTCGGCTTTGTCATAGGTCTGCTGGTGATTCCGACCTGGCTGTTGGCGGTGCTAAACGACCAGAAGAAGGGGGTGCAGGCCATCAACCGGCTGCTGCCCGACTGGCTGGAAGGTGATTTCTGGGCCGTGCTGCGCATTTTTGATCGCACCCTGCGAGCCTTTATCGAGGGCCAATTTGTGCTGGCAGTTGTTGTCGGGGGAGCGATGTACGCCGGGGTCAAGCTGCTAGAATTTTTTGGCTGGTCGGGTTTGCAGTATCAGTTGCTGTTGGCGGTATCGGTGGGTTTGTTGCAGTTAATCCCCGTCATTGGGCCGGTGGTGGCGGCTGTTCTAGCATTTCTGGTGGGTCTGTCCACCTCAACCGGCGCGGGGGTAGCCTTGCTGGTACTTTACCTGCTGATTCAATATGGCTTGGTTAGCAATTTTATCCTGCCCTACCTGGAACAGCGGGTGGTTGACCTGCACCCGGCCCTGCTCGTCATCATCGTTGTGGCTCTCAGCGAGTTTGGTTTTTTGTGGGTGCTGCTGGCTGCACCGATTACCGCCGTGCTATGTGACCTGTTTCGCTACATCTACGGCCGCTTTGGTGAACCGCCCCGACCAGCGGGATTGTTACCGGGTGAGCCGCTGCCGGTCGCCCCTGCGGAAGTGACAACACCGGGCCGTTATATCGCGCTTACCTACCGACGGAGCCGGGCCCGGCGTAAAAACATGTTATCGTGAGAAACGAAAGACACTTGGAGGATCATCCAGGTAAGAAGCTGGCTTATTCCCCAGCGTGTCAGTTGGGTTTATTGCTTATCGTGAAGTCATTGTTGGAAATTGTCAAAGAAGGCCGCACAGCTATTTTTATTTTCAAGGAGCTATCATGATTTACATTCTCATTCGCTGGGCAATTTTAGCCATTGCTATTGGCGTAACCGCCTGGTTACTGCCGGGGATGACGATTCAGGGTAATTTTTGGGTCAGTTTGATCATTATCTCCGCCGTCTATGGCCTGGTCAACGCCATCATCAGGCCTATCATCATGTTCCTCTCCTGCCCTTTGATAATTCTGACGCTGGGCCTGTTCACTTTGATTGCCAACGCGCTGATGCTTTCTTTGACCAACTGGTTTTTGCCCAACCTCCTGACTATTGACAGCTTCTTCTGGACCACCGTCATTGCCTCACTCATCATTAGCATTGTATCAGGATTCTTAAACGTGTTTGTCTACAGTCGAGGCAGCGAGGTGTCTTATCTACAGTAGTACCACAGGGAAAATTTGAGTGAGCAAAGTCAGCATCCAGAACAGCCAGGAGGCTGATTTGAGCCTAAGCGAGGGCGAGAAGTTTGTCTGGAATAACTGTGTCTTAAGCCCTACCGCTCCACCAACCTTACGCGGGTACCTTCGCATTAAACCTATTACTGTATAATGGACGAAGGAGACCGTGGTCACATCGCCCACTGCTGCATTAGCTGCAAGGCCTGCTGAGAAGGCCTTCCCGGCGTTTGGGCGGGGTCCAGGGCGGAGGCGACACACGGAACTCGAACAGTTCAACGATGCTCCAGCGGTGGTCGGTCAAGCCGGCAGCAATGGCCGGGGTCCGGTGCAACCAACGCCGCCGACCGTTAGGCAGCTGGAAAGCGACCCGCAAACTGTGATGATAGGTACAGAAGTTGTAGATACAGCCCAAGACGAACATGCTGGCGTGCAAGGTCTCAGGCTGACGAGCCAGATGCCGACAGCGGCGGGTCAACCAGGGCAACCGTTGGCGGAAGGTGGCGTTGAGCCGTTCGATGAAAGCGGTGTTGATCTGCCCGCCTCCCTGGCTGGCGCGCAACAGCTCAGTGACCTGCGCGGTTGTGCCCTGCACGATGCGGCGGGCAATGGACAACTTACCGCCTGCCCGCTGTTTGACCACCTGGACAAGCGCCAGTTCCGACCAAGGCCGCAGCCGACAGCGACCCGGCTGACCGTAACGGGGCAAGGGACTGCGAAAGGCTTGCTGGAAAGCGGTCACATCACTGACCAAGCCATCGACCGCCACCAACAGGGGACGGCACAAGGCGATAGCCCGCACTTGCTCAACCAAAGCTTGGATCAGGCTCAGGTCTCGCTTGGGGCTGATGACCCCGCCCAACCACAACCGGCTCGAGACCATCATCGCCAGCGCCATCCAGATACTACCCCTTGGATTTTGACTTTGATTTCATCGGCTTGCACCTGCTGCAGGTCCAGTTGGCTCTGGCCCACCCCTCGCTGATAGACGGCCTGGCAATGCGCTCCGGCTCGTCGCCACCACTCTTTGACCGTCCCATCGAAACCAAAAGCCACCACAATGGCCTGCAGCGGACAGCTATAGGCCAACAGGGTCAGGACCAGCACCACCGTCCGTGGCTTGGTTTTCAACCGGTAGAAGAGACTGCCCTTGGTCACACTGAACGTCTGATCACAGACCTGACAATAACACCGCTTTTCTTTCAGACTATGGATCTGCACATTGCCACGTCCAACCAAGGTCGGTGCCTTGATAGAGGTGGAAAAGACTGGACGCCCTTCGGGGCACTATGACTTACCACTAAATTTTTTGTCTGGCGGCGGCTTCAACTACCTTGTTGCCCGCTCGATCGTGCCCAGTCGGTGGGGGGATTGCTCGTCCCTTTTGCTTCACCGGCCGGCGACCACTCGGCCAGGGGCCCGCGGGCAGCAAGGGAGGACGCCTCACCGCCCGG
>CALMIS010000009.1 GCA_937864185.1 uncultured Chloroflexota bacterium
AAAAAAGATTCAAAAGGACTCCGCGGAGAGAAGAGGCTGGGCAAAAAGATTCGAGACGATGCCGCGCGGAAAAGAGCTTGGACAAAAAAGACTCGAGACGACTCTTTGTAGAGAAGAGGCTGGGCAAAAAGATTCGAGACAATGCCTCAGGGAAAAGAGCTTGGACAAAAACGATCCAAGGAGACTCTTCAGAGAATAGAACTCAGGCCTGGTGAGGTCGTAGAGATTCGGCCAGGAAATGAGGCCGGGCAAGAGAGAGGGAGGGCCCGCTCAGGTCGGATGGATGATATTGAAGCTTCTCGGGTAGTTGACGGGGGTGGCTTTATCGGTTTAGAATGGTGGCAAGCAGGATGACACGATTTAAGGGCAAAAGGAAAGGGAAGCACCTAAAATGGCAGCCTTTACCGCCAAAAGAGCGGGGTATTTGCAGACCATAATTCTGGACGATGTCCCGGAGCGGATATTTCCGTTATTTACGCCGGAAGAGGAAAAAAAGTGGGCGGCCGGCTGGGATTTTGAACTGATTTATGGCTCCAGTGATCAAGTTGAAGAAAACCTTATCTTTACCACCGCGGCCCACGACCATGGTCAAAGCGGAGCCCTCTGGATTATCAGCCGTTATGAACCCCCTACTTATTTTATTGAGTATCAGCGCCTTGAACCCGGTCTAAAAGCAGGCAGAATTCGGATAAAGTGCCAGGCTGGTGAGGGAGGAAAGACACTAGCGACGATAGAGTACGTGTACACCGCTTTGAGTGAGAAGGGGAATGAGTTTATTGAGCATTTCTCAGCGGATGAGTATGTTTCTTTCATTGGTCACTGGGAGGAAGCGATCAATTATTATTTGAAGACCGGTAGGGTTTTGAGGTAGGGGGAGGTGAGAGTCGACCCCATCCCCCGACCCCTTCTCCTCCAGAGGGGAAGGGGAGCTTACCCTGACCCCAGGTATAAACGGCAGGATGAAATTCTGGCAAAAAATATTTTATGATCATATCATTCGGACTGAAAGCGTGGATTGTCACGCGGAAAGCGTGACCACGGGCTTGGTAGAAGGCCAGGAGAGACAGCGAAGCGGAGGCTTATGACGCAAGAGCAATGGATTGCGGTCGATCGTTATTTCAACCAGTCGTTGATTCCCTCAGATCCCATCCTTGAGGCGACGCTTGAAGCCAGTGCGGCAGCGGGTCTACCGGCGCATCAGGTTTCACCGCTCGAGGGCAGGCTGCTGGAGCTGTTAGCTCGCCTGCACAACGCCCGCACCATTCTGGAGATTGGCGCATTGGGTGGTTACAGCACGATCTGCCTGGCGCGGGCGCTGCCGGTCGGAGGCCGGCTGATTACGCTTGAAGCCGAGCCGAGGCACGCCGCCGTGGCCCAAGCCAATATCGCGCGCGCTGGTCTGGCCAAAGTCGTAGAGGTGCGTCTAGGTCAAGCCCTGGATAGCCTATCCCAACTGGCCGCCGAGGGACACGGTCCTTTTGACCTGATTTTCATCGACGCCGATAAGCCAAACAATCCGGCTTACTTTGAATGGGCGCTTAAACTCTCCCGGCGCGGCAGCTTGATTATCGCCGATAATGTCGTGCGCAACGGCGCGGTGGTTGACCCCAACAGCACTGATCCCAGCATCCAGGGGATACGTCGCTTCTTTGAACTGGTCGCCGCCGAGCCGCGGGTTAGTGCCACGGCCCTGCAAACGGTGGGAGCTAAAGGGTATGATGGTTTGGCCATCGTACTCGTCACGGCTGATTGAGCCAACCCCCAGTAAATTTTCAACGCCAAGGCGCTAAGATCCAAAGTGGTTTACTCTTTGAACTGTCGCTGGAGCTGGCGTTGAGCCTCGGCGAGCAGGCTTTGGGCTTGCTGAATCTGGCTGAGAATGAGAGCCAGGGTCGAAGGTTTTTCGGCGGGGAGGGGCAACTGAGGCAGGGGCGAAACTTGGAGGCTGTCAACTCGGATCTGTTCGTAAAGTTGCCGGGTTTGTTGGGTGGGTTCCACGCTCAACTCTTCAGCCAGGGCCTGCACGCAGCGAGCATATTGGCGTAGCGCTTCGGTTCGATAGCCGCTAAAGTGAAACAGGCGCATCAAGCGCCGGTGCGTGCGCTCGCGCGCCCGGTCATAGCGCAAGGCGATTTCACCGTAGCTTATCCCCGCCGCGTACTGTTGAGAGATCTCGCAGTAAGCCATCAACTTGTCCAAAATAGCCAGGTACATGTGCCGGTAACGCTCGCGTTCCAGGAGACACCAATCCGCATAGCAGGACTCCAGCAGATCGCCGCGATAATGCTCGATGACGACTTGCAGCATTTGAGCCGAGGTGGGGTCGAGTTGGCTGCCGGGTAGGTTTTGAACCTGCTGAAACGACTGCTCCAGCACGGCGGTGTCGAGCCAAAGGTGGGGGTGCGAGTTAAGCTGGATCCAGTCGCTTTCGATGGACAGGAAGTCGTGGCTGTTAAGGCTGACCTCAACGTCCAGCGCCGTTTGTAGCTGCCAGAGCGCCTTACGTAGATTCTTGCGCGACTGCGGGGAGTGACTCCATAACAGCTCGGCCAGAGTTTCACGGGGATGGGGGCGATCTCGGAACAAAAGCAGGTAACAGAACAGCTCTTGAAGCTTAATGCCCTCAAAACCCAGCAAGTGATGGTTGTCGTAAGAGATGTAGAACTTACCAAAGAGGGAAACGTTCAAGCTGGGCATGCTGCTCTCCTTGCTTCGTGCAGACCTTACCGGTTTTCAAAACCGGTAAGGTCTGGATTGGCGGTTAAGAAAGCGATAGATTTTGAGTTAAAACTCGGGAGCAGAGTTAATGATCAAGCCTGGTGGTACGAAAGGACTGTCCGGCTGAAGCAACGTGATAAGGAGTTGAGAAACAACGCGTGCGGTGGCGATGATACGCACCCCGACGCTTGCCATTCTATCACGAATACGGGGCGTTGACAATGGGTATAGGACAAAGGTATCTGGTCGGGCTTATTCCCGGCGACGTAACAGGTCGGTGCCGACGACCAGAAGAAGAGAGAACAACCCTAGCACCAAAGCGGCGCTGTAGGCGCCAATGGTCTGGCGCTCCTCTAAGGCGTGGAAAATAAAGACGGTGGCGGTATCGGTCCGGCCTTGAATGCCGCCCCCGATCACCAGGACCGCGCCGAACTCCCCCAGGGCGCGGGCAAAGGTCAAGATGATGCCGTAAACAAAGCCCCAGCGCAGAGCCGGAAAGGTGACCAGCCAGAAGGTCTGCCAGCCGCTGGCGCCTAAAGTGGCGGCTGCCTGTTCTTGCTTCACTCCAAACGCTCTCAAGACAGGCACCAGTTCGCGCACCATAAAAGGCAAGGTCACAAACAAAGTGGCCAGCACTAAGCCCGGCCAGGCAAAGGCGACTTGCAGATTGAGCGCAGTGAGCAGCGGCGCCAGCAGCCCGCTGCGGCCAAAAAGCAGCAACAACATATAACCCACGACCACCGGTGAAACGGCAAAGGGCATATCGACCAGGGCATTGAGCAGGCGGCAGCCAGGGAAGCGGTCACGAACCAAAACCCAGGCGGTGAGGGTCCCAAAGACCACATGCACCAAGACCACGATCAAGCTGATTTGAAGGGTCAGCCAAAAGCTATGCAGAACATCGGGATCGCCGAGAGCGGTGATGATCCGGCCCACGCCCTCGGCCAGAGCGCCGTGCACCAGGGCGGCCAACGGCGCTATAATTAAGATCCCCACATAACTCAGGACCAAAGCAATCAGCAGCCGGCGGCGCCAGGCCTCGAGGCCGGCCGCGGATCTGGCAAGAGCGGGCATAGTCAGCGTACGCATTACGGCTCCTTTCGGCGGTATTGCTGCAGCCAATCGACCAGTAAGATCAAGGTAAAGGCAAGGGTGAGCAACACGATAGACATAGCGCTGGCGCCCATCCGGTTTTCAGACTCGACCTGGCCGAAGATGTAGATGGCGGCTGTTTGAGAATAGAGCGGGATATTGCCGGCCACAATGATGATGGAGCCAAACTCGCCAATGGCCCGGGCAAAGCTCAACAGGGCGCCGGTGGTGAGCGGTAAAACCAGAGCCGGTAAGGTGATCCGCCGGAAGATGGTCCACGAGCCGGCGCCCAGCGTCGCCGCGGCTTGCTCTTGCTCTCGGTCCAGAGCCTGGAGAACCGGCTGGACCGCCCGCACGACAAAGGGAAAGGTGATGAACAACAGGGCCAAAATAATGGCCGGCGGGGCAAAGACAAGGCGCAGGCCCCACTCGCGATCGAGCCAGGCCCCGAGCGCCTGTTGCGGGCCGTACAGCACCACCAGCATCACGCCGGTCACTAACGTGGGAATGGCCAGCGGGAGATCAACCACAGCATTGAGCAGCGATTTGCCCGGGAATTCATAGCGGACTAAAACATAAGCGGTCAACAGACCCATAACGGTGTTGATGATGACCATGACCGTCGCCGTCCACAAGGTTAAGCCTAACGCGTGCCAGGCAACCGGATGGACAATCGTGCGCCACAAACCAAACCAGCCCTGCTGCAGGCCATCACGGAAGATGACGGCCAGCGGAATAACCAGCATGACGGTCAAGTAAGTGAGCGCGGCTGTGCGGACACTCCAGCGTCCCCAGGGCAGGCTTCGCGCTCCGAGCCTTTGAAACGTGGCGGTGCTGCCGGTCATGATCCCCTCTGCACGTTGGTTATAGCGTGAGTAAAGACTCCGTCTTCGCTAAAGAAAGCCGGGGTGGCCTGTGGCCAACCGCCAAATTCGGCGATGGTGAACAGGTCTTCCACCGGCGGGAAGCGATCGCTGGTGGCTTGGGCTACCTCGGCGTCAACCGAGCGCAAGCCGAATTCGGCGAAGATCTCTTGGGCTTCGCGAGTGAACAGAAAATCGACAAAGGCGACAGCAACTTCCTGCGTGCCGTGTTTGGCGGTATTGGCGTCAATGACGGCGACCGGGTTTTCGATCAGGATGGTAGAGCGGGGAATGATGTACTCGTAATCCTGGCCGCTTTTCTGGCCGACCAGAATTTCGTTCTCATAGGTGATAATTACATCGCCCACTCCTTTTTCGAAGTTGGTGATGCTGTCACGGGCGCTTTTGTCCATAACGGTGATGTTCTTAAGAACCCCCTCCAAAAAGGCTTGAGCGGCCGCTTCATCCCCGGCCGGGACACCCTCGACAAAGCCACGCCGGGCCGCGCCGTACAGGGCCAGAATGTTCCACTGCGCGCCGCCGCTGGTTTGAGGATTAGGGGTCAGGATTTCGAGGCCGGGTTGGGCCAAGTCGGCCCAATCGGTGATGCCTTTAGGGTTGCCGTTTCGCACGCCCAAGACCACAATAGAGGTGCTGACCATGCCCTTGGTCGGAGTGTCTTTCCAGTTATGCGTAATCAGGCCCGCTTTTTCAATGCGGGTCACATCGGCTTCCAAAGAGAGCGCGGTCACGTCGGCTTCAAAGCCTTCGACGATAGCCCGGGATTGGGCGCCGGAGCCCAGGTAGGCCTCTTCAAAGACGACCGTCTGGCCGCTTTTTTGGTGCCACTCTTCCTCAAAGAGAGGGATGATCTGGGCGTAGGCTTCGCGGGGGGTCGTATAGGCACCCAAAGTTAGCGTGATCGTTCCATCACCGCTCGAGCTGCTGCCGGTTTGACCACAGGCGGTTAATAATAGCAGCAGCGTGATCAACGGAATACTTATAAAAATTTTTTTTGTCATCTTAATACTCCCTTGTAAATAGGAGTGCAAACCTTGGTTTGCCAGCAGAGCAAGCTCTGCACTCCATTTTGTTTACTCGGTGGCGGCCCGCCAGGGACTGTCGCACTCCTTTAGAAGCAAGCCGGCGGCTACCTTAATAGGACAAGCCGGACTTGACGATTAAGATCGGCCGGTTAATCACTTGCAGCAACTGCCCGACGATCCCTTTCAGCGAAATGCGGCCGTCGGGTTTGGCCAGCGGGGCGCCCATCACCAGCAGGTCATAACCGCCCATAGCGACTTCATTCGTGATTTCCTGGCGGACCGGCCCGGAGCGGACGGTAGTTTTAGCCGGTACGCCCAGTAGTTCCAGGGTACGCACGCCGCTGCTCAAAAAGCGCTCGACGCGACTTTGGGCGGTCGGTTGGTTTTCTTCTTCGGTTAAGACCGCCAACAAGGTCGCTTCTGCGCCCAGGTGGCGGACCAGGCGGCCGGCAAACAGGACATCCTCCTTGCCCGGTTCGCCGCTGGCCACGCAGATCAAAGCCCGGGCCGGCGCCGATTGCCGGTTGGGAACGAGCAGGAGATGATGCTCGCCGGATTGGAGGATCAGTTCGGCCAGGGCCACATCCTCCTCCCGCCGCTGGAGACCCAGGACCACCAGGTCAAAGGGTTGAAGATCTACCTCACGGCTAATGGCTTCGGCTAACCCGCCGGTGGCGCATTTGACGTGTAGCGCAGCCAGGCCACTGCCGAGTTGTTCCTTGGCCATATGCAAGTGGCTCTGCAGGTTGGCGGCCGGCTCGCCGTAGCCGAGCAGGGTAAGCCGGGCATGGGCCAGGCGAGCGATCTGCCCCGCCAGCGACAGCGCGGCCTGAGCTTGAGGCGAGCCGTCGGTGACCACCAAAAAGTTGAGGCCGGGGTGGGCTAAAGCATGCACTCGCCGGACACCCACCCAGGCTTTATCGCCGGAGCGGAGCGGAAACTTTGCCGCTTCTTCCTGCGAACGAGCCGCTTCCACCATGATCGCGCCGCCGCCAAAAGCAACTGCCGGCGCAATGGGCCGGACCCCGCTGATGGGGGGCAGCCGCAGGCGCAGCCGTTCAAACGATCCGGCAAAAACGCTCTCTTCGACCTCGCCCCGTTCCAGTTGGGGACAGCCCAGTGTCTCGGGGGTGGCCGCCAAAGCCACGTCTTCGGGACGGAAGAGGACCTGCACCCGGCCGCTGCCGGCTGCCGGTTCAGCGGTCGAGGGCAGCGGAAAATGCAGCGGTCCTACCTGGACGCCGGTAGATGTGCCTTGACCCACCAGTAGATTGGCGGCGCCCAAGAAAGTGGCGACAAACTCGGTTTGTGGCCGGCGATAAAGCTCTTGAGGGGGACCCACTTCCAGCAGCCGGCCAAAGCTCATGACCCCGAGCCGGTCGGCCAACTCAAAAGCTTCTTCCTGGTCGTGCGTAACCAGGATGGTGGCAATGCCTAACTCCCGCTGAATGGCCCGGAGGGTACGTCTTAGGTCAACCCTAATTTTGGCGTCGAGCGCGCCCAGCGGCTCATCCAGGAGCAGCACTTCGGGTTGGAAAGCCAGAGCCCGGGCCAGGGCGACTCGCTGCTGTTGGCCACCGGAAATCTGGTGCGGCTTGCGGCTCCCCAAGCCGGTCAGACCGACCAGCTCCAGCAACTCCTCAACGCGCTGCCGGCGCCGGGCGGCCGGCACTTTACGGACGCGGAGACCAAACTCGATGTTGTGGGCCACGGACATATGTTGAAACAGAGCGTAGTGTTGAAAAACAAAGCCAACCTTTCGCTCCTGAGGCGAGAGATGGGTGACATCCCGGCCGTGCAGCAGAATCCGACCCTGGTCCACCGGCGTTAGACCGGCAATCATACTTAAAATAGTGGTTTTGCCGCTGCCGCTCGAGCCTAACAGGACAAAGAATTCTCCATCCCGGACATCCAAGGATACATCATGAACCACAGGATGACCATCGTAACGCTTGGTTAGTTGTTCCAAAATGATCGACATAGGCGCTTACCTCAAACTACAGCTAGATTTTGCCACCAGCACCGGGCGGTCAGCCCAGCGTAGAAGCGGCGCCACCAGAT
>CALMIS010000010.1 GCA_937864185.1 uncultured Chloroflexota bacterium
TCATTGCTGATGGTTTATCCTTCTAGAAAATAGGAGGGTTGTTAACTGCTTGTTGTGATGGCTTATCATTCTAAAAGATTAGGAGGCTGGTCAACAACTGCATTACTAATTGTCAATAGCTAATCATCATTGCTCCTTGTTTCTTGCTTCTTACAACTTGTTCTATCGTTCACTGCTAGTGTTCGTTGCCAACAGTATCAAACCTTTCTCAACTTAGTTTTTTCCATTTCCCGTAACCAGAAAAGGAGTTGTCCATGAGCATCGAAACGGATTCCCAACTGGCGGCAGACTCCTTGCTGCCGCCAACTCACCTTAGTTTAAAGCACAAACTATTTGACCACTTTGATCGGTTTCAAGCCCCCTTCTCGGAACGGCGAGCTATTTTGATTAGCGGCGACCTGATTATAGTCCTGGTGGCTATCACTGGCGCCTTTGGGTTGTGGCAGTTGGCTGCTGAGCGGGCAAGTGGCCAGACCAGTGACTTGGCCAACCTGGTCCAAGGTAGTTGGTACTGGCTGCCCATCTTGCTGGGCGGCTGGTATCTGCTGGCCTATCTCAACGACCTGTATGACATTCCTTCCTCCACCTACCGGCTGGTGACGGCGGTCCGGCTCAGCCTCACCGGCCTGCTCTTTCTGGTCTTGTACCTGGCCGTCTTTTTCTTTTTACCGGAGGAATTACCCCGCCGCTTCTTTCTCTACTTCTTGCTGTTGGCGATGCCGGGCATTATGGCCTGGCGCTGGTTTTACGCGGCCTTGTTCAGTATCTCGCCGCTGCAGCACCGGCTTATGATTGTCGGTCACGGCAAACGGGCCCAGGCCATTGCCTATAGCCTGGCTCAGATCCGCAACCTTAACTACCGGTTAGTCGGTTATGTTCTGGACCAGCCCTGTCTGCCGTATGCCCGGCCCTGGGGCTTGGCCGAATTGGGGACCGTGCCTCAGCTAACCAGCCTGGCCAAGAGCCATCGGGTGGCCGAAATCGTGGTCGCCAATGACGACAACCTATCGCCCGAGGTTTTCCAGCAACTGATCGAGTGCCAGGCACGGGGGGTGCGGGTTAGCCTCATGCCGGAGCTGTATGAAAAGCTGTATCATAAAGTCCCCATCGAGCACATCGATTTGTACTGGGCCTTGCAGGTCATGCAGGACCGACCCGTTTTTAACCGGATCCAGTTGATCCTCAAGCGGGTGCTGGATGTGGGGCTAGCTATGAACGGGCTCCTGCTCGTGGCCCCCCTCCTGCCGCTGGTAGCGCTGGCCATCTGGATCGACTCGCCGGGGCCGATCTTCTACCGCCAGGTGCGGGCCGGGCGGGCCGGCCAACCGTTTAAGATTTACAAATTCCGGACTATGACACCCAACGCCGAAAAAGGCGGTCAGGCCGTCTGGGCCCAAAAGAATGACGCCCGGATCACCCGCGTTGGCAAGTTTCTGCGCCAAACCCGGCTGGATGAGCTGCCGCAGTTGATCAACATTCTCAAGGGCGAGATGAGCTTTGTCGGGCCCCGGCCGGAGCGCCCGGAGTTTGTGGAGCAGTTGCAAGAACAGGTGCCTTTCTACCGGACCCGGCTCATGGTCAAACCCGGTCTAACCGGCTGGGCCCAAACCCATTATGACTACGGCAACAGTGTCAAGGATGCCCTGATCAAGCTGCAATACGACTTTTATTACATTCGCCACTGGTCCCTGTGGCTGGATATCTACACCATCTTCCGCACCTTTGCCGTGGTGCTCAGGTTTAAGGGGATGTGAGGAGATGGAAGGATGGACGTTAGAAGGAAACACTATGACCGATAAAGAGCTTCAGGACCAACGTGAAAGAGTCTTCTCCCCAATCGACCAGCCGGTGGCCGGGCCGTGGCCGGCCGAGGTCCGGGTCGCCAATCCGGCCCGCCCCGAGTGGTCACCGTTCGCTGCCGGCCCTGAGCCGGCCTGGTCGCCCCAGCTTGGGCCGGTCGAGGCCGAGGTTTTAGCCGCAAGGCCGCCCCAAGGCATCCACTGGCGCCTTCTACTCTGGCTCGTCTTCGCTGCCCTGGCCGTTTTGAGCGCAGCATTCTACGGCTGGAGCCTCATCTTTAACGACAGCCCCGGCCCGGACGCGGCGCCGGCCGCCCAGGTCACGCCCCGCTTTGTGATGCCGGTGGCCCAGACGCCGTCGGCCACGCCCACGCCGCTCAAGCCGCCCTCGCCGGGGGCCACCGCCGGGTCGGGGGGCTTCTCCTTTGCCCAGGCCACGGCCACGCCCACCCCAGTCGCCAACGGGCGGGTCCTGGTGCTGACCCCGGCGGCCCGCGACCTGGGCTGGGTGGTCAGCGATGACGAGAGCATCGTCACCGAATTTGACCTGCAGAACCACTTTGGCGATTCCTATTTATACGCGGGCCAGCTCAACGGCCAGACTTACCGGGCCGGCTTGCAGTTTGACCTGCGCCGGGTGCCCCGGGGCACCGAGATTTACGCGGCCAGCCTGAAACTGACCGGCCTGCGGGCCGACCAGTTGGCCGGGGCCGGCCGGGGCGGCTGGCAGGTGCGGCTGCTCGACCCGGCCATCGATGAGCGCTGGCGCGACCACAGCTACACCGTCCTTAGCCAGACCGAGGGGTTGAGCAGTTGGCCGGTCCCGGCGGAGATGCTGGCCGAAGGGGGCGTGGCCGTCTTTGAGTTCTCGGACGAGCAGTTGGCCCTGCTGGCCCAACGCATCTTTGAAGGCAACGACCAGTTTGGTCGCCAGATCTCCTTTCGGCTCGACGGGCCGGAGAGCGGCCCGAACAACCTGTTTGCCTGGGACAGCGGCTACGGTCCGGCCAGCAAGGGGGCTAAGCCGGAACTGTTCCTGAGCCTGGGTCCCCCGCCGGCCGAGACGCCCGAGCCCTACTACGTGGTCATCACCAGCACCCCTACCCCGCTGACCATTGAGACGGCGGTGGCCCTGTCGGTGAAGATGACGGCCCAGGCCAAACTGGCCGGCACGGCCACGCCGCTGCCGCGCCACTGGGTGACGCCGGTCGTGGTCACGCCCACCCCGCCGGTGGCTGACCCGGCCGTGGCCGCCCGGTTGGCGGCCCGGGCCACGGCCATCGCCCTGACCACCGGCGAACCCCCCAACCTGGCCACGGCCACGGCCACGCCGACCTATATCATCATCACGGCCACGCCCACGCCCTTGACCCTGGAAACGGCTGCGGTTCAGGCGGCAGCGGTGACCGCGGCGGCTGTCCGCTACGGCACGGCCACGCCCTTCCCGGACAACTGGGTCACCCCGGCGGTGGTGGTCAGCACCCCCACCCCGGAGAATACGGCCACGGCCACCTATTACTGGGCTGTGGCCATGACTACCGGCACGCCCACGCCCACGCCGGGTAACGTCCAGACGGCCACGCCCACCCCGGTCTCAATTGTGCCGACCGTCTCGCCCACGACCACGCCGACACCGTCGCCCACTTTCCAGCCGGTGCCGGCCGAGCTGGTCGGCCAGATCGTCTTCCTATCGGACCGGGAAGGCTCAACCGAGGAGCAGCGGCTCCAGGCCGACCGGCGCCAGGCTACGCCCACGGTGGAGCCTCAGCCCTACGTCTTTGACCCGGCCACCGGGGCAGTCCGGCGGCTAACCGATCTCTGGCCTTACGCCTCGGCTGCCTTGCGCGACGCCTGGTCGGCCGATGGCCGGCTCGAAGCCTACACCCAACAGTTACTGTGGGCGGGCAACCGGTCCAACACCCTGGCCCTGCATTTTTACGATCACGAATATCTGGTGGAGACCCAAATCACCGACTTTGGCCGCGGCGCCGCCTGGGACCCGGCCTGGTCGCCGGTCAGCGAGCAGATCGCCTTTGTCTCCAACGACAGCGGCGACGACGAAATCTGGGTGATCAACCGGGACGGCAGTAACCCGGTCCGGCTGACCGAAACCAACGAGGCCTTTAACGGGGCTCAAATCGGCAAGGACGACTTCCTGGCCGAGGTCAACGGCCACCCCTCCTGGTCGCCCGACGGCAGCCAGCTTGTTTTCTGGTCCAACCGGAGCGGCAACCAGCAGTTGTGGCTTATGAATGCCGACGGCAGCGACGAGCGGCTGCTGATGGACCCGACCGGCTATAACGACCGGGACCCGGTCTGGATTAAGACCACTACCCCGCCCCCCTCGCTGCAGCGGCAGCCGGATTGGCGATTTGTTAAACCTGAATAAAAGGAGACCCCTATGCAACCCGAAGAAACCGGACTCGATTTACGCCAATACCTCAATATTTTGCGCCGCTGGTGGTGGCTGCTGCTGCTGGCCGCGGTCGTGGCGGCCGGTGTGAGCTACTACGCCAGCAGCCAACAGGCCCGGGTTTACCAGGCCACCACGGCTGTCATCGTCGGCCAGTCGATCCAGGCCACGGAGCTGAACACTCAGGATATTCTGACCAGCGAGCGGCTGGCCCAGACCTACGCCAACATTGCCCAGCGCCAGCCGGTGCTGCAAGCCGTGGTCGACCGGTTGGGGCTGGGCGATGACTGGGAAGAACTCAAGGAGCGGGTCACCGTCCGGCCGGTGCGCGACACCCAACTGCTGGAGGTCACGGTCGAGGCCAGTTCGCCGGAGGAGGCCCGGGCTACCGCCGATGAAGTGGCCAACCAACTGATTCTGCAAAGTCCCACCGAACTGGAGAAGCTAGAAAAGGCTGAAAACCAGCAGTTCGTGCGCCAGCGCCTGGAGAGCCTGCAGCAAAAAATCG
The DNA here is from genome assembly GCA_937864185.1 of uncultured Chloroflexota bacterium. Lineage (GTDB taxonomy): Bacteria > Chloroflexota > Anaerolineae > 4572-78 > J111 > JAGRBY01. Next base: position 4,721 of record CALMIS010000010.1, read on the forward strand.
AGGCCGGCCAGACCCGTCTGGAAGAGCTGGAGGCCAGCTTGAGCGGCTCGATTGTGGCCGAGCAGGTCCAGGAAACCCAGGCCGAAATCAACGACCTGGAAAAGCTGGTCAACGACTGGGAGAACAACTACACCCAACTGCTCGTCTTTGTGCAAAGTGACCAGTCGGCCAACTACCTGGCCATCATCGAGCCGGCCCAGGCGGACTCCGACCCGATCCGCCCCCGGGTGATGCTCAACACTTTGCTGGCCGGCGTGGTCGGGCTGATGTTGGCCTTGGGGGTCATCTTCTTGCTTGAATACCTGGATGACCGGGTCAAAACCGGCGACGACTTGAGCCGGTCTTTTAGCCTGACCCCGCTGGGGGCGATCAACCGCATCAAGGGTAAGTCCCGCCGGGACCGGCTGCTGCTGGACCAGGATATCTTCTCGCCCACGGCCGAAGCCTACCGCATGATCCGCAGCAACATTCAGTTTATGGGCGTGGACCGGCCGCTGCGAACCATCATGATCACCAGTCCGGTCCCCGGGGAGGGCAAAAGCGTCACCACGGCCAACCTGGGCATTGTCATGGCTCAGGCCGGCCTGCGGACGATCATCGTCAGCGCCGACTTGCGCCGTCCCACCCAACACGAGATCTTTGAGATTTCGCCTAACGTGCTGATGCAGGGCGGCCTGACCGAGCTTTTGCTGAGCAGCCCGGAGACCGACCCCACCCCCTATCTGTACCCGACCGGGGTGGCCAACCTGGTCGTATTGACCAGCGGGGCCATCCCGCCTAATCCTTCGGAGCTGCTGGGCTCACAGCGGATGAGCCAGGTGCTAAAACAACTGGCTCAGATCGCCGATGTGGTCCTGATCGACAGCCCGCCGGCGGCCGTGGTCACCGACGCGGCCGTTTTGGCCACCAAGGTAGACGGGGTGGTGCTGGTGGCCAAGGCCGGCGAGACTCGGCTGGGGGCCATGCGGCAGGCCGTGACCAATCTACAACATGCCGGGGCCAATCTCCTGGGCGTCGTGCTGAATAACGTCTCCAGCCGACGTGGGGGAGGCTACTACCACTACTACGGGGGCTACTACAGCAGCCAGACAACGAAATCGACGCGCCCCAGCCCCGTTAAACAGCCGGCGACGGATCTCTCCGGTTCGCGTCTGCCCCTGGCTGAATAGGTTAGACGCCTGAGATGCTGCCCCCTGTCCGCCACTACCGCCGCCTTGGTCTGGCCGTAGCCGCCCTCTTGCTGGCCATCGGCTCGGTGCCCTGGCCGGGGCTGCTAAACCGGCAGTTGGGCCTGACCGCCCTGCTTTCGGTCCTGGTCTCGCCGGGCACAACGTCCCCGGCCGCCCGGGCGGCCGGGCAGCAGCAGGCCGTAGCTTACCTGCAAGCCGCCCAACCCGGGGTAGACCCCAACCGTGCCTTGGGACTGGTGGCCTTGAGCCAGGGCGATCACCTGGCTGCCCAACGGGCCCTCCAGCAGCGGCTGGAGCTAGACCCCAACGATACCCTGGCCGGGTATTGGCTGGGCCAGAGTTATGCCCTGACCGGCGACCGCGAGGCCGCGGTCCAGGCCTGGACTGAGGCCGGGGCCACCCAAGTCCTGACCGACCTGGTCCAGCAGTTGATTGCGACCCAAGCCTATACCGAGGCCCTGGCCATCTTAGATCCTATGCTCCAGGCCTGGCCGGCCGACCCAGCCGGCCGGCGGCTGGCCGTGCAGATCCATCAAAAGCAGGGCCACGTCCAGGCGGCCCTGGACCAGGCCCAAGCCCTGATCGAGGCCCGGCCAAAGGCGCCGGAGGGCTACCTGCTGGCCGGCGATATTCTGCTGGCCAACCAACAGGTTCAAGAGGCCGGCCAGGCCTACGCGGTCGCTCTGCAGCAGCGGGCGGATTTTGAGACCTGGCTCAAGTTAGGCCGGACCTATGTGGCCTTGGCGCAGTGGCCGGAAGCCAGGCGCTATTTTGAAGGAGCCATTCAGGCCCGGCCCGACTCACCGGCCGGCTACGCCGCCCTGGCCGACAGCTATTTCCAGCAGCAGCAGTACAGGCTGGCCCTCGAGTCGTACGAGCAGGCTCTGGCTCGGGAGCAGAACAACCCGCAGCCACTTCTGATCCGGCTGGGACAATCGCTGGCCGGGCTGGGTCGCTGGACCGAGGCCGCGGCCCGCTACGCTCAGGCGACCGAAGCCAAGCCCGACGCTCCGGCGGCCTGGGTGCTGTTAGGTGAGGCTCACTGCCGCCTGGGCCGGCCGGCGGAGGCCAAAGAAGCCTACCAACAAGCCCTGACCCTGGGGCACACCGGCGACCCGGTCCGCCAGGCGGTGGAGCAGCTTAACCAAAGTGGAGTCTGCCCCTGATGGTCACCAGTCTGCAACGGATTAATCTTTACAATCCGCTCAATGCTCCATGGCTGGTTGGGCTGGGGGTGGTGGTCTTGCTGCCGGCCCTGCTCTTCAGCCCTTTTCTGCCGGCCTGGGCACCCAAGCTGGGGCTCGTTGGCTTGGGGCTGATCTACCTACTGCGCAGTCTGGCCCTGGGACGCTTTATCGGCCAAACCCCGGCCGATATCCCGTTGTTCATCTTGTTGGCCACTTTACCGCTTGGCTTATGGGTCTGGCCGGACCCCCTCGTGTCTTTACCCCGGACTTATGCTTTTGTGGCCAATGTGGCCATCTTTTGGGCCGTGGCCGGTCAGCGCAATACGGTCTGGTTGCCCTGGAGCGGCTGGGCTTTAATGCTGGGCGGGCTGCTGGTGGGCGCCTTTTTAATCACCGGCATTCAAAGCACGCCCACAAAGTTACCTTTTATCGAGCGCAGCCTCTATGAACTGATGCCCAGTGGGGTCCGGCCTTTTTGGAATGAGGCCGGCTTTAATAGTAACCTGGTCGGCGGGTTGACCGCGCTGTTTTTGCCGCCAATTGTGGCCTTGATGTGGCTCGGCGAGCGGTGGCAGCAGCGCGACCTGGCTAAGGTCGCGGCGGTGATCGTTGGCGCTATTGTGCTCTTGGCCCAATCCCGGGGAGCGTTGCTGGGGTTGTTAGTAGCTCTCCCGCTGGTGACACTGCTCTGCAATCGACGCTGGCTGTGGGTCTGGGCAGTTGTTTTAGCCCTGGTCGGCGGCTGGTTTAGCTATCTGGGCCCGGCGCAAGTGCTTGACTCCACGCTCAGCTTGGGCGAGGTTGGTGGAGAGCAGACTCTGCTGGGCCGGCAAGAGCTCTGGAGCCGGGCCCTGTACGTGATTCAGGACTTTCCCCTGACCGGGGTGGGTTTTGATATGTTTGAGCCGGCGGTTAAGCTGCTTTACCCCCTGTTCAGCCACTCAAATACTGGCAACTTCAAACATGCCCACAATTTACACCTCCAGACCGCTGTCGAGATGGGGCTGCCGGCGCTGGTCGCTCATTGGGCCTTCTATCTTACTTTGTTCTATTTTTTGCTCCGGCAAGCCCGCAACCGCCGCGGCGGCGTTTACCGGACTTTAGCCATAGGCTTATTAGGCAGTCTGATTACGTTCCAGGTGCATGGTCTCTTTGAGGTACAGACCTTTGGGCCTCGCCCGGCGCTGATCATTTGGGCTTTGTTTGGCCTGATGATGGCGGTGGCGACCAGCCAGCCTGCCCGCTCGCCGGCCGCCAGCCGCCGTTAGGGGCCGGCCAACGGGGCCAGAGATGACTGACTTCGGCTCGCCTAAAGTGAAGAAGGGTATTGCTTCGTCTGTCCTAATGATGGGAGCGCTCTGGCTAGCCGTGGGCTTGCCGCTGGGCTATCTGGGTCAATCCCTCTGGCTTGACGAGGGCACCAGTATTTGGTTTGCCCGCCAGCCGCTTCACGTTCTCCTGACCAGCCTGTGCGATCCGCACCCCCCCGGCTATTATCTACTGCTAAAAGGTTGGTCAAGTTTAGGAGCCGGTGAAGTGTGGCTGCGGCTCCCGTCGCTGGCGGCCGCGGGGCTAGCCGTCAGTTTGACCTACCGGCTGGGTCAGGCGAGCCTGGATCGGCACAGTGGCCGGCTGGCCAGCCTTTTGTTGGCCACCCACCCGCTCCAAAGTTGGTACGCCGCCGAAGCCCGGATGTACACCTGGGCCCAAGCCTGGGGTCTGCTGGTTTTCTGGCTGGGCTGGCGGGTGATCAGCCGTTCCAACCAGCCCGGGGGCCCCTTACGGGCCGGCCTCTACGGGCTGGCCGTCTTGATCGGGCTCGGGCTTGACTACACCATCCTCCTGCCGCTGGGCTTGCTCCAGATGGCCTGGCTGGCCCGCGGCGGGCCTCAGCCCCGGCGCTGGCTCGGTTTGCAGGCAGCGGCCTTACTCACGGGCGGCCTGGTTTGGCTAAAGCCGGAGCAGTGGTGGGCGTTGCAGCACGGTTACCATGCTGTTTTTGCCGCGGTCCAGGCCAACCGCCTGGGCCTCGGCCTAACGCCGGTGGAGGCAGCCTGGCTGCTGCAGCTTGGCCTCCTGGGGTTAGGCCTGACCAGTCTGGTTGGAGCCTGGTTCTGGGCGCGGGGGTTGAGCCAGCATGCCTCGCCCACGGTCCTGGCCGGGATAGTCGTAGGGGTTTGGCTGCTGCTGCTCATCCTGGCTGCTTTGCCCCGCGGTTATACCATTAAGCGCCAGATCGTGGTTGTCCTGCCCTATTTGGCTTTGCTCAGCGGCTATGCCCTTTCCCGCCGATCCAAGCTGGGCGGCAGCATGATCGCCGGCTTAGGCCTGATCTTGACCCTGGCCAATCCGGCCGGCCAGGCCCGGGAACCGTGGCGAGCGGCCGTAAGCGATCTGGCCGCTGAGCGTGATCCCCAGGCGGTCATCTGGGTGGATGAGTTAGCGGTCCCGATCTTTGAGTATTACTGGCGTTCTCCGTCAGCCGGTAGGCCGGCGACAAGCTGGACGCCGTTATGGGGGCAGGCTTTGCCCGCCTTGCCTGACCTCAGGCCGGCCCCGGGCCAAACCCTGTGGCTGGTCACCCCGGAAAGCGCCTACCGGCGCCTCACGGTCCTGCTGCCGCCGGCCTTTCAGCGGGAATACCGCCTGGTTGAGGCCCGGCGCGAGGTAGGTCTGGGGATCTATCGCTATCAACGCCGACCTGGGTCCTGGCCGGACGAGCCGGCCGTCACTGAAGCAAGTCCGGTTGATCGCTGGGGCTTGTTACTGCCATCACCGCTCGCTCAGTGCGGGACAAACTAACCGGAGCTAGCCCCGATATGATCGATTGGCTACAAGTAACTTACAATACTTTCTGGCTATTTGGCTTAGCCCTACTTCTGGCCACGCTGGGCGTCAGCCACTGGCAGAGTTTAGAGCACAGGCAATCGCTCCTGGTTTGGCTGGTTCAGCCGGGAGCAAGATTTTGTTCGGCCAGCGGGTTGAGCTTGTTTGCCCTGGGCCTGCTGCTCACGTCGACCACCTGGTGGTACCAACTGGCCTGGGGCGCCATCCTCCTAAGTGCGGTCTGGGACAGCCTCACCACCTGGCAAACCTGGCAGCGCCCACCGGAACAATAGTCAGCCATGCTCGCTCAGCAGAACAAAGATACCTATCTACGCCTCTTAACCCTGGATGTCGGCCTGACCCTGCTGGCCCTCTATCTGGCCAAGTTCCTGCGCGAAACGCTGCCGCTGGGCGTTTACCTGGACGAACCGCTGCACTTCAGCCCCTGGCTCAACCTGACCGTGCCGCTGATCTGGGGGCTGGTCTTTGCCGGGCTCAAGCTTTACAGCCCGGCCCGGGCCTTGCGCTACCCCGAGGATATGCCCCTGCTGTGGGGCGCCGTGACCGGGGCCTGCCTGATCTTTGCCGGGGTCGCTTACCTGCTCTTCCGGGAGCTGTCCCGCTTGTTGTTCTTTTACTTTATTATCCTCGATCTGCTGCTGTTGAGCGGCTGGCGCTGGCTGCTGCCCCGCTGGCCCCGGCTGGCCCGGCGGGTGTACGGCCGCCGGCCGCGCCGGGTGTTGATCGTCGGCACCGGGCCGCTGGCCGGCGAGCTGGCCCGGGCCATCCAGCACCGGCCGGCCACCAATCTGAGCCTCATCGGCTTTGTGGCCGAGGCTGGCGACAGTGCTCCGGTGGGCGGCCCGGTCCTGGGCCGGATCGACCAGTTGCTGCCCCTGACCGAGCGCTACCAACCGGACGAGATCATTCTGGCCCTGCCCCCCGGCGAGCCGGCCCGGCTGCGCCACCTGGTCAACCAGTTGCACCAAACCCCGGCCAACTTGCGCCTGGTGCCGGAGGTGTTCGATCTGATCTTCTTGCGGGCCTCGGTCGAAACGTTTGAGGGTATTCCCCTGATCGGGCTGCGCGAGCCGGCCCTGAGCGGCTTTGACCGGCTGCTCAAGCGGCTGTTTGACCTGGCGGTCAGCGCCGGCCTGCTGGTGGGCCTGGCCCCGCTGATGGTCTTGATCGCCGTCCTGATTAAACTTGATTCGCCCGGGCCGGTCTTCTTCCGGCAGCAGCGGGTGGGCGAAGGCCAGCGGCTGTTCCGGATGATCAAATTCCGCTCGATGGTCCAGGGGGCCGAGGCGGACCAAGCTCGGCTGGTGCAGTGCGGGCCTGATGGCCGGCCGCGCTTTGCCAAGCAGCCGCGGGACCCCCGCGTCACCCGGATCGGGCGGCTGCTGCGGCGGACCAGCCTGGATGAGCTGCCGCAGTTGATCAACGTCTGGCGGGGCGAGATGAGCCTGGTCGGGCCCCGGCCGGAGCTGCCCAGCCTGGTCAACACCTACGAGCCGTGGCAGTACAAGCGCTTTACCGTGCCGCAAGGCATGACCGGCTGGTGGCAGGTCAATGGCCGCATGCAGCGGCCGGCCTTTGAGCAGCGGGTGGAAGATGACCTGTTTTATATCCGCCACTACTCGCTCTGGCTCGACCTGCACATCTTATGGAAGACCATTAACGCCGTGCTGCACGGCGAAGGAGCATTTTGAACATTGCCGGCGAGAAGCTAAAAATTAACCATCCACCTTTTGACCCGGCCCACCCCCCGGCGCAGCCGGGCGCCCAGCCCAACCGGTGGACCGCCGGCTTAAGACTGCTGATCGGGCTGCTGATCGGGGCCGGGGCCCTGAGCTGGGCGGCGGCCGGGGTCGAGTGGCCGGCCGTCGGGCGGAGCCTGGCCGCGGTCTCACCGCTCTGGCTGGGCACAGCCCTGCTGGGCGTCATTGGCGTATCCGTGGGCAAAGCCGCCCGCTGGCAAGCCCTCTACCGGCCGACCAGCCCCAGCCCCCCGGCTTTCAGCCAGTGCCTGGCCGTCTGGCTGACCGCCCAAACGCTGACCTCCCTCCTGCCGCTTCGGGTAGGGGAGGTGGTCCGGCTGGGGTTGATGAAGCGCAGTGGGCAGCCGGTGGCGATCACGCTCTCGACCCTGGTGGTGGAAAAAGCGCTCGACCTGATGAGCGCCGGGCTAATGGCCGCCTCGCTGCTGGGGCTGGCCGCCGGACCGGCCTGGTTCAACCGGGCGGCGCCGGGCCTGATCGCGCTCAGCCTGGTGGTGATGGTCGGGCTGCTAGGACTGTGGCGGGGGCAGGGCCGGGCGGGGTTGCGCCTATCCGCTTCCGAACGGTGGCTGCCGGCCGGCTGGTCCCGGCGTCTTCAGCAGACCGGCCAGACGTTTTTAGCGGCGCTGGCGCTCCTCAGCCAGGGGCGGGCTTTGGTCCCCGTTAGCTTGTGGACGCTGGCCATCTGGTTGGGCTCGCTGGGGACGATCAAGGCCTTGTTGGTCGCTTATGATTTAGCCTTGCCCCTCGCCGCGGCGGCCCTGATCATGCTGGCCCTTCTCTTTAGCAATTTAGCCCCCACGCCGCCGGCGATGCTGGGTCTGATCCCGGGCATCGCTGTCGCCATTTTGGGGCCTTACGGCGTCGCCCAACCCACTGCCTTGGGTTTTGGGCTCATGCTCAACCTGGTCATCGCCGGCCCGGTGCTGCTGGCCGGCAGCCTGACGCTCTGGGCTCAGGCCACGGCAGTGTTGAGTCTGTTCAACCGGCTATGACCCAACTGACTACGTCCGTGATTGTGCCCGTCTACAACGGAGCCGAGACTCTGGCCGCTTGCCTGGCCGCCCTGCAACAGCAAACCCGGCCGCCGCACGAGATCATCGTGGTCGATGATGGCTCGACGGACGGCACGGCGGCGGTGGCCGCCGGCTTTGGGGTGAACCTGCTGCGACAAGCCAACGCCGGCCCGGCTGCGGCCCGCAATCGGGGCGCCCAGGCGGCCGGAGGCGAGATCCTGCTCTTCACCGATGCCGACTGCGTGCCCGCCCCGGATTGGGTGGCTCGGATGGTCGCCCCGTTTCAGGATCCTGACGTGGTGGGAGCCAAGGGCGAATATCGCACCCGGCAGCCGGGATTGGTGGCTCGCTTTGTCCAGCAAGAGTACCAGGACCGGTACGACCGGATGGCCGGCCGGGACCGGATCGATTTTGTGGACACCTATGCCGCGGCTTACCGGCGCCAGGCTTTTCTGGCGAGCGGCGGGTTTGACTCCAGCTTTCCGACCGCCTCGGTTGAGGATCAGGAGCTGTCGTTCCGGCTGGCCGCCCGGGGATGCCGCCTGGTCTACGTCCCCGGGGCCGTGGTCTATCACCGGCACGATCGCAGCGTCGGGGAGTACGCCCGCCGTAAATACTGGATCGGCTTTTGGAAAGCCCGGGTCACCCGGCGCTACCCGGCCAAATTAGCCCACGACTCGCACACACCCCCAAGCTTAAAGCTGCAACTGGGGCTGGCCGGCCTGGGCGCCGGCGGCCTGGGGCTGGGCCTGCTGCGCCGGCAGCCCAACCTGGCCCGGGCCGGGCTCCTGGCCTGGTTGCTGCTGCTGCTCAGCGGCGCCGGCTTGTACCGCCAGATTTGGCAGCGCGATCCGGCGGTCTTGCCGGTCGCCCCGGCCCTGGTGTGGGTCCGGGCCTGGGCTTTAGGCTGGGGCTTCCTGCACGGTAACCTCCATTTAATGGGGGGGCGTTTCAAAGGAAATTCGCCCTTTTGATTGGGTCAAAACGATGAAATCGATCGATTACTCCAGCGAAAAGCTAACGTCCCAAACCGCGCGGCGCCAACCCGGTCAGCCGGCCTACTACGGCGGCCATCTACTCATCGGGCTGGGGCTGCTGCTCCTGGTCCTGGTCGCCGGCTGGCTCACCCTCCAGGCGGTGCGCTTCTACACGGCCTACCGGATTGTCAATGAGAATCTGGCAGCCCTGCGCTCGGCCGCGGCGGCAGGGCCCAGCGACCCGGCCAGCCTGGAACAGCAAGCCCGCGACCTGGCCGGCGGCCTGGTGGCGATGCAGCAAGCGGCCGACCCGTTTGGGCCGCTGCTGCCTTATCTGGGCTGGCTGCCGGGCTACGGCGGCGATCTGCAAGCCGCGCCCACCCTGTTGGGGCTGGGCTCGGAGCTGGGGCAGACCGGCTTGCTGGTGTTGGACGCCTGGGCCGCCGGGCCGGAGCCAGCCGGCGACCAGCCCCTCAGCCGCCTGGTGACCATCCTGGAGCCAATTGGCCCGGACCTGGCCCAAGCCAGGGCGCGGCTGCAAGCTCGGCAGGCGGCGCTGAGCCAACTGCCGGTGGAGTCGCTCTCGCCCCGCACCGGCCGGATCGTCGAGCAGCTCAACACCTATTTGCCGCTGCTGATCACCGGGCTGGAGCTGGGCAGTGACCTGCCGGCCCTCCTCGGCAGCGAGGCGCCCCGGACGTACCTACTCCTGGCCCCCAACGCGGATGAGCTGCGCCCGGCCGGGGGCTACATCACCTCCGCCGGTCACCTGACCCTTGACCGGGGCCAGATTGTCGACTTTGTGATGCAGGACAGCTACGCGGTTGACCGGCTGCGGGACGAGTATCCCTACCCGCCCGGCCCCCTCTACACCTATATGCAGGCCGACTATTGGGTGCTGCGCGACGCCGGCTGGTCACCCGACTTTCCGACTGCGGCTCGCCAGGCGATGGCGCTGTATGAATTGGGCCAGGGGATCGAGGCCGAGGGGGTGATCAGTTTTGACCAGTACGCCCTGGCTGCCTTGCTCGGCGGGCTGGGACCGGTAACGGTTGAGGGCCAAGAGGTGACCGGCCAGAATGTCATCCAGTTGATGCGCCAGCAGTGGGCTCCGGACGCGGGCCAGAAGCTGGACAGCGCCTGGTGGCAGCAGCGCAAGTCGTTTATGGTCTCGCTGGGGGAGACGGTAATCCACCAGCTCCAGACCGATTTGGAGCCGGGGCAACTGCCCGGTCTGTTGGCAGCCCTGACCCAGGCCAACCGCGAGAAGCATCTGCTCATTTACCTGAACCGGGTCAGCCAGACCGACCCGCGGCTCAGCCAACTGGCCGGGGCGCTCGAGCCGGTCCAGGGCGACTACCTGATGGTGGTCGATGCCAATTTGGGCTTTAACAAAGCCAGCGCCCAGGTTGAGCGCCGGCTGCACTATCAGGTCACCCTGGCCGCTGACGGCAGCGCCCAGATTCAAGCCGAGCTGGTCTACCGGCATCAAGCCCTCAAGCGCCGCCCGGACTGCGCCATCGAGATCCGGTATGACCCCGTCTACGAACAAAATATGCAGCGCTGCCTCTGGAACTATGTCCAACTGCTGGTGCCGGCGGGCGCCCGGCTAAGCCAGGGGCCCCAAGAGATCGTCGACGGCCGCTACCTGCTCAGCGGCGAGGCCACCCCCGGCACGATCGAGACCACGCCGGTGAGTCCGGACAAGCAAAGCTGGGGCCAACTGATGCTGCTGCGGCCGGAGAGCGAAAAGACGCTCACTTACGCCTATACCCTGCCGGCCCAAACGGCCCGGCCGCTGCCTGACGGCTGGCAGTATCGGCTGTTCTTACAGAAGCAGCCGGGCACGCTCAGCCCGGCGACCCTTGTTAGCCTGACCCTGCCGCCCGGCGCGGTCTGGCTGGACAGTGAGCCGCAGCCGGTGAGCTTAAGCCAAAACACGGCTACCTTTGAACTAAACCAACCCACCGACCAGTGGCTGCGGGTCAACTACCGCCTGGCCCGGTAAATAGAAAGGAACACAGACGCATGATTTTAAAGTGGAAACCCTGGCTCACCCTGCTGGCTCTGGCCACCGCCGTCACGGTGGGGCTGTGGGGAGCCGGCGACGCCGCCGTCAGTTGGGCGGCCCCTCATCAGGCCCCGGCCGCGCAAACCGTGCCTCCCCGGCCGCCAACCGCGACCCCAGCCCCCCCGGCCGCGCCGCCGGAGGAGGACGATGGCAGCGCCGGCAATGATGATAATGATAACCGCAATGACAACAGCTCGGACGATGGCAACGACGCGCCGGCCAACCCGGCCCCGGGCGGCGCCGGCCCGGCCCCGAGTGGTGGCAACGCGGCGTCGCCGCCGAGCCCGGCAGGTAATCAGGAGACGGCGCCTCAAGAAACGACTCAAGAAACGACTCAAGAGACGGGGCCGGTTAACGCGGCACCGGCCGCCCCGGCGACTGAGCCGGAGTTGGGGCCGGCCCCGATTGTTGCGCCGACAGCCACGCTTGCCCTCCAGCCGGCCGCCCCGGCCGAGCCAACCGGCGAAGCGACCACCGAGGCGAGCCCGGTTGCAGGCGAGGCCCAACCCACCGCCGCCCAACCCACCGCCGCCCCGGCCACCGAGGCCGAGACGGCCCTGAGCGGCGGGTCTCTCACCTGGCTGTATGTTTTAGCCGCGGGGTTGGTCTTGATCGTCGCCGGGCTTGTTTTAGTTAATCGCCGTTGAGCCGCCGGCCGATGAATACCAAGTCAGCCCTGGGGCTGGTTTTTATGCTCTGCGGGTTGGGCTTAGTGGGGTGGGGCGGCTGGCACGGCTGGACCCAACCGCGCGCCGGCCTCAGCCCTCTGACCGGCCCCGCCTCAGCCGGAGCCCCCGTGACCTTACGCCCCAGCCCGACCGCTTCCCCCACCCCACCGCCGCCGCCCCCCACCGCCACGGCCACGCCAACCGCGACTCAGAGCCCGACCCGGTCGCCCAGCCGCACCCCCACCGCCACGCCGGCCTGGCGCGGCGAGCCGATTGTGCCGGTCGTCCAGCCGACCTCGCGGCCGGCCACCGCCGAGCCAGTCTCGCCCGGGGCTCTCCGGCCCACG
>CALMIS010000011.1 GCA_937864185.1 uncultured Chloroflexota bacterium
TATGACATTGTGGTACCCATTCTGCTGCTGCTGGACAAAGATCCGGCCAGTTTAACGGAGGCCGAGCAAACGCAGATCAATAATGCCCAGTCCGAACGCGTGGTAGAGGTCTTGGTCGCTGTTGATTATGCCGGGGCTATTCATCGCCTGGCCATCACCCTAAAGTTTGAATAGGAGCTAACCATGCCTGATTGGAATACAAGACTGGTGGTAAAAGTCGGCAACGATGTCATTTCGCCGATTGAGAATTTTACACCGACCTTTAACACCCCTCACACGGTCATTCACAGCGTGGAGGCGGATAATGTCGGCTATGTCCGGCAGCCCTTCACCTTCACCTTTACCCTCAGCGTGCGAGCCATCGGCACCAGTGTGGCCGATTTAACGGAGTTGGCCGTCAACGGCACTGAATTTGACATTGCCGTAGCCGAGCAGAAAGGTACGGATTGGTCCTTCAAAAGTATCAAATTCGAACGGTGCATTATTACGTCGGCCAATCCCAGCAACGTGGTCATTGACGGCGCGCCGTCCGCCAGTTTCAACTGCGCCTCACTCGGCGTGGGGCTTGAAGCATAATGTTGCCCGAATTTGACGAGCAGGATACCGCTCGTGACGAGGACGAACTGTCAGTGGGGGTACCCGGTTTTCTAAGCGGCGGGCGGGTTGATCGCACCGGCATCGCTCTGGTCCACGAAGGCGAGTACATTATGCCGGCACCCGGTAGCGAGGCTCTTATCGCGTCTGGTACTGGTGGGCTGGACGGCGGACCGGTGATTAACTACTACTTCCCTGTGGAAATTGAAGTTATCGGTTCACTCAGCGAAGAACAGATCAGACTTGTGGCTGACTACGCCTTTTCGGCGATCGAGGCAGAGCTAGCTAGCCGCCTTTAACACCGAGAGTAAAGAGGAAACATGCCCGCCGGAGTAAACGTTCCCGTACTTGTAGGGGCAGTGCCCTTGCTGTATGTGCAGAGCATGAGCATCAGTGAAGGCTACCGCATCCAGCGTATTGCCGGTAGCAAGTTCTCTCAGGCGATTGCGCCGACGACCAAGACCATCAGTATTGAGGCCATCCTGATCGGACAAGGGCGGCTGCTGATCAAGAAAGCATTGGAGGCGATGGCACTGACGTCGCGCTTGTTGGTGGCCGCCACCGCGCCTGCGCTGAAAATTACAGGCATCCCGGTTATATCTGGGCTAACCATCAGCCTGGACATGCAGATTACGGACCTGCGTTTCAGCCAGAATGTGCAGAGGCGGGATGCGCTAGACGTGAGTATTACCCTCCAACACGTGCCACGCTCAAGCTTATTTACAATTATTGGCGAGGCAGCTGACTTGGCCCTGGCGGCGGGTAGCCTGGCCATCCCAACCGGCCCGACGCCCAACCCAATTTCACGGTCGCCCGGGCCACCGCTTCCACCACCTCCCGTGCCCCCGGGGCCGTGAAACGTACCAGGGCTGTATTCCAAGCGGAGTGACACTGCAGCCCAAGTAGCGAAGCAGAGCAAAGGTCTATCTTAAGGACGCGAGTTGATGGTGTACGTATAGAAAGCGCAAATAGTAATGCCCCAACGTAACTACTTGCAATTACCCATTAATCCCGAGGAAGGCTTTCCCCAGGCATTCCAGTTGAACTTCAACCAGAGAACCTATCGCATATTACTTTATGTCAATGTACTAGAACGGGATCTGGAGACAACCGATGACCATATCTACCACCTGCCTGAGCCGGGTGCTTTCATGGTTATGCAGGTGGCGCGTGAGGCAGCTGAGGGACTGGAGATCATTTTTTGGCGCAAGTTAGTGCTCCACCTGGAGTATGAGGTGGCGGAACTAGCCTTTGTCTTCCGAGAGCTACAGGTGGCTAAACGGAACATCAATGGGGTAGGTGCCTTTGGCTCCCACGTCGTTGGAGGGGTAGCGGTGCGATGGGCTTTATAATTTGGTATAAGGTCCAAATCGAAGAAGCTGATGCTGGCGCGGGCAGCCTCCCGAGCACCAGTGCGTCACTCCTGGGAGGTGGCCTACCTCTCAAGGTTTCCAATGACGTTGTTAGCGGCCAATACATTATCGATGCGGATATTACCTTAACCATGAAAGAGGGTGCGTCGGCCAGTGCGTTTGAAATCAGGCTACCCAATCTGCCAGCCGAGGTAGTGAAAACGCTTAAAAGCAAACAAAAAGAAGCGGTAGGCAGCGGCAAACCCCTCCTGGCCAGAATTTTTCTAGGCTACTTCGACGATGTACCGCTGTCGACTGTAAAAGATCCAACTATGGTTGGCGCGATCACTTTTCTCAAAAGTAAGGTCAATGAGAACGGGATTCTGGAAACGGAAATCCGAGGTCAGGAACTAGGCGGTTACCGGTTGCGCACCTCATTTTGTAGCTCTAAAGGCCAGCGCGGCCCGACCACGGCCGATAACCTGGTCAAAGAGATTGTCGAAAATGCCAACAAAGGGATCACCGACGATAATTACAAGGTAGAGGTAGCCGATAATATTAGTCTGAACCAAACTTGGCCCAACTTCACCTTGCAGGGCAATAATGGACTGCAAGCCCTGGAGCAGATTACCCGGAAAGCTAACTCGCCTTTGATCATTCGCGACAAGAAGATTTTCATGGGCAAAGCGGTGGGTGGCGAGCAGGGACCTACCTTCGATCCGGACAACAACATCGTCCAGTTGGACGAAGCCGAGTATAGCGAGGAAATCCCAGAGGTCTGTGGGCGACGCAAAAACAGCCAGCGTAAAACTGAGCCTCGCTCCCAGATCGAACTGAAGGTCCTGGGAGATCCGAAACTGCGCGTTGGGCAGAATGTCACCCTAAAATTGCCAGATGTTCCGGCCGGCAATCTGCGTGTGGCCAAGGTTATCCACGATTTCTCGATGCAGACGGGGTATGTCTGTGAGGTAAGCTTGGTGGTAGCCGAGCCTGGCCAGCGGGTCCAATCTGGCGGCGGCGCCAAAGGTGCCGTTGACCGTATCAAGGAACTGGCCGAGAGTCTGCACGATCAACGCCCTGCAATCAATATAGGCGAGGTCAAAGAGTATGAGCCAGGCAACCAGGGCAAGCACCTGGTCACGCTGAACTACGGCCAATCGCCTCCGCCGGAAGCTGTCGCTCCCAGTATTGAAACGCCCGTTGATGACGACACTCAACTCCATCGCAGAGCCATCACCTCACCTTTTGCCTTTCACAAATGTGGGTTGACCGTCCCCATCTACCCAAAAATGCGGGCCTGGCTAGCCCATAACCGGGGGCTGGTTAACGACGCTATGCTAGCCGGTTTCCTTTGGGCGGAGAATCCGGCTTATGAGCGGCCCCAGAATGAACCGGGCGATTATTGGCTCTGCTTGCCAACCGAATTGGGCCAAGATGGGCTACCCACCGGCAAAGGCGTCAACGACCTGACCGACAAAACCGGCCTGCGGGTAATCCAAGCCAAGGGGTTGCATATTGTGGTCGGCGAGAAAAAGCTGCCAGCGGTGGGCGAGCGGCCTACGCTGCCGGAGAAAAATACCATTGTGATCGAGCACCAGAGCGGCACTCAAATCACTATTGACAGCGATGGTGTACTCAAAATCGAGACAAGCAACAAAGA
>CALMIS010000012.1 GCA_937864185.1 uncultured Chloroflexota bacterium
CCGCATTGATAAGGAACCTCTAGGCTAGTTCCAGCCTTCTTATTCCCTCTTTAGATCGCAGAGCAAAACATTCTCAGAGGTGGTCAGGTTAAAATACAGCGTTCGCCTCTGAGAATGCTGTCGAAGGTAAGGCAAATATCCTCGCCTGGGTCAATAGCAGCCGTTGGGACCGCAAATCTATTCTTATCTTCCACTTCACAAGCGCTTCACGTCGTGGGAGTGGCTCTCGCGGATACCGGCCGGCGTAATTTCGATGAACTCCGCGTTCTCTTGCAGTTGCTCTATAGACCGGGCCCCGCCATAACTCAGACCGGAGCGCAAGCCACCGACCAGTTGATAGAGTAACTCGTCCACCCGCCCCCGGTACGGCACCACCGCCTCAACTCCTTCCGGCACGACCTTATCCCAATCTTCCTGGCTCTCCGCGCTCTCATCGCTGTTGCTCTCCACGGCTTTGCGCCCCATCGCCGCGCCCAACGAGGCCATACCGCGGACAACTTTAAACTTCTGGCCATCGCGAATGACCGTAGCACCGGGAGCTTCCTCACAACCGGCAAACAGACTGCCGATCATCACCGTCGAGGCCCCGGCCGCCAGGGCTTTGACCAGATCGCCGGAGGATTTGATTCCGCCGTCGGCAATAATGGGTATCCGGTGGCCCGCCTCACGGACTCCCTGCACGCTATCCATAATGGCCGTGAGCTGCGGCACCCCAAAACCGGTCACGATCCGGGTCGTGCAAATTGATCCCGGCCCCACCCCGACCTTGATGGCATCGGCGCCAGCCTCAGCCAGATCCCGCGCTCCTTCCCGTGAGGCCACATTACCGGCAATCAATTGAGCCTTGGGAAAGTCACGCCGCAACGCATGCAGCGCGTCCAAACAGTGGTCGGCGTGACCGTGAGCAATATCAATGACCAAGACATCGGCGCCAGCTTTAAGCAAGGCCTCGGCCCGGGCCATATCGGTCTCTTTCACCCCGACAGCGGCGCCCACCCGCAGCCGGCCGCGTTCGTCCATAGTGGCGCCCGGATACTTCTCGTACTTGACCACATCTTGGGCCGTAATTAAGCCCACCAGATGACCGGCTTCATTAACGACCGGCAACTTTTCTAATCGATGCTCATGCAGCAGGGCTCGGGCTTGTTCCGGCGTAATGTCGGGCGCTACCTTAATTACTGCGTCGTGAGGCGTCATCACCGTCTGAACAGGGGCCGCATCGTCCGGGGCCAGCCGGACATCACGCTGAGTCACCAGGCCGACCAGCTCCTGCCGACCACTCATCACCACCAGACCACCAACCTCATATTGATCCATCAAGCGCCGAGCCTCAGCCACGGAAGCATCGAGCGAAATGCTGTACGGCTGTTCTACCATATAGCCTTGGGCCCGTTTGACTCGCTGCACCTGGCGCACCTGTTGGGAAATGGTCATAAAGCGGTGAATGATGCCGAGGCCGCCCGCCCTGGCCATCGCGATCGCCATATCGGCTTCGGTGACGGTGTCCATATTGGCGCTGACAATCGGTACCCGCAATTTAATGGCTGGGGTCAGATAGGTAGACGTATCGACGTCTTGCCGTGATCGTATGGGAGAGCGTTTTGGAGCCAGGAGCACATCATCAAATGTTAGACCTTTGGTCGGTCGAATCCTCATAATCACCTCTCTTTGGCATAGCTATAAAACTGGGATAGTGTCATTTTACTCTATCCTCTTTGTCAAGGCTATAAATTGTTGACGTTTCAGGACTTGTCCACTAAAATCAGCTCTGAAACCGGGCTTTGACAATGTTTGATTTTTGTTTTGAAACTAAGTATAATTAGTGATAACTTTGGACTGAGCTCATAGAGCTACAGCCACCCAAAAATTCCCGACCCGGAGTAGACATTTTGGCCGGCGTAGAAGGCGACGAAACTATGTCGATGGCCGAACTTTTGGCCCAATCGGAAGAAGCGCTACAACAGATCGTACCTGGCACTATTGTCAAGGGCGTTGTAGCCAGTAAGAAACCAGGTGAGATTTTTATCGATATTGGGGCTAAGTCAGAAGGTCTAGTAGACCCTCGTGATTTAGACAATTTCTCCCCCGAAGAGTTAGCCGCCATAAAAGTTGGCGACGAAGTCTCAGTGTACGTGATCAGAGGTCAAACTGACGAAGAGGAACATATCCGCCTCTCGCTCAGTCAAGCCCAAGCAGAGCGAGATTGGGACAAAGCCGAACGGTTACATAAGAGCGGCGATGTTGTCGAAAGTGAAGTGGTAGGGTACAACAAAGGCGGTCTGATTGTTAGTTTTGGACACGTCAGAGGCTTTGTACCCGGCTCTCAGCTAATCAGCGTTAACTTTGGTAGCCAAAACAAGGGAGACCGCTGGAATAAGCTGACCGGCACTGAGTTAAAGCTCAAAATCATTGAAGTTGACCGCGCTCGGAATCGGCTCATCCTCTCAGAGCGAGCCGCCTCGGATGAGCTTCGCAAAGAAAAAGCCAAGGAGAAAGCCCAATTCTTAGAAGAGTTGTCGGAAGGCGATGTCCGCAAGGGCAAAGTTACCAGTCTGGCCGATTTTGGCGCATTTGTCGATATTGGTGGAATCGACGGGCTGGTTCATCTTTCGGAACTTTCCTGGACCCATGTGGCTCATCCCAGTGAAGTCTTACGAGTCGGTGATGAAGTCGAGGTTTATATCCTCAAAATCGAACAAGACCAACAACGGGTAGCCTTAAGTCTCAAGCGGCTGGCCCCTGAGCCTTGGACCGAAGTTTTTAGCCACTACCAGATTAATCAAATCGTTGATGCCACAATCACCAAACTCACCAACTTCGGGGCTTTTGCCCGGATTGATAATCGAATTGAAGGCTTGATCCACATCTCAGAAATTTCAGATAAAAACATCACTCACCCCAAAGACGTTCTATCTGAAGGAGCCGAGGTCAGAGTTCGTATTATTCATATAGATCCTGACCGGCGTAGAATGGGCCTTAGCCTAAAAGATGTAGACGCTCAAGAAAATTGGTCCGAGTTCCAATCCGAGCAAGGTTCAGAGCCTGATGATACCATTGACAATGAGTCTACTGAGGCGTAGACCACTGCCGGTTCATTCCTGGCCATGCTATCACCACCGTTTACAATTGAATAGGTTTTGGGATAATAATTATAGACTCTCCACCAAAGTAAGGAATTATGGATAAATGAGCGACAAATTTGATCGTTTCACTAAACGTGCCCGCCGGGTTTTAACCTTAGCCCAAGAAGAGGCACAGCGACTCAACCACAACTACATCGGTACCGAACACTTGCTGCTCGGTCTCGTCCGTGAAGAAAATGGCGTTGCGGTCAGAGTGCTTCGCGACTTGGGAGTAGATCCTAAACAAATCAGAGAGAGGGTGGAGCGTACCGTAGGCCGCGGTCAGCGAGCGATGTATGGCAAGCTGAGCTTAACGCCGCGAACCAAACGAGTCATTGAACTTGCTGTCGATGAAGCCCGAAGATTGGGACATCACTACATTGGGACGGAGCACCTGCTGTTGGGCTTGGTTCGGGCAGGTGAGGGTGTGGCAGTTGATGTGCTGCGCAGTCTGGGGGTGGGCCTGGATAAGGTTCGTTCCCAAACAGCCCGGGTGATGATGGAAAGTTCATCACAATCGTCGGCCAGTACGTCACCCCGCGAATCTTCCGGTAAAGGGACTCCGTTGGTTGACCAATTGGGGACTGATCTGACCGCTCAGGCTGAGGCCGGCAAACTGGACCCGGTTGTTGGCCGGCAAACCGAAATTGAGCGGGTGATTCAAATCTTGTCACGCCGCACCAAGAATAACCCGGCCCTAATCGGGGAACCCGGGGTAGGGAAAACTGCCATTGTTGAAGGTTTAGCTCAACGGATTGTTAATCGAGAAGCCCCCGACACCTTGCTGGGTAAGCGCGTAGTCATGCTCGATGTTGGTTCATTAGTCGCCGGGACTATGTACCGGGGCCAGTTTGAAGAGCGTCTCAAACGAGTCATCGACGAAATCAAAGAGTCCGGAGCAATCTTATTCATCGATGAACTCCACATGCTGGTTGGGGCCGGATCGGCCGGCAGCTCGGTCGATGCGGCTAATATTCTCAAACCAGCTTTGGCTAGAGGCGAACTACAATGTATTGGGGCTACCACCCTGGACGAGTATCGTAAAAATATCGAAGGGGATGCCGCTCTGGAGCGCCGCTTCCAATCTGTGATGGTTGAAGAACCTTCCATTGAAGAAACTATCCAGATTCTCAAGGGCATACGCAGCCGCTACGAGGCCCACCACAACTTGGAGATCACCGATGAAGCACTGACTGCTGCCGCTAATCTGGCCGCCCGGTACGTTACCGATCGCTTTATGCCGGACAAGGCTATTGACCTCATCGATGAGGCTTCAGCTCGAGTGCGCCTCTACAAGGTTCCCTTTGCGGCTGAACAAGAGCGATTAGCCAAAACCGATGTTGGCTTTGCCGCCGATTTTGACGCGGATAAAGCTCTGGGCGAAAGCCTAGATGATATCGATCTTAGCTTTGAACCAAGTAGCGACGCTCCAGCCGTATCCGAGGAAGACATCGCCGAAGTGGTATCGATGTGGACCGGTATTCCAGTGCGGCGCCTGGCTACGGAAGAAAAAGAGCGGCTGCTGCAAATGGAAGGCGAGCTGCACAAGAGAGTCATTGGTCAAAATGAAGCGATTGAGGCCATCTCTAAGGCGGTCCGTCGGGCGCGAGCCGGTCTCAAAGATCCGCAGCGACCGATTGGGACCTTCATCTTCTTGGGCCCAACCGGCGTTGGAAAGACAGAACTGGCTAAAGCGTTGGCTGAGTTCATGTTCGGCAGCGAAGATGCCCTCATCAAGCTCGATATGAGCGAATTTATGGAGCGACACAACGTTGCTCGACTGGTCGGCTCTCCGCCCGGCTATGTTGGCTACGAAGAGGGTGGTCAATTAACCGAAGCCGTCCGTCGGCGCCCTTACAGCGTGATCCTTTTTGATGAGATTGAAAAAGCCCATCCGGAAGCGTTCAATACGCTGCTACAAATTATGGAAGAGGGCCGCCTGAGCGATGCCAAAGGTAAAAAAGTTGACTTCCGCAATACCATTATCATTCTGACTTCCAACGTGGGCGCCGACCTGATCAAACGTGAAACCGGTCTCGGCTTCAGTGTCAAACGTGATGAAGAAAAGTCCGCCGAGAGCGAATACCAAAAGATGCGCAAAAAGGTTATGGGCGAAATGGAGCGCACCTTCCGGCCTGAGTTCCGTAACCGGCTGGATGGCGTAATCATCTTCCACGCCTTAACCCGCAAGGAAATTGGCCAGATCGTCGCCTTGTTAGTCGCTCAAGTCGAGGAGCGGCTGCGAGAACACGAGATTACTCTAGCCGTGACTGAGACGGCCAAGGATTTTCTGGCCGAAGAAGGCTATGATCCCGAATTTGGGGCTCGCCCGCTGCGCCGGGTTATTCAAGCCCGGGTCGAGGATGCTCTATCTGAAGGGATTTTGGCCGGAGAGTTCAAGTTGGGAGACACGGTTCAGGCCGAGGTGGTGGACGGCGAGTTTGTGCTTAAATCCATTTCGTCAACGACCGAACCTCTCCCGCCGATGCCCGAAGTTGCGGCTTAACCACATTTAGATCTTCAATAAAAAAAGCCCGGTGTACACCGGGCTTTTTTTATTGAAGTAGGATTAAGTTAAGGCCAATCTTTAAAGGCTCAATGGGGTTTGAGCAGCTTCTGAACAGTTTCCAAGAGCAAGCTAGAGCTAAATGGTTTGGTAATACAGGCATCAGCGCCCATCTCCCGGGCACTGATCATCTCTTCAATTTCGCCTAAAGCGGTGACAATAATCACAGGAATGTGGCAAATTCTGGGATCTTCCTTAACAGTTTTAAGAAACTCGTAGCCATCCATCTGGGGCATGGCAATATCGCAGGTGACGATGTCAGGCTGGGTCTCTTCAAGTAATTTCAGACCTTCCAATCCATCACTGGCTTCGACAGTTTGAACATCTGCTCGTTGCAGCATTCTGACAATCAGCCGCCGGATATGAATGGCATCATCAATAACAAGAATTTTTGTCACGATTGCTCTATCATCCAAGGCTTTGCTGAGCATCTTGGACGGAACGAAATATGGAAAAAACTCGATCGAGCATGGTTAAGCGAAATACGGTCTGAGCTTGAGGTTGGGGCGCACTCAGCACAACCCGACTACTTTTTTCTCTGGCTACCCGCAGACCGGACACCAGCGAGGCCAGCCCAGCACTATCGATAAAGGAGACTTTTTCCAAGTTAACAATGATTTTGACCGGCTCGTCTTGAAATAATTCTTGCAGCGTGGCTCTAACCCCAGAACCGGTCTTGGCATCCAATTGACCATCAAGATGAAGCAAAACCGTATCCGGGCTTAGCTGTTCACGCACGATGTTCATTCAGGCCTCACTTAGTTGATATTTCCAAGAGCATCATCTAAGCTTTCATGAATTTCAAAGACGCGGTCGAACATGGTCAGTTCAAAAAGGAGACGCGCTTGAGATTGGGGAGCTGCCAGCTTTAAATTGGCCGATTCACCGCCCAATGTTTTCAATCCAGATACCAACGCCGCCAGACCAGAACTGTCGATGAAAGGCACATCGTGCAAATCGACTACAACCTGCTTTACGCCCTGATCAACCAGATTTCTGAAGACTTGTTTAGCTTCTTCGGCAGAACGAGCATTCAAGGCACCGCTAAAGGTTACGGTGCTGACCGAAGGTGATACAGCCTTAGTAGAAATTTCCATTGAACTCCTCCATGGTCAAGAATCTTGATGAATTTTAATCTTCAACAGGTGAAGTGGCAATTTGTGGCTGCAACTAGAAGACGTTTACGCCGTTGGCAACCACAACTTTTCCAATTTTACATCAAACCGGGCAATTTTTAGGACTCAGTTTTGGGCAAATATTTGACCATGTGCCAGTGATTGCCACGCCCTGGCACCACTCGATAGGAAAGATCGTCCATGACCTGACGGACAATGTGCAGGCCAAATCCGCCTTCCATCAATTTTTGAGGGTTGATAACCGGCTCCGGCACCGTACTGGGATCAAAGCTCTCGCCCTGATCAAAAAAGTCCAGGGCTACGCCATTGTCCAACAAAGTTAGCTGCCCTATGATTTCCCCTTTTTTACCACTGTAAGCATGCTTAATGATATTGGTGCATATTTCCGATATCGCTAGTTCAACCAAATAGATGTAATCGTCACCCCGCGAGTCAGCCGGTAAAGCCGGATGCTCTCGACAGGCCATGGAAATGTGACGGGAAATGTCGCCGAGAAAATCAACATCCGCCGGATAACAGAAATCCATGGTGTTGATGAGCGTAGAACCATTTTGGGCCGCCACCGTTCCGGCATAGGGCAGTAACTGCACAATAAGCATCGTCGCATCGTCTTCGGGCGGCCCCTCGCAAAAATCAGAAACGCTCGTTTGAATACGCTGGCGCAACGTCTCGGGTGAGTTATGCTGGTCAGTTTCAACCAACTGAATTAGACGATCCAGACCAAAGAAATCGCCGGCCTCGGAACGAGCTTCGATGACGCCATCGGTGTAAAAGACCAGAATATCGTCGGGCGCGAGTTGGATGGTAACCGGCATACTTTCATGATAACCAAAGACACCAACCGGCAGCGATGTCGCCTTTAGCTGCTCAACCTGCTTAGTCTTGGCTCGATAGATGAGAGCCGGGGTATGTCCGGCGCTGGCATAGCATAGCTCCCCCTCATAGGTATCTATTGTGGCGACAAAAACCGTTACAAAAGAGTCGATCTGGCTGAGATCTTGGTGAAGCACGTTGTTAGCTTGCTGGATGATCTTATGAGGCGGTTCACCCCGCATCGCTTCCACGCGAAGCATAGTCCGAGCCATCGAGGTTAACATCGCTGCGGGAATACCTTTGCCCGACACATCCCCAATAACGATGGTGAGATAGCGATCGTCGCGAGTCACAAAGTCGTAAAAGTCACCGCCTACCTCTGAAGCCGGCAAGGATGAGACAGCGAGGGACACCCCGCCTACCTCGGGTAGATGGATCGGCAGCAAACTTTCCTGAATTTCTGCCGCAATTTCCAACTCACGGCTCAGGCGCTCTTCACGAACGACTTTTTCGTGAGTTAAATAGTTTTTGATAATGGCTGCAACCTGCTGAGCCAGAGCCACCAACAGTTTAGCATCACCGGCCGTGAATACTCTACTGGTTTTATTAATCAAACCGATAGCTGCCTGCGTATTTTTATCAACCGCAATCTCGGTAGCCAACAAATTTTGGACAGAACTGGGCACACTAGGCCAAAATCGATCACAGTCCGCCTGGCCCTCGCACAGCAGCACCCGGTTAGCCGAGATAATTTTTTCCAGCAAGGCTTCCGTGTAAAAACTGCTGTTAACTTCGGTACAAGTGACGCTGGTGAAACCGGATACTGTCTTAAGTAATAGAAAACCGTCCCTAGTGTCGACCACCCGCCGGGTTTCTTCCAAAATAGAGGACAAAATGGCAATAAGGTCTGAAGTAATGGCCAGGTTGTGGGTGACGCGGTAAATCAGCTCTAGTTGATTCCAAGCCCCAATCAACTCGTCGGTCATATCATCTAGAGCTTGGGCATAGCTCAGGCTGGCTGCCAGAGACTGGGCGCCAAAAGTAAGCAACGAGGCGTCTTTTTCGGTGTCCCCCCCTGCAACCAAATAACCGAGGATTTGATCGCTTTGCCCTAAGGCGATCGCCAGCAGACTGGGCCAATAAGCATCATGGAGCAGCGTCGGATACTGGGAGCCAACTTTGGCTAACAATCTTTCCCAGCCGGCCTGAGGTTGCTCACCGTTAGCACCAGCGATAATCACACCCTGTGGCGAAACAAGCCAGAGCGAGCTATTGGTAGTTTCTTGCCAGTATTTGGCAAAGTTTTGAAAGATATTGAACTGCTCTGACGACAGCAAAATCTCACCTCGGATAAATTATGCCAGGCAAATGAGTACATGGCGAGTGAGGACTGGTCTTGAGTAACAGGTGCCTTACGCTGGCCCTGAGCAGATACAATTATACCATAATTCTTGCGTCAGATGAACAGTAGTGAAACAAAACAGAGCTGTATTCTTGGCGCTCACCTGATTTGCTCCAACTATGACGAACGTGTATAGTCCCTTGGTGCGAGTTAGAGTGGTTCGTTAACCCGTTTCCCCTCAATTCGACATCGACCTTAGAAGTAAGCGTTGGCGAGATTGATCTCAAAAGGTTCTTTGGCGCCAGTGCCTGGAGAAGATGCTGTGCCCTCCCCATCAGACCCTATTCTTTTGCAACTAGGCCCCTTGTCGATCCGCTGGTACGGCCTGCTGATTATGACCGGCGCCCTGCTGGCGGCTTATGTGGCCACAATTGAAGCGCGTCGCCGCCAGGAAGACCCGGAACATGTTTGGAACTTGCTGTTCTGGTGCCTGATTTTTGGTTTGATCGGGGCCCGCTTATACCATGTGTTGTCGTCACCACCGGGCTCGGCTCGGGGCTTTACCTATTATTTTATCGAACAACCGTTTTCAAGCCTGACGTTGTTCGGCATTACAATTCCATTCCCGACAGCCCTGTTGATCTGGCAGGGTGGCATTGGCATCTTCGGGGCGTTGCTAGGCGGGATGCTGGCCGTCTTCATTTATACCCGGCGGCATCACCTCAACCTCTGGCGCTGGCTCGACATTCTGGCTCCGGGTATGCTCCTCGCTCAGGCGATTGGGCGCTGGGGCAACTATTTTAACCAAGAGCTTTACGGCCCTCCCACCACCCTCCCTTGGGGCATTTTGATTACCAACCCCAACCAGCGTATTCCCCCTTATGACGATCAAACCCTCTTTCCCCTTGAGACTACCCTTTTTCACCCGGTCTTCTTGTACGAGTCGCTCTGGAATTTGCTGGGTTTTGTTCTTTTTATGTGGCTAGGGCGCAAGTATGCCGACTGGCTGCTCGATGGCGATCTCTTTTCCCTCTACTTGATCTGGTACCCGGTTGGCCGGGCCCTGATCGAGACCCTCCGGCCCGATGCCTGGACTCTGTCCGGTATTCCCACGGCTCAGTGGGTCAGTCTGGTGATGTTTCTCGCTGGAGCAGTCACCCTTTATCTGCGCCACCAGCGCTCTCATTCAACTCCCTCATCGGTAGGTCCTCATGCTTAATTTTTTTCGACGTCGCAAAAATAGAAAAGTGCTCATTATCGGGCTGGACTGCGCCGAACCCTCGCTGCTGTTCGACCGGTGGCGAGACGATTTGCCCACCTTCCGCCAGCTCATGACCCAGGGTGGCTACGGGCCGTTGACCAGTTGTATCCCTTGCATTACGGTGCCGGCCTGGAGTTCGATGTTGTCGAGCAAAGACCCCGGCGTCCTCGGGATCTACGGCTTCCGCAACCGAGCCGATTACGCCTATGATAACCTGTCGATTGCCACCGGCGCCGCGGTTAAAGAGAAGCGCGTCTGGGACTACTTGAGTGAAGCCGGCAAAGAGTCCGTCGTCGTCGGCGTGCCTCAAACTTACCCGGTCCGGCCGCTCAACGGCCATCTGGTGAGCGGTTTTCTGACGCCCTCCCTGGAAAAGCAGTTCACCCATCCCAATTCCCTCCGCTATGAGATCGATCTCGTTCTCGAAGGCCGGCCCTACGAGTTCGATGTCAAAGACTTCCGGACCGAGAACAAAGAGCACTTACTCCACCAAATTTACGACATGACCGAGAAGCGCTTTAAAGTCATGAATCATCTCATCCGTGAAAAATCTTGGGACTTTTTCGGCTTTGTCGAAATCGGGGTAGACCGGATGCACCACGGCTTCTGGCGCTTCCATGACCCGCAACACCGGCTGTATGAACCGGGCAATCCCTTTGAAAACGCTATTAAAGATTACTATCGCTACCTGGATCAAGCGATCGCCACGCTGCTGGAGGCAATTGACGATAATACAGTGGTCTTGGTCGTTTCCGATCACGGCGCTAAGCGGATGGACGGCGGCTTCTGTCTTAACCAATGGCTCTATCAGGAAGGCTACCTGGTCTTTCATACGCCGCCGCCCACCGACCGAGTCCAACGCTTCGATCCCGGGCAGGTAGATTGGGCTCAGACCACTGCCTGGGGCGAGGGCGGTTATTACGGCCGGTTATGGCTGAATGTGGCCGGCCGCGAGCCGCAGGGCAAAGTCCCGAGCGCTGATTTTGAAAGAGTGCGCCAGGAGATCAGCGACAAACTGGAAAGCATGGTCGATCACCAGGGCCAGCCGTTAAAAAACATGTGTTACAAACCGGAAGAAATTTATCGAGAAGTACGCAACATCTCCTCGGATTTGATCATCTACTTTGGGGACCTCCATTGGCGTTCGATTGGCAGCCTGGGTTACCCCAGCGTTTATACTTTTGAAAACGACACCGGCCCTGATGATGCCAATCACGCTCAGGATGGTCTGATCATCTACTACGATCCCAAGCAAAATCTGCGCGGGCGACGTTTGGAAGGACTGCAACTCATGGACATCGCTCCGACCGTGCTGAGCTTGCTGGAGCAGCCGGTGCCGGGCGAGATGCAGGGCCGGGTTATAGAAGTTTAAAAGTAACTTTGCCTTATACGATCCCTAAACGTACAATACCTTTTTGATATTTGTCCAGATTCTTAGAAAGGTTTCTCTCATTTAATGCCTTACAAAAAACCGCCGCACATCGTCATGATTGTGCTCGACACGCACCGGCGCGACCGCATCTCGGCTTACGGTTACCACCGGCCGACCACACCTCACCTCGATAGTTTTGCCCAAACTGCCGCCGTCTTTGACAATGCTATCTCAGCCGCGCAGTGGACTATTCCCGCTCACGCCTCGATGTTTAGCGGTGAATACCCCACCACGCATCAAACACTTCAGGCTCACGCCATGCTCGATGGCCGGTTTGATACGGTGGCCACGCTGCTGCGGGCCAGCGGCTACCAAACCACCGGTTTCTGCAACAACCCGCTCCTGGGGGTCTTAAACAACGGCCTCAAACGCGGTTTCGATACCTTCTACAACTACTGCGGCGCGGTGCCTTCCGTGCCGGGCAAGTCAAACCGTCTACCCAAACCGCTCGACCGGGCTTGGGAGTGGTGGACCCAACAGCTTCGCAAGGCCTCGTATCCGGTCCAGAATGCTTTTGCCCATTCCGACTTTTTGTTTCAGGCCTCGCTCCATCCCAAAATCGTGCCGCTGTGGTCCAAGTTTGCCAATTTCAAAGGCCATACGGTTAACTGTACCCGCGATGTGACCGAATTTATGGAAGCCAAAATCAGACCGGGCGGCAAGCCTCAATTCGTCTTTGTGAACTTGATGGAGACCCACCTGCCCTACCACCCACCCGATACATTCATCGATAAGTTTGCCCCTTATTTCAAAGACAATCGCCAGACCCGCGACTTCTTGCGGCGCTACAACGTCGAGACCTTTCGCTGGCTGCTGCCGATCCCGGAGCCTTTGGCTGACCTGGAGGCGGCGGTACTGAATGATCTCTATGATGCTGAGGTTAATTACCAAGACCACTTACTCGGCCCGCTGTTGGAGCAGCTCAGCCAGGCCGAAGATGTACTGACGATCATCGTCGCCGATCACGGCGAAGGGATCGGGGAGCACAATTTCCTGGGCCATTCCTTTGTGGCTTACAACGAGTTAGTCCACGTCCCGCTCTTTATCAAATTCCCTGACCAGCAGGCGGCCGGTCAGCGGATCTCGGACACGGTCTCTACGCGAAGATTATTCCACACTATGATTCATGCCGCCGGCATCGAGGTTTTTGAAACCGAGCACCGGCCGGCCACCGACGTCAAGCGGCTGAGTTTGGCTCAAAATGCAGCCGGCCGCAATTCCGAACCAACGGTTTTCATCGAAGCTTACCCGCCTACGACTTTTTTGACGATGATGGAGAAGCGGGCGCCCGACCTGATCGAGCCGTTTGGCTGTACGCGCACGCGCTGGGCGGTTTACGAGGACGGTTATAAACTGCTCCGCCTCGACGGGCGCCCCGAAGAGTTGTACCACTTGGCCACCGATCCCGGGGAAATCGACAACTTGACCGCACAGAAACCAGAGGTCGCTGCTCAGTTGATGAACAGGTTTAAACCCTTCCTGCAACGGGCCATCGAGCGCCAGCCGGCAACCTGGCAAAGTGGCCAGCTCAATTTGGAGGAAAACGAGCAGGTGACCAAGCAGTTGAGAGCGTTGGGATACATTGAATAAAAGAAGTGGGGGATTGGAGGGCTGCAGGGTTGTGCTTCTACCTCAAACGGCCCACTCCTCCAGTCCTGCAATCCTCCAACCTCTCAGGGCTTAATTTAGGAAGGACATTTTTCATGATTGACCCAATCATCTTTTCAATCGATATCGGCATCACCACCTTGACGGTGCGCTGGTACGGCCTCTTGATTGTGGCCGGCGTCTTAGCGGCTGCGTTTTACGCGGCCTGGTACGTCCGGCGCAAAGGCGAGGACCCTAACCTGGTTTGGGACATGCTGATTTGGCTGCTCATCTCCGGCATTATTGGCGCCCGGGCCTGGTACGTCATCGCCGATATGATTGGCGGGGGAACCCGCTATCTCACGGACCCGATCCGGATCCTCTACATCAACGAGGGCGGGTTAAATATTCTCGGCGGTGTGGTCGTCGGCACGCTGGTGGCCTGGTGGTACTGCAAGCGTCAAAAAGTCGATTTCTGGCTTATGGCCGATGCAGTGGCGCCGGGTTACCTGATTGGCCAGGCTATTGGCCGCTGGGGCAACTTCATCAACCAGGAACTCTACGGACCGCCAACGACCTTGCCCTGGGGTATTCCTATCGAAGCCCCCCACCGTATCCCCCCCTGGAATGATCTGGCGCAATATCCCGTCGAGAGTACTTTTTTCCATCCAACGTTCGCCTACGAGATGATCTGGAACCTCATCTTTGCCGGGCTCATTATTTACCTGATTATCCGCCACAGCGATAAGCTAAAGACCGGTATGGTCGCCAGTCTGGTCTTAATTGCCGCCGGCGTGGGACGCGCCTGGATCGAAACCAACTTCCGGCCGGATCAACCCCGTTTCTTCGGCACGCCGGTGAGCACTTCGCTGATCGTCTCGGTTATTTTTGCCTTGCTGGGTCTATTCGTCGTCCTGGTCAAAAATGGAACGATTAAGGTTTCTTTTATGCAGCCCGGCTCGTCGGAATATACGCATCGGATCACCAGACGCGCCCCGGTGATGCGGAAGGCCCGGCGTCAAAAAATGTAATGGGGAGGTCCATTCCGCATTTGACACCCGTTTGGCCGGGTCTATAATGCATACTTTGGGCCGTAATCCCCAAATCAAGTAGCAAGAAGGTTCTATTGATGGAACAAAGAAATATTACCGCCTTTATCGGCATTGTGTTGCTGACCGCTGCCTTAAGCTGGATCGTCAGCGTCAATCTCAACTACGTCTATCCAACCGGGCCCGAAGCCCAAACGCAAGAGCCACCCTGGTGGGCCAATTTGCTTATCTGGCAGGGCGAGCAAGAACGCAGCATCCAGATTCACCAAGGCCTGGATTTAAAAGGCGGGCTGCAAGTCGTGCTGGAAGCCGACTTACCGGCTGAACAACTGCAAGAAGGCTCAATGGAGGCTGCCCGGACCATTGTCGAGAACCGAGTCAACGGCCTGGGGGTCACCGAGCCGCTGGTGCAGCTTCAGGGTGACAATCGCATGATTGTTGAACTACCCGGCATTACCGACCCGGAACTGGCCATCCGCACCCTCCGCGAGACCGGTTTACTGGAATTTGTCGATGCCGGTTCTATGCCCATTCCTGAAGGAACGGTCATTCGGACCTCATTCGGCGATGACCGCGACCTGCCCACCGAGGAAGGAGCGGCGGTTCCGGAAGGTCCCGTCTACGATACCGTCATCACCGGCGGAGATCTCGCCTCGGTTAGTAATGCCGGCATTAATCCCAATACTCGCGAGATTGAAATCAACTTCAGCCTGACCAACACCGGTGGACAGAAGTTTGGCAATTACACGGGCGCCAATGTCGGCAGCTTCTTGTGCATCGTCATCGATAAAGCCGTCTTATCCTGTCCCGTGGTTAACGCCCGGATCGACTCCAACGGCACCATATCACTGGGCAGCGATAGTTTGGAAGAAGGCCAAGCCCTGGCCATCCAACTACGGTATGGCTCGCTGCCAGTCCCCCTGAAAGTTGTGGAAAACCGATCTGTAGGGCCAACGTTGGGTCAAGACTCGGTTCAACGCAGCCTGCGAGCTGGTACAGTCGGTATCATTGTGGTGCTGTTGTTTACCATCATTTATTATCGAGTGCCGGGCTTTGTGGCCGCGCTGGCCTTGGTCCTGTATGGCCTGCTCAACCTTGCCTTGTACAAACTGATTCCTGTGACCATGACCTTACCGGCCATCACCGGCTTTATCCTCTCGATCGGTATGGCCGTCGATGCCAACATTCTTATTTTTGAACGAATGAAAGAAGAGTTGCGGGCCGGCCGACGACTAAAAATGGCGATGGAGCTAGGCTTTGCCCGTTCTTGGCCTTCTATCCGCGACTCGGCCATCAGCACGCTGATTACCTGCGCCATTCTTTTTTGGTTTGGCTCTAACTTTGGCGCCAGCGTCGTCAAAGGCTTCGCCATTACCCTGGCCTTGGGCGTAGTTACCAACCTGTTTACGGCCATCACTGTCTCCCGCAATCTGCTGCGCATTCTCTTTAATTTGACCGGCGAAGAGATCAAGAGTAATCCGGTACTGATGGGTTTCAGTCTGCAAGCCGGCAGCGAAACCGCCCCTGGCTGGGTCTCTGGCTTGCTGAATATTGTTGGCAAGCGGCGAATTTACTACACCTTCTCGGCCATTACCATTGCCTTGGGGCTGGTGGCGATGGGGGCCTCGACGGTCCAGTTTGGCACCCCGCTCAAACCCAGTATCGACTTCACCAGCGGCTCGTTGATGGAGCTGCAATTTGAGAATCCGGTCCAGCCGGCCCAGGTTCGGAGTATCTTTACCGGCTTTAGTCACAACGGTCAGGATTTTCAGGATACCATCGTGACCACAGCCGAACAACTGGGTCAAGAGACCATTCTGGTTCGCTCCAAGTTTTTGGATGATGAGGCCAAATCCGCGGTGCAGGCCCGCATCCAGGATCAGCTAGGTGCGTTTACCGAACTGCGTTTTGACTCCGTCGGGCCGACCATCGGCGCTGAGGTCACTCGAGCCGGCATCTATGCCGTTATCGCCGCCTCCATTGCCATTCTGATCTTCTTTGTCCTCGCCTTCCGCTCCGTGCCCAATCCGCTGCGCTTTGGGGTAGCGGCAGTCGCGGCGATGCTGCACGACATTTTGGTCACATCCGGCATCTTCGCCATCTTTGGCGTGCTGTTCGGTTGGGAAGTAGATGCCCTGTTCCTGACGGCTATTTTGACGGTCATCGGTTACTCCGTCCATGATACCATCATCGTCTTCGACCGGGTTCGAGAGAACTTGCCGCGCTACCGCACTGAACCGTTTGAGGCGGTGGCTAACCGCAGCCTGCTCGAAACGCTAACCCGGAGCGTGATGACCTCACTGAGTACCACCTTTGTGGTTATAGCCCTGTTAATCTTTGGTGGAGCCACGATTACTCAGTTTGTGACAATCATCCTAATTGGCATCATAAGCGGGACCTACTCCTCCATCTTCAATGCGGTCCCTATCCTGGTCTCCTGGCATTATGGCGAGATTGGGTCGCTCTTCAAACGGACCAGCAAGCCGGCCGAAGCACACGCCTAGCAAAAGCCCAACCATTGAAAACGCTGGTTACTTGGGGTCCAGAACCTAATCTGGACTCCATTTTTTTTCCTCGGGTACAGATGGTCCCAAAAAACTGACCTGATTCAGTTTTGATAGGGATTGAGAGTCTCACATCCCCTCAACCCGTGACGTTTTGCACAAAATGATAGCTTTTGAGAGTCAAGCTGTGCTAGAATTAGACCATTAAGAGCCGAGCAGCGCCGCCCTGCCTCGATTCCCAGAATTTAAAGTTGATAACGATCAATGTCTATCCGAAGCAATTTAACGGGTCTTTACAAGTTATCCCAAGAAGAACGCCTCAAGCAAGTGGCTGCCTACGCCGGTCTCACTACAGATGAGATCGGGGCTCTGCGCGATAGCCTGGCGCTCGATCAAGCCGACGGTATGATTGAAAACGTCATCGGGCGTTACGCCCTGCCGTTAGGTGTGGGTACAAATTTTCTTATCAACGGTCAAGAAGTCATCGTGCCGATGGTCGTTGAGGAACCGAGCATTATTGCGGCGGTCAGCTATGCCGCCAAACTGGCCTCGGCCAGCGGCGGATTCCAAACTCAGAGCAGCGAACCGCTCATGATTGGCCAGATTCAGCTCTTGGACGTGAGCGATTTGAATCGCTCAATCGCTCAAATCCAGGCCATCGAGCCGGAACTTCTGGCTGCCGCCAATCGCTTCCACCCAACCATTCAAAAGATGGGAGGTGGAGCCAAAGGTTTTGAGTATCGTCCGCTGGCGGAAACACCGGTTGGCCCCATGCTCATCATCCACTTGCTCTATGACTGCCGGGATGCGATGGGCGCCAACGCGGTCAATACCGCCGTGGAGGCGGTGGCTCCCCTCATCGAGCAAGCCACGGGCGGGCGGGTCAACCTGCGCATCCTATCAAACCTGACCGACCGCCGCACCGCTCGGGCCGAGTGCCGGATCCCGATTGAAAAGTTAGGCCGTGAAGGGGTCAGCGGCGCCGAAACCGCCCGGCGCATCATCGAAGCCTGGGCCTTTGCCGCAGCCGATCCTTATCGAGCAGCGACGCACAACAAAGGCATCATGAACGGCATCGACGCCGTGGCCGTCGCCACCGGCAATGATTGGCGCGCCATCGAGGCCGGGGCTCACGCTTACGCAGCCCGAACGGGTCGCTACACCAGCCTGACTGAGTGGTCACTTCTTGAAACAGAAGTGGGCAATTATCTGCAAGGTGTACTCGACATGCCGCTGAGCGTAGGGACGGTGGGCGGAGCCACCAAGGCTCACCCCACGGCCCGGGTGTCGATGAAGATATTGGGCCAGCCGAACGCCCGCACTCTGGCCGAAATTATGGTCGCGGTTGGCCTGGCCCAGAATTTGGCCGCCATCCGTGCCCTGGCCAGCGAAGGCATCCAGCGGGGCCATATGCGTCTCCACGCCCGGCAAGTGGCTCTGGCGGCCGGCGCCATCGGCCCGCAGGTCCAGCAGATTGCCAACCGGCTGGTGGCCGAGAACAATATCCGGGAGGAACGCGCCAAGCAGTTGATTGCCGAACTGCTTGAGTCGCGTTGATCGATGATTACCGGTAAGTTTTTCAAAGTCCACCCAGTCTATAAGATATAAATATAAGAGTTTCAGAACATTTTGAACTAAGTGAATATCAAATCGAGTAGTCAAATGCCTATAATGAAGCCCAATAGTAATGTCGGTATCGTCGGATACGGGAGTTACATCCCCAAGTATCGCTTGCCTGCCCGCGAAGTCGCCCGGGTTTGGAAAGAAAGCCACGGCGGCCTGCCGATCAAGGAAAAAGCGGTCGCTGGTCCGGATGAGGATACGATGACCATCGGGCTGGAAGCGGCCCGCAACGCCCTGGCCCGGGCCCAAATTGATCCCCAACAGATCGGCGCGGTCTGGGTTGGCAGCGAGAGCCCCCCTTACGCGGTTAAGCCGACCAGTACCATCATTGCTGAAGCCATTGGCGCTACGCCGGCGACGATGGGCGCCGATTGGCAGTTCGCCTGCAAGGCCGGTTCGGAGACGATGCAGGCCTGCATCGGTTTTGTAGCCGGGGGCATGGCTCGCTATGCTTTAGGCATCGGAGCTGACACGGCCCAAGGCCGGCCAGGTGATGCCTTGGAGTATACGGCTGCTTCCGGCGGAGCCGCCTACCTCTTCGGTTTGGCGGCGGACAGTCTGGCCACCATCGAGGCCTCGTATTCCCACGTCACCGACACGCCCGACTTCTGGCGGCGCCCGACCACGCACTACCCGAGCCACGGCCAGCGCTTCACCGGCGAGCCGGCCTATTTCTATCACGTGGACGCCGCCGCCCGGACCTTGATGACTGAGTTGGGCTACACGGCTCAGGATTACACCCACGTCGTGCTGCACCAACCGAACACCAAATTCCCGGAGCGCGAAGCGGCCGAACTTGGTTTTGAAAAAGAGCAGTGGCAGACCGGCTTGCTGGCCCCCGTGGTCGGCAATACCTACGCCGGGGCCAGCTTGTTAGGGCTAACGGCTGTGCTCGACATTGCCCAGCCCGGCGATAAAATTTTGTGCGTCTCGTTTGGCTCCGGAGCGGGGAGTGATGCCTTTTCAATCGACGTTACTAAGGCCGTCACCGAGCGTCGGCATCGAGCTCCCACGACCCAAGATTACATTAACCGCCGGACGGAAATTGACTATGCTACCTACACTCGCTATCGCGGCAAGCTGAAGATGCATTAAGGAGTAGATTGTGAGAGACGTATCGATTATCGGGATTGGACAAACGCCGGTGGGCGAACATTGGGGCCGCAGCCTCCGTCACCTGGCTTACGAGGCTTTGGCCGCCGCCATGCGAGACGCTCATGTGGAGCGCGCCGATGCCCTTTACGTGGGCAATATGCTCTCCGGCGAGATTTCCGGTCAGTCCCATTTAGGGGCTCTGGTGGCGGACTTTGCCGGGCTGCGCGGTATCGAGGCGGTTAAAGTGGAAGCAGCCTGTGCCAGCGCAGCCGCTGCTTTTCGCCAGGCTTACATTGGGGTGGCCAGTGGGCTGCAAAATATTGCGATCGCCGTCGGCGTCGAGAAGATGACCGACGACATCGGCTCGCAGTTGGCGGCGGGTCTGGCCGGTGCGGCCGATGCCGATTACGAAGTGGTCCACGGGATCACCTTTGTCGCCCTCAACGCGCTGATTATGAAGCGCTATCTGCACGAATATGGTCTTAAGCGCGACGATTTTGCCGGTTTTGCCGTCAACGCCCACCAAAACGGGGCCAGAAATCCCAACGCCATGTTTCAGAAACCGATCAGCCATAACGACTTCATCAAATCCGGCATGGTCTCGGACCCCATTGGTTTGTACGATGCCAGCCCGATGGCCGACGGCGCCGCCGCGGTCATTCTCTGCCCCACCGAACAGGCGCGAGAGTTTACCGACAAGGCCGTCCGCGTCGTGGGCAGCGCTGTGGCGACCGATGCCTTGAGCGTCCATGACCGGCGGGATCCGCTTTGGCTGCAGGCGGCAGAAGATTCGGCCAAACGAGCTTATCGACAGGCCGGGGTTAAGCCAGAGGAGATTGACTTTTTTGAGTTACATGATGCCTTCACCATTATGGCTGCCCTTAGCCTGGAGGCATGCGGCTTTGCGACTCGTGGCCAAGGCACTGGCCTGGCCCGTGATGGAGAAATTACGCCTGAAGGCAAAATTCCTATTTCTACCCGCGGCGGACTGAAGGCGCGGGGGCATCCCGTTGGGGCGACAGGCCTGTATCAGATTGTTGAAGCTGTCCAGCAGCTTCGGGGCGAGGCCGGCGATAACCAGTTGGCTAATGCCCGCCTGGGCATGACCCAAAATATTGGTGGCAGCGGGGCAACTATCATCACTCATATTTTTGAGCGCCCTGCTTGAAACAGAAAAGCAATTATCTTAATCGAACACATCTAGGAGAAAAAAATGACAATGGAAATTGCACGACACTGGCGCTTAAACTCTCAGCGGTACCGCTTAGTGGGCGAGGAGTGCCCCCGATGCGGCCACAAGATGTTCCCTCCTCGCGATGTTTGCGATGAATGTGCCGATAATGGCAAGCAGCCCGATTTTGAATTTAGCGGGCGGGGCGAGGTGTTTTCTTACACCACGGTAAATAACCCGCCGGAAGGTTATCAAGAAAATGCGCCTTACACGGTCGCCCTGGTCAAATTGGAAGAGGGGCCGCTAGTCACCGCGCAGCTTACCGACGTTGACAATGACGAAGTTAAAATCGGCATGCCGGTCGAGATGGTCACCCGCAAACTGAGAACCTACGGTGAGGAGGGGCTGATCATCTACGGCTACAAGTTTCGGCCCCGGCTGGCGTTAAACGGATTATAATCTGCCGTCCTTAAAGCGACATCCACTCAAACCGGCCCCATGATGGTGTCGGTTTTTTTTGCAACGATGTTTCCTCGTAAATTCTACGCGCTTGGCTTCCTCGTAGAACCCGCATATTTTACGCTTCACGGCTGCTCCAAACAGAGCTATGCTAGACACAAAATATCCCCCCCAATCACGGCGATTGGGCCCAATCACGGCGATTGGGCAGTCTCTCACTGTCTGCCATAGCCACTATCAGGATGGTCGTGATGAAACACTCGTCAAAAAGATTAGGTCTCTTGATCGTTTCCCTGATGCTGTTGATTTTATTAACCGGGGCAATCCAGTCCGTCATCATCCCGTCAGCCCAAGCCGCCACCGATCTGCCCATCTATACCGACGCATTGACCGGTGGTTGGGCCGATTGGTCGTGGAGTACCACCCGCAATTTCAACGCCGCGGCGCCGGTGCACAGCGGCACCGCTTCGATCGCCGTGACCTACACCGATGCCTGGGCCGGTTTTTATTTGCACGCGACTAGCCCCATAGCGACCAGCGGCTATAC
Organism: uncultured Chloroflexota bacterium; assembly: GCA_937864185.1. Taxonomy (GTDB): domain Bacteria; phylum Chloroflexota; class Anaerolineae; order 4572-78; family J111; genus JAGRBY01. Next base: position 21,708 of record CALMIS010000012.1, read on the forward strand.
CAGCTTGCGCTTCTACCTGCACGGTGGGACAACCGGCGGCCAGCAGGTGCGAGTGGCCCTTAACAACGATACCAACCACGAAGTCAGCCTTACGGCTCAAGCCAATAGCTGGACCCAAGTCGATCTGCCTCTGACCAGCCTCGGCAACCCGACCACGATTTCAGAGCTGTGGTGGCAGGACGCCAGTGGGGGCGCGCAGCCTACCTTCTACCTGGATGATATCCAACTCATTGCCGGCAGCGGTCCGCCGTTGCCCACGCCCGTGCCGGGCAGCGGTCCCAGCCTCAGCGTCGATGCAGCCGCCGATCGCCGGCCGATCAGCCCCTACATTTATGGTATGAACTTCGCCGACGAGACCCTGGCCGCCGAACTCGATTTACCGGTCAACCGTTGGGGCGGCAACGCCACGACTCGCTACAACTGGCAAAACGATACTTCAAACCGGGCCAGTGACTGGTTCTTTGAAAACATTTCCAACCCTGATCCGGGCACGCTGCCGAATGACTCGTCCTCGGATCGCTTTGTTGAGCAGAATATCGGCACCGGCACCGGCACGATTATGACGATGCCGATGATCGGCTGGACACCGAAGCAACGGTCAGAGAACCATCCTTTTGACTGCGGTTTCAAAGTCAGTAAATACGGCGCGCAGCAAGCGGTCGATCCCTATGATTCTGACTGCGGCAACGGCGTGGCCCCTAACGGCAGCAATATTACCGGCAACAATCCGGCCGATACTAGTACGGCCATCGATACGACCTTCGTCCAGGACTGGATCACCCATTTGACGGACCGCTATGGAACCGCGACCGGTGGCGGCGTCCGGTTCTACAACTTGGATAACGAACCGATGTTGTGGAACAGCACGCACCGAGATGTGCATCCCGCGCCGGTGACTTACGACGAACTGCGCGACCGCACGATCGACTATGCCGCCGCGATCAAGGCCAGCGACCCGGCCGCGCAGACGCTGGGACCGGTCCTCTGGGGTTGGACCGCCTACTGGTACTCCGCTGCCGATTCGGCGGCAGGCGGAAGTTGGTGGGCGACTCGCCCAGATCGAATGGCCCACGGTGACACGCCCTTTGTGGCCTGGTATTTGCAGCAGATGGCCGCTTACGAGCAGCAGCACCAATTGCGCTTACTGGATTACCTTGACCTGCATTACTATCCCCAGGCGTCGGGCGTGAGTCTCTCTCCGGCGGGCAATGCCGCGACGCAAGCCTTGCGCTTGCGCTCCACCCGCTCGCTGTGGGATCCCACTTATGCCGACGAGAGTTGGATCGCCGGGACGGAAGGCGGGCCAGCCGTGCGCCTCATCCCGCGCATGCGCGATTGGGTAACAGCTAATTATCCCGGGACCAAGCTGGCATTGACGGAGTACAACTGGGGTGCGCTTGACCATCTCAACGGAGCACTAGCCCAGGCCGACGTCTTGGGTATCTTTGGCCGCGAAGGGTTGGACCTGGCCACCCTGTGGGCGCCGCCAACCGCCACCGAACCCGGCGCCTTTGCCTTTCGGATGTACCGGAACTACGACGGCTCAGGGGGCAAGTTTGGGGAGTCAGGTCTCCAGGCGACCAGCACCGACCAGGATCAGTTGGCCATCTACGCGGCTCAACGCGCCGGCGACTTTGCTTTAACCTTGATGATCATCAATAAAAGCAGCAATGAACTGACCAGCCAGGTTAATCTGGCCGGCTTTAACCCCGCCTCGAGCGGTCAAGTTTACCGGTACAGCGCGACCAATCTCAACGCGATCGTCCGCCAGGCCGATCAAGTTAGCGGTCCCGCCGGCTTTACCGCTACTTTCCCGGCTGCCTCGATCACCCTAATCGTCCTGCCGCCAGGCAGCCCGCCGGAACGAGGGTATCTGCCGCTTATTCTGAAAGGGCAATAACCGTCAAGAAGAGCGGGGGCGGTCCAAATGCCCGTTCTTCACCCCAAAGTAGGGCGGCCCCCTCCTCAACCGGGGCGACCAAAAGAATTGCACCTGATTTTTGTCTACGGCATTCTGATGCTAGAATCGAATCAAATCGATTTAGGGTCAGGCTGGTGGACATCTACACGCCCGAATTTATAGAACTGAGCGATTGCTACAATTTAAATGCTGCCTATTCAACGACCTATGTTTGGCAGATGCAAACCTCCGAGCATGAGCGGCGTACCGAGATCCGCTTTGATGCGGTGCGTTTGCCGCGCCCTATGGAGGTCGTCTACCCACGGTCGCCGGACGAGTTGTTGGAGCACTGGCAGCAAGAGGCCTGCTTTTTAGTTATCTCGGACCAGGCAGATCAAATTGTGGGCTTGATCGATGCTCAGCCCAGAGTCTGGCAAAATTTACTATGGATATCAAATTTAATTATCGACAAGGCTTTACGCCGGCAAGGCTTTGGCACAAAGCTACTGCAGGCAGCCATAGCTTGGGCCAGACAGGAAAAAATTGATCGCCTGATGCTGGAGATGCAGACCAAAAACTATCCGGCCATTGCTTTTGCTCAAAAGCATGGGTTTAAGTTTTGTGGCTACAACGATCGCTACTATACCAATGGCGATATCGCCCTGTTTTTTGAAAAAACTATTTAGCCAATAGCCCGCTTGTTTTGCGCACCGCCTGCCCCGATTTTTTTGTAAGATGGAATCCGTATTAACAAATCCAACCTATATTCTTGGCCGACTCAACGAGCTTCTTTCGTCCGCTATCGTGATTCTGGCCTTTTCCTTGTTTGTCTATATGTTCGCCTATAATGTGCGGAGTTCATTGGGGCGAGCCTTTGCCGTCCTGCTGGCCTGCGTCTGTTTTACCTATGCCGGTGACGTAGCCCTGTTTAAGGTCAGCAATCTGGACGAAGCTAAATTTTGGCTCCAGTTTCAATGGATCGGGATCGCTTTTATGCCGGCGGCCTACCTCCATTTTTCTGATGTGCTGCTGCGAACCACGAATGCTATCTCGGCCCGGCGGCGTTTTGCTGTGCTGGTAGCCTACTTCTTTGGCTTCTTGCTGATTCTGCTGGCTATACGAACTCAATACCTCGTCCGCGATCCGTTTCATTCGCCCGGGATGACGCAGTTTCGAGCCGGGCCGTTCTTCTGGGTCTTTACCTGTTACTTCTACACCACTCTGCTGTGGGGTGCATATAAGGTTTATTACGCCCGGCAACGCTGTTTGACCTCCGGCGCGAAACAGCGTATGACCTACTTAGCCGTCTCCTTTGTTGCCCCGGCCTTAGGCGTTTATCCCTACATGCTCATCGCCAACAACCCTTCGGCTTTGCCGAATTCTTTCATGTTTGGAACTTTGTTTCTGGTTAATATCGGCATTGCCGTAATGCTGGTCATTATGGCTTACAGTGTGGTCTTCTTTGGTGGACTATCGCCGGATCGAGTGATCAAGCACAATCTGATCCACCTGCTCCTGCGCGGCACTCTGGTGGCGGTCCTGGTCATTTCAATCATTCAAGCGCTCCCGCAGCGAGAACGCCTCCTGGGCGTGCCTCGGGAGATGATCCTGGCCACTTCCATTGTCAGTGTGATTGTCATTTCTCAACTCTTGATCAACCAGTTGAAACCGTTTATCGACAGTATCATCTTTTTCAAAGACAAGGATGAAGTTCAGTGGTTTACTGAGCTCGACCGCCGCTTGCTAACGACCACTGACCTACAGCAAGCCCTCGAAAATATTTTGATCGTCTTATGCGAAATATTGCGCGTGCGCAACGGCTTTATTTACAACCTGGCCGCCCGGCAAGGGCCCCGCTTAGAAACCCAGATAGGCGCCGGCCATGTGGTTGAAGGAGCATTGAGTAATCTGGACGTGAACCAACTGGTCAGTGAGAAAAATGGTTACGAGCATGCCCAACCCGGGACTGATCATTTCGATAGCGGTGATCACAAAGATAACCGACAAGATGAGATACATCGGAATGGCCTTCATTTTATCTCTCAGAACGGCTTCTGGTTTGTCATCCTGCGCAACAAAGCCCGCGACCGGTCGTTGGGCCTCTTGGGTCTAGAGGCTCGGACAGACGGTTTTGACCTCACCCCTGAGGAAAAGAAAACCACAATTTTGCTGCTAAAGCGAGCGGAACAAGCCCTGGAAGATCGGCGGTTGCAGCAAGAAATCTTTACTGCCCTTAAAAACATCATTCCCGAAATCGAACGGGTACAGCGAATGCGCACCGCGGTCAGCTATGTGGGGGCGCCTAACCTGGCCTCACTCACCGAGGAAAGCCCTATCCACAAAAAGGACTTTACCAAGTGGGTCCGAGAAGCGCTCAGTCACTATTGGGGCGGGCCCAAGCTCAGCCGCAGCCCACTCCTAAACTTACGGGTTGTGCAAGAAGCCTTATCGAGTAACGACGGCAATGCCTCCAAAGCGTTACGGGCGGTGTTGGGTGAAGCGATCGAAAAACAGCGCCCTGACGGTGAGCGCCACATGGCTACTGCGGAGTGGCTCATTTATAACATCTTGGACCTGAAATTTATTCAAGGCATGCGCGTCCGCGATATCGCTCAGCGGCTGGCCATGAGCGAAGCGGATTTATACCGCAAACAACGTCTCGCTATTGAAGAAGTGGCTCGGACCCTCAGCGAGATGGAGACGAATGGCCACGCCAATGGGGTTGTCCCCCCTTCCAACTCAGCGTCAAACGTGCCACCGGACTCAATTTGACATTCAGTTGAGAAATTCAGTACAATGTGAGTCCAGTCTTTGTCTAGTTTTTTAAATCTTCCCCAGGGACTCTACTCCTAAGCGCAGGTAAAACACATGCCGCCCATCCAAAAAAAGATCTGTTTGCTTGGCGACTTCGCGGTTGGCAAAACCAGCCTGATCCGTCGTTTTGTTGAAGCTAAGTTTGAGGACAAATATCTCAGCACCATCGGCACCAAAATTAGCCGAAAGACCGTTCAGGTCAACGAGCGCCAAATGAACCTGCTCGTTTGGGATCTGGCCGGCGGCGAACAGTTCGATAAGATGACGCGCTCTTACTACCGCGGCGCAACGGGCGCCATCATCGTCTACGATGTGACTCGACCGGAAACGCACCAGACCATTGCCAGCTACGTTCAAAACTTTCTGGATGTTAATCCCGGGGCTGCTCTGGTGCTGGCGGGCAACAAAAGCGATCTGATCGAAGAATGGGCCATGCCCCCTGAGACCCTAACCGATCCAGCCGGCCTCTATCACGCACCCCAGCTCTTGACCAGCGCCAAAACCGGTCAAAACGTTGAACAACTCTTCCAGACTCTGGCCGAAAAGATTATTTCCCTCAGTTAAGTTCCTCTTAACCTTTGCCGACTAGAGTTAAAGAAGGCTGGCTTATTTGGCCGGAGATCATTATGACCCCCAACTCAACCTATTGGCTTAAAACCTTTTTTCCCAGCCGAGTTCAATCCTCTCGGTCCTGGCAAATCCTGCTCTCGCTAACGGTGGTGGTTATTTTGCTTAGCCCGCTGGCTTTTTGGCTAACAGGCATTGGCCAAGCCGCCCCGGATCTGCCGACGTCGATTAGCTACGCGTTGGACGGCACGCTGCAAAGTAGTCCCAAGGCCGAAGCACTCCGGAGTTTAACCTTACCCATTCGCCTGGAGCGCATGCTGCTCTACCCGCTGCTGCTCCTGGCCTTTCAATTTAGCGGGCTGTCGCTGCTAATGCGGCAGTTCGTTGAGGAGCGCGGCAACCAGATCTTGGCTCATCCCTGGTTGGCGCCCCTCCGGCGCTTTTACCAGCGACTGCCGCAACCATGGCGGCGGCGACTCGGCCTGACCGACCTGTTGACTGTCTTTTTGTTCATTGTAGGGCTCAACCTCACCCTTATGGCGCTCTACCTGCCCTTTAACTTCTACCGCAGCTTTATTATTGGCCATCAATTTGGTCTGTCAACCCAAACGGCGTTAGGCTGGTTTAGCGATTGGGGCAAGAGCGCCGGCCTCCAGTTGATCTTGGAAGGCGGCAGTTGGGCAGCCTTTTTTGCCTTGATCAGAGCTTTCCCTCGCCGCTGGCCCATCATCGGGGGCATGTTGTTGGTCACCTTCTCCTTGGTCCTCACCCTCCTCACCCCCATTCTCATCACGCCGCTCTTCTACCGGGTGAGTCCTCTGGAAAACGTCGAGCTGCGCCAGCGGATTCTGAACCTGGCTGAGCGGGCCGGCACGCCGGTCGATGAGGTTTACGTCATCGATGCCAGCAGCAAGACCACGGCTGTTAACGCCTACGTTACCGGCTTTGGCGAGGCGCGCCGGATTGTGCTCTATGACACCTTAGTTGACGGCTACACCCCTGATGAGGTCGAGGTGGTACTGGCCCACGAGTTGGGGCATTGGGTTTATCAACACGTCCTGTGGAGTGTGATCGGTCTTGGGGCGGTCGGTTGGTTGGGGCTGTTTGGCCTGCGCTGGCTGCTCCAGCGCGTCTGGCAGCCCCTTGGCCTGCGTAGCGCGGCAGACGTAGCCGGGCTACCGTTTATCCTGATGGTGCTTTATCTGGCCTCGTTGCTGACAATGCCGGTGGAAAATGCTGTCTCTCGTTACGGTGAGCGCCAGGCCGATGCCTTTGCCCTGGCGGTCAGCCAAAAGCCGGAGGCTTTTATCCAGCTTTTCGAAGGCATGGCCGAGCAGAATCTGTCGGTGGTGGATCCCCCGGCCTGGGAGCAGTGGCTCTTTGGCACCCATCCCTCGCCCGCCGAACGCTTGCAGACGGCTCGCAGCTTTAAAATCCCTTAGCAGAAAGCTGTCTAACCTCTACAAGCAGAAAGGCCACCGGTGGTGCCGGTGGCCTTTCCATCTCCTCTGTTAGGTCAAAAAATAGAGTGTGCCTCTCAGGCAAGATGTCTACAAGGGAGATGGAGATAGAAGGTGGATCAGTGATCAGGTCGTCGCGGATTTGTGGTCCGGGTTCTCCCAATTTTCAGGCGTCATTTAAGGTAAAAGATTCAACAAATTTAATTTTTTTGTGCAAGTGTCCTGGTGTTTACCCCGAGGTCAGCAGGGTAGGTTGCGAGGAAAAAAAGCGGTCCGTTGGTCAGTAAAAGTCACAGGCACACTCTACCGCCCTAGTATATCGTATTTTATACGAGTTTGACTACTGGCAAGTGGACAGGTTTTTCTATATCCTTTGGCCTATCCCAAGTCAAATCACCAAGCTAAATAGCTTAGATCATCTAGCCAGATCAGCGACGAGCTAGCGCGCCTACCGCTGATCTGGCTTCTTTAGTTTACCAGCCTTGTAAGGCCATCATAAATGGTTCCTCCAGCGAGCCGACAAGCCAGCGGAGGAAACGGGCGGCGTCCGCCCCATCGATGAGACGATGATCATAAGAAAGGGCCAGGGGCAGCATCAACTTAGGTTCAAACTGGCCGGTTTCCGGATTAAAGACCGGCTCTCGCCCACCCCGCGCAATTCCAAGAATAGCCACTTCAGGATGGTTGACAATCGGCGTGAAATTGGTACCGCCGATCCCGCCCAGATTGGTGATGGTGAAGTTGCCCCCCTGCATTTCGTCGAGTGACAGCTTACCGTCACGCGCCTTGACCGATACTTCACCCAACTCAACGGCAATTTCTTGAATATTTTTTTGATCAACATTTTTGATCACCGGCACCAGCAGCCCTCGATCGGTGTCGACGGCGACGCCGACATTGTAGTATTTTTTGTAGATCACCTTCTGGTTGGCCAGATCAACGCTGGCATTGAACTGGGGAAACTTTTTGAGCGCGGCTGCGACCAGCTTGATCAGGATCGCGGTGACGGTCAGCTTACCGCCAGCCGCTTCGACCTGGGGCCCAAAGCGTTTGCGCAAATTCTCCAACTCACTGATGTTAGCTTTATCGAAGTTGGTCACATGCGGAATGGTCGACCAGGCCAGATCCATCTGGTTGGCGGTCGCCTTGCGGATACCCTTCATCGGCACCGTTTCGATCTCGCCCCACAAGCTAAAGTCCGGCAGTTTCACTTCCCGGCGAGTGGCGGGGGCGGCCGCCGGCGGGGCACTTGGCCGAGCCTCGGTCAGCAATTCCCGGGCATGGCGTTTGACGTCGTCGATCGTAATCCGCCCTTCAACCCCGGTCCCGGTAACTTTAGAAACATCTACACCCAATTCCCGGGCCATACGCCGGGTATTCGGCGGGGCCGGCACAAGCCGAGACTCAGCTTGGGGAGCCGCTTTTGACGCGGCGACCGGCGCGGTTGCAGCCGCCGGCTCCTCTGGTTGAGCCTCGGCTTTAGCTGCGGGCGGAGCCGGGGCCGGCGCTTCTTTCTCCGCGGGTTTTGGCTTAGCCGGAGGTTTGCTCTCCGCCGCCGTCGTCTCAACGGTTAAGATGGCCTGCCCGACAGAGGCATCGTCGCCTTCCTTAACAAGGACCTCCTTGACCGTGCCGCCAACGTCCGAAGGCACCTCGAGGGTGGCCTTGTCAGTTTCAAGCTCAAGCACCGAGTCGCCCTGAGCAATGGTGTCGCCGGGCGCAACCAGCACGCTAACCACGCTACCGGACTCGATATTTTCGCCCAGGTCAGGCAGCTTAAACTCGATCACCTGCGGCTCGAGCGTCTTGGCCGGGGCTTCTTCGGCCTCGGCCGGTTCCGGTTCGGCCGGCGGGGTGACGGCGGGAGTCTCGGCTGGCTTAGCAGGCTTAGGCGGCGCGCCGGCGGGCGCGCCGCCTTTGAGGGTCAGAATGATTTGCCCCACGGAAATAGTATCCCCGGCATTGACGTGAATAGCTTCGATGGTGCCGCCGACCGAGGAGGGGACTTCCAAAGTGGCTTTGTCGGTTTCCAACTCCAGAACCGGATCATTTTCACCAATCGTGTCACCCACCGAGACCAGGACGTTGACCACGTCACCAGATTCAATATTTTCGCCCAGATCCGGTAGTTTGAACTCGACCGGCCCGGCCTCGGTCGCCACTGGAGCGGCCTCGGCCGAAGGAGTTGGGGCGGGCTCGGGAGCCGGCGCGGAGGCGGGCGCGGTCTTGGCTTCTTGGGGGGCAGCCGCTTGCGGTTCAGCCGGGGCCGGCGCGGTACCATCGCCATTGGTGGTCAAAATAACCTGGCCCACCGAGATCGTATCACCGGCGGCCACGTGAATGGCCTCCACCACCCCGCTAATGGACGAGGGCACCTCAAGCGTGGCCTTATCGGTCTCAAGCTCCAGAACCGGATCGTTTTCTTTGATGGTGTCACCCACCGCTACCAAAACGGAGACGACATCTCCGCTTTCAATGTTTTCGCCAAGTTCCGGCAATTTAAATTCTGTTGTCATAATGTGGATACTCCGCTAAGGGTTCTAATTCAAAACGCGGGCCGGTCGGTTTGACCGGCCCGCTTTGGCATATTGCTTCTACGACGTCAACGGGTTGGGTTTATTGGGATCGATTTGCAGATCTTCCATCGCCGCGCTGAGATCATCCCGCTTGAGCTGCCCCTCTCTGGCCAAAGAGTTCAAGGTGGCCAGCGTGACAAAGCGGTGATCGACTTCAAAGAAGTTCCGCAACGCCTGGCGACTTTCGCTGCGGCCAAAGCCGTCGGTGCCGAGCGCGACCAGGGGCCGATCAAGCCAGGGCTGCAACGAGTGGGGCAGGATTTTCATATAATCCGAGGCTGCTACCAGGACCCCCGGCGCATCTTTGAGACACTGGGTCACATAAGGCACCTGAGGTTCGTCGTTGGGATGAAGCATGTTCCAGCGCTCAACGTTGAGCGCATCCCGCCGGAGCTGCTTATAGCTGGTGACGCTCCAGACATCGGCCGCGATGTTATACTTCTCTTCCAAGAGATCTTGTGCCTTGAGAACCTGATTCATGATCGATCCGCTGCCAAAAAGCTGGGCGCGGAGCTTGGCGTCTCGATTTCTGGCAGGCCGAAACTTGTACAGACCTTTGAGGATACCCTCTTTGGTCAGGTCCGGATCGCCCGGCATGGGCGGCATGGCATAATTTTCGTTCATGAGGGTCAGGTAGTAGAAGACACTTTCCTGTTCCTCGTACATGCGGCGGATACCTTCGCGAATGATGACGGCGATTTCAAAAGCAAAGGCAGGGTCGTACGCCAGCAAGTTTGGCACCGTTGAAGCCAGGACGTGGCTGTGGCCATCCTGGTGCTGAAGACCCTCGCCGTTGAGCGTGGTTCGCCCGGCCGTCGCCCCGAGGAGAAAGCCCCGAGTCCGCATATCAGCGGCAGCCCAGACCAAGTCGCCGATACGCTGCATGCCAAACATGGAGTAGTAGATGAAGAAAGGAATGGTGTTGACGCCGTGGTTGGCATAAGCCGTGCCGGCGGCAATGAAGGACGACATCGAGCCGGCCTCGGTAATTCCTTCTTCTAAGATTTGGCCATCGGTGGCTTCTTTATAATAGAGCAAGCTGTCGCTGTCAACCGGCTCGTAGAGCTGGCCGGCGTGGGCATAGATCCCCACCTGGCGGAAGAGGGCTTCCATCCCAAAGGTGCGCGCTTCGTCGGGCACAATCGGCACCACTAACTTACCAATTTCCTTGTCGCGCAGCATCTTGACCAGCATCCGGACAAAAACCATCGTGGTCGAGACCTCACGGCCATCGGTGCCGTGGTAAAATTCCTCAAACATACTCTCCGCCGGCGTCTTGAGCGAGATCGGGCTCTTGGGCCGCCGGCTGGGCACGTAGCCACCCAAAGCCTGGCGGCGTTCGTGCAGATATTTCATAATCGGGCTGTCTTCCGGTGGCCGGTAAAAAGGCGCCTCGGCTACATCGGCGTCGGACATGGGAATGTTAAAGCGGGTCCGGAAGTGGCGCATTTCCTCTTCATTGAGCTTTTTCTGTTGGTGGGTCACGTTTTTGCCCTCGCCGGCCTCGCCCAGACCGTAGCCTTTAATCGTTCGGGCCAGGATGACCGTCGGCAAGCCGGTGTTCTCCATGGCCGCCTTGTAAGCCGCATAGACCTTAACCGGATCGTGGCCCCCCAACCGCAACCGGCCTAACTGCTCATCCGACATATGCTCGACCATCTTTTGCAAGCGGGGATTAACGCCAAAGACATGCTCGCGGACGTAAGCGCCGCCATCCACGATAAAGCGCTGGTATTCGCCATCCACAATCTCACCGAGGCGCTTGACCAGCAACCCGTCGTCATCCTGGTGAATAAATTCGTCCCAGTCACTGCCCCAGATGACCTTAATCACATTCCAGCCCGCCCCCCGGAAAATTGTCTCCAGCTCTTGAATAATTTTGCCGTTGCCGCGCACCGGACCGTCCAGCCGCTGCAGGTTACAGTTAATGACAAAGATCAGGTTGTCGAGCTTCTCTCGGGCGGCGAGGGAAATAGCCCCTAGCGCTTCCGGCTCGTCCGTCTCCCCATCGCCCAGGAAGGCCCAGACTTTATAGCCTTTATCTTTTTTGAGGCCGCGGTCTTCCAGGTAGCGGTTGAACCGGGCGTTGTAGATGGCCATAATCGGCCCTAAACCCATCGACACGGTCGGGTATTCCCAGAATTCCGGCATAAGCCAGGGGTGTGGGTAAGAGGACAGCCCTCCGCCCGAGGCCAGTTCGCGCCGGAAGTTTTTCATGTGTTGTTCGCTGAGCCGGCCTTCTAAGAAAGCCCGGGCATAGATCCCCGGCGAGGCGTGCCCTTGAAAGTAGATCTGATCGCCATCACCATCTTGGTCCTTGGCCCGGAAGAAGTGGTTGAAGCCGACTTCATACAGCGTAGCAGCCGAGGCATAAGTCGAAATGTGCCCGCCGATTGATCCATCAGCCCGGTTGGCCCGGACGACCATCGCCATGGCGTTCCAACGCACCAGGCTCTTGATCTGGCGTTCAAGGTTGCGGTTGCCGGGAAAAGGGGGCTGCTCGGTGGGGGGGATAGTGTTAATGTAGGGGGTATTAGCCGTGAATGGTTTACGTACCCCCGCTTCATAGGCATAGGCATCCAATTCCTGCAACAGACGGATGGCTCGGTCCGGACCCTTTTTATGCAATACATAATCCAGTGACTCAAACCATTCACTGTTTTCAATAGCTTCCATTTGCAGCGCTTCAGACGAGGCGCCATTTCCGGTAACTGAATCACTCATCCTTTGATTTACCTCTTTCTGCGTTGAGTTAAGTACGACTATTAAAGTGTTGAAAGCGGGCAACCCAGGGTTTTAAATTGACGGGTGGTTTTTAAGCTTAGTTTCGGTCACGCAGTGATGGACTTCTAAGGAAGCACGAACAATCGGGTGCAGGTCCGGCTATTTTGGTAGTCCAATCCAGCTTATACCGGAGAAGCGTATTCCGCGGCAGGCTGCCGAGTACCCGGCTCGGTGGCTTCGATGGCCTCAGCCTCATCCGTCACGCGCCAGAGTTTGGCCGGATCGGTGATGTGATCGAGGTAGAGGATACCATTCAGGTGATCGATCTCGTGTTGGAAAATGCGCCCGAGTAGGTCATCAACCTTTAGCTTGAACCGGCGCCCTTCCAAATCCTGCGCCCTGACTTCTACCCATTCAGGCCGCTCCACAAGACCCTTCAGGTCGGGGATCGATAAACAGCCTTCTTTTCCCTCCACCCGTACTGCGGCAGACTTAACGATTTCCGGATTGACCAGGACGTAGAAACGCCCACTTTGAGGGTGAGGTTCGGCATCCGGATCTTTGGGAAGCGGGATCTCGGCCACAAAGATACGCTGCATCACCCCGACTTGAGGCCCGGCCAAGCCGACCCCTTCGCTGCCGCGCATTGTTTCAAGCATATCCTGGGCTAGTTTCTTGAGACTGGGTGTAAATTGTTTGACGCGCTTGGCTTTTTGGCGCAAACGTGGATCGTTAATGGTGAGAATTGTTCTTTTTGTCATTGAAAACTTCCAAAAATTCACCTCTAAGTATAATAGCCAAGCATAGGCTAATGTCAAAATCAAACTTGACGGCGGGCTGGTGAATTTTCACTCCAGGCCGGGCCGAAAAGAATAGATTTCGGATGGTAGCTATACCGCTGACCCAATCTGTTTGACCAAGAAAGCGATCAGGTCTAAACTATAAACATAAGTGGTGTGGCGGTCGTTAGTGAGGTCGGTTTTGACCCCTTTAGCGCCTGCTCCATCACCGCTCAGGCGTTGGGCGACCAGTGCCTGTTAAATTGACGGACGGAGAACCCGGAGTGAAAGACCCCCTGCGTATTATTCCACTAAGTGGCGTTAGTGAAGTCGGCAAAAACATGACTCTCATTGAATACGGCGATGACGCTATCGCTATCGACTGCGGCCTGATGTTTCCTGAAAACGACATGCTGGGCATCGACTTTGTCATCCCGGACATCACTTACCTGTTGGATAACCCCGGTCTACTCAAGGCCATTTTTCTAACCCACGGCCATGAAGACCACATTGGCGCTTTACCGTTTATTCTGCCGGAGGTTCCGGTTCCCATTTATGCCACCAAGTTAACACGCGGCTTGATCGAAGTGAAGCTTAAAGAAGCCAAACTTCTCAACCAGATTGAGATCAACACGATCACGACCGAAAGCGTAATCGAACTGGGGCCCTTCACCATCGAGCCGTTTCACGTTAACCATTCTATCCCCGACGCGGTGGGTTATGCCATTTACACGCCCCAAGGGTTAGTGATTCACACCGGTGAATTCAAGTTTGATGAGACGCCCACCGATGGTCGCCCGCCTAACTATGAGCGCCTGCGGGCTTATGGGGATGAAGGGGTCCTAGTGCTGTTGGCCGACAGCACCAACTCAGAACGGCCGGGGAAAACCCCTTCGGAACAAACGGTCAGTGTCGCCTTTGAAAAAATCTTTGCTGAAGTCACGGGCCGGATTATCGTTTCGACCTTTGCCTCAAATATTTCCCGAGTCCAGCAGGTAATTAACACCGCCCTAAAACACCACCGCAAATTGGCAGTAGTGGGTCGCAGCATGGTCGATAACGTCAAGATGGCGCTCAATCTTGGCTACCTGAGCGCTCCGGATGATTTGTTCATCCACGCCGATGACATTGAAGATTATGCCGATTCTAAAGTCGCCATTATTTGTACCGGCACTCAAGGCGAGCCGACCAGCGCCCTGGTGCGGATGGCTAATCAAGAGCATCACCAGGTTCGCCTCAAAGACGGGGACACGGTTATCCTATCGGCCACGGTCATTCCCGGCAACGAGGAGTTGGTTCATCGCACGCTCAATAATCTTTTCCGGTTGGGGGTCAACGTTATTTATCAGAGCTTAATGCCGGTCCATGTCTCCGGTCACGCCTCGCAAGACGAGCAGAAGCTGATGTTAGAGTTGATCCGGCCTAAGTATTTCATCCCCATTCAAGGCGAATACCGCATGCTGGTCATCCATAGCCGCACGGCCGCTTCGGTGGGCATCCCCAAAGAGAACATTTTTGTGGTTGAAAACGGTCAGGTCGTTGAGTTTGACGAAGAGGGCGCCTTTCCGGCCGAAAGTGTGCCAGGCGGTCAAATCATGGTCGATGGCCTGGGGGTTGGGGATGTGGGCCGGGTGGTGCTGCGTGACCGGCATCTGCTCTCGCGAGACGGCTTTGTCGTGGTGGTCGTGGGCGTTGACGCTAAGAAAGGGACCTTGGTCGTGGGCCCCGATTTTATTTCGCGGGGGTTTGTCTACATCCGGGATGCCGAGGATCTCATTGAAGAGGCCAAAGAACGCGTCATCGAGCTGATGGAAAGCGGCCAAACCCATCGGGATACCGCCGCCGCTGACATCCGCGATACCCTGAGCCAGTTTCTCTACCAGCGCACCCGCCGCACGCCGATGATTTTTCCCGTGGTTTTGGAAATATGAGGGTTTACGATCAGTAATCGGTGAAGGACTCCACCGGATACTGTTTACTCGCCACTGAGGAAGGCGTTGCCCCTCGCCGGCGCAGCCAGAGCCAGCCGCCGGGCAGACTGCCCAGGTAGGTAATGGCCTGTTTGACCAATGACAGAGCAAAGGCGAGAGTCTGCGGCACGCCGACCAGACCGTAGAAATAAACATACAGCGCCGACATCGCCCCCAAGCCGCCGATGCTGATTGGCGCAATCAACGAAACGGCGATGATGGGGTTGAAGAGAAAGATGTAAATCGGCGAAATGAAGCCGTTCAGGCCGGCCACAATTGCCACATCGACCACGCCGGTGAGCAAGACCGTAATGACCCCCACCCCAAAAGCCCAGAAAATGGCCCTGTACTGGTGTCGATAGGCTTCAAAAGCAGCCGAGATCCGCTGGTAAAGGGGAGCGAGCGGAGCCAGGAGTTTCAGCTCGAACAGCCGACCGGCCAGCTTGCGCAGCCGGTGGCTGAGCAAAACGACAAAACCGGCAGTGATGACCAACATCCCCGCCAAAGCGACCACCTCCACCAAGAACAGATTTCGGGCGGCCTCACTGTCTTGAGCGAACTGATCAGGCGGGATGACATTGACCGCAATTAGGGCCGCGACCACGGCGGTGAACATAAAGGCCGCCAGCCCAATAATCCGATCGATGATCACGGAGACCGCGGCTTCGGCGCTGCGCTCGGTGTACCGGGCCAATTCAAAACCGCGCATCACATCCCCACCGATGTTGGCCGGTAGAAAGTTATTAAAGAAGAAGCCAACAAAAGTATAACTGGTTACCGCCTTAAGAGGCACGGGGATGCCCTGAGCGCGAAGCAGAATGTGCCACTTGAGGGCGTTGGTGGCGACCGCCAACACGTAGAGCCCCAGAGCCAACAGCAGATAACCGTAGTGAGCAGTGGTCAAAGTGTTTAGCAGCACACTGCGATCTTGCGGATCGGATAAGAAACGGAACAACAGATAGCCCATCAGGCCGAGACTAATCAGGGCCTTGACGGCGGTGATAAGTTTCTCTTTCAACCTATCATCCTTTAATTGAAAGTTAACGGATGGAAAGGACAGAAGCAGGGAGATCCCGGCACTCTTGCGGCCTTCTGGCCTTCCAGCCTTTCAAGTCACGCTACCGGGTAGAGTCTATTCGCGCTTGCCGGGCAGATGCGGCGAGGTAATGCTAATCCCCTGGGCATTAACAGGGCGTTTAACTTCTTTAGTGGTCCAGGCGATGTCCCAAACGACGTGCGTCCGCTTATGAACTTTGTAGTCCCACCAGCCGAGCAGCCGTGAGTAGCCCTCGACTATGGCCAGGACAAATAGAACCCAGACCAGCCGGAAGGCACCCCAAATTTCTTCAAAGGCTAGCTTGAACAGGCGGACGCCGTCCATGCTCGAAACCTTGTAATGATACTTTTCTTTTAGATGCAAATGACCGGCGTGATTGCGACGGCGCTGCCTGACAAAATCGGCCAGCGTTTCCGGCCCCATATTGAAAACCACGGCGTCGGGGGCGTAACGCACCTGCAAGCCCCGCCGGATAACCAGCGCCTCGACAAAGGCTTCATCCATGGCTACGTCCGGAGGAATTTGATCGAACACTTTGCGGAAAGCAATCAGCTCACCCAGGCGAGGGATCTCCAGACAAAGTTGGTGTTCCATTTTGAGCCGCAGGTGGGATAGAAAGCCGATAATGTGCTCCGGTGTGTTAACCGGCACTTTGTGCGCGCCGGTCATCCCCACCGCCGGATCAAGAAACATGCGGACCATATTCTCAATGGCATCTTCATGGGGGACCGTGTCGCCGCTCTCCAGAACGCAGATGTCCTCTGTAGCGTGGCGCAAAAAGACGTTAATCGCGCTGGTTTTGCCCTCGCGCTGCTCCTGGATAAAGAGTTGGAGGCGCGGTTCGAGAGCAAGGTACGCCTCGATGATCTCGACGGTACGGTCGGTGCAGCCGGAGGCGACAATGATGATCTCCGTAATGGCCACTTGATGCAGCCGCTGGTTCATAACCGCCTCAATGATCTGGGCGATGTTGGCCTCTTCATTGTGGGCCGTTATACCGACGCTGCACTGGATCGGCTGGGCCGGCCCAACGTTAAGACCGGGAGTCTGATCACGCTCGATTGGCAAGTTGTTTAGCATACCATAGTGCCAAAAAAATTGGATAACGACCGGCCGCCGGCGAGTCACTTCTCAATAAACCGGGGTGACGTTGGTTTCGACAGGCTCAACCAACGACCTTCGGCCAGCTCAGGCCTGAGCTGAATCGGCTCAGGCCGCTCATTGTACCACACTCGGAGAGCTTAAGCCAAGAACAGTTAGCTAGGCTGGGTGAAGAAGGAGTTCACTCGGTCGGCAGGGGTGGGATCGCCGGTCCCCGGGTCAACATGGCTTTGACCCGCTTGGCGAATTTACTTCGGGGCAGCAAAACTTTTCGGTCGCAGGTCAGGCAGACGGCCCCAATGTCGGTGCCCAGACGGACAACACGCCAGTCGGTACCACCGCAGGGATGCGCTTTCCGCATCCGGACCACATCGCCGATCCGGATATCGGTGGGATCAATCACGCTCGCCCACCCAAGCTTGGCTTCAGCCCTACCTTACCCCGCCACTTATTCAAGACCGAAAAGAAATGAACCCAAAGTGGGCTTAAATTCCCCCGAATTTGGGCCTGCGGCAGAGCGGCTCGAAACTCGGCGGCCGAGGTGAAGGCCGGCAGTTCCAAATAGGCCGCCCCAATCTCCGCCCCGATGTGGGCATCGCTGCCAGCGGTGACGGGCAGACCGTGCTTGGCGGCAAAGGTCAGGGCCCGGTCATTGTCCGCCGCGTGGACCGCCCGCGCATTGAAGCCCTCGATGGCGTCCAGCCGGGGTAAAATCGACTCCAGGATGGCCTCAGACCAGGGCTGGTTGCGGTGTCGATCAAAGGGATGGGAGACGCTGATGACCGCGCCTTGAGCCTCCAGTCGACTCAAGGCTTCCCGGTACGGCAGTCTCGGCGGCACCCACTTGCTGACAAAGAAAGCCAGAAGCTCGTGGCCCTCCGCCGTCAAAATCTCCTCGCCGACAAGGACATAGTCGGGATCGATCTGCTGCGCGGCCTGCGCCCCGATAATGCTGTTGTGATCGGTAATGCAGATGCGGTCAAGGCCCTTACTTTTAGCCCGGCGGATCATCGCCGCCGGGTGAAGCAGGCCATCTTTCGAGACGCAGGTATGAAGGTGTAGATCAACCTTCAGATTTTTGCTGTTCGCTTCTTTCAACGGATTGCCTCGTTTGCTGGGCGCGGCTTAAGAAGCTTAGCCGGGCTTTTGGGCCACCAACTGCGCCGTCACCCGTCCCGCATTGCGCCCGTTATGACAGACTTCTTCATAAAACCATATCCTGAAGTCGACGAAGAAGCTGGGGAGTTCGCCCGGTTGCAGCCAAAAATGTGAGGGGGAATTGGCGGTATTTTCGGCCGGCCCAAGCACAAAAGTTTCGTACATGAGCCAGCCGCCCGGCCGCAAGCGATCTTTGAGCCAGGGCAGTAGGGGCCGATGCAAGAAATAAGTGGTCAGGATGACATCGTAGGCTCGATGGGGTAGCCAGGGCTGTTCGACATCGGCCACAATACAGCGCAGCGCGTTTGCCACCCCGGCTGCTTGAGCCCGCTGCCGGGCCAGACGCAACCCTCTCCAGGAAATGTCCACTGCATCGACGCGCAGCCCTCGCGTGGCCAGCAAGACACTATGCCGTCCCGCCCCGGCGGCCACATCAAGGGCCCAACCATGGAGCGGGAGCCAATCCAGATGGGCCAGGATGAAGGGGTTCGGTTCGGCGCGCTCCTGAAGCGAGAGACCGGCATAGCGCTGTTCCCATTTTTGCTGGGTCTGTTGGGTGGTTAACATGAACAGAATTATAGTCAGAGCGGGAAAAAAGCTAAATTTTTGAATTGCCGGTCAGGCTCGCTAAAATAGTTATCAATCAATGATTAAGGGGAGTGAATGAACGAGACTGAATTTCTCGATGAGTTGATTGGCGTGACCGGTTCGATCGATCACACGGGGCAAGTAACAGCGCGGCAGTTCACCTGGCGTGGCCAGACTCACTCGATTACCGGTACCGGCCGGCAGTGGGAGAGCGAAGCTGGCCGGCATATTCTGGTCGAAACCGGAGGCGGTGATCGCTTTGAGCTCCACCTCAGCCGCGCAGATTTGTGTTGGCATCTGGTTCGTGCCTGGCACGGCGTCGCCGTCGCTTAACCGGTGAAGGCACCGGGCAAGCTACAGCGTTGGGGCGGTGAAGACCAGCAGGATTAACATCCCAAAGCCCCCTAAAGCCGTCACCGAAAGTGTGCCGAAGATGACGACGGCCATGAGGTTGATCTCATCGCTTTGTTCCTCCTCTTCTTCATCCACATCATAGTCAACCTCGGCAAAGGCCGGTCCCAGGCTAAAGGGAGTCGCGCTCTGAAGGGCTAGCGCGGAGGCATCGGTAGCCGGCAAGCCCGCCACTCGAGCCCGAGCTTCGGCTTCGGACATCGTTGGCATCAGCATAGTCACATTGGAATGAAAGCCGGGTAGGGGAGGCGCCATGCCAAACGCGTTCATCGGATGGATGACCGGCACCGGCTCCGAGGGGGGACGCATTTGGGCTTGATAGGGATAAGGCAGACCGAGGCCGGGACCGGCAGGGGGAGGTGGCGCCGGCTGGCCGTAGAGGAGACCATAACCCTGGCTCAACGAATATTGGCTATAGGGTGGATAGACCGTGGCCGGGTGGTGAGGCGGTTGATTTGGCTCGAAACCGGGCAGCGTAGGCGTTGGTCGAGTCTCATGAGGAACCGGCCCTCTTGGGTACACCGGGGCATTGTTTTCCTCGGGTGTCTTAGCGTCAACCGCGAACGGCGTCTCAGCAAAGCCAGCCGCTGTTTCATCAGTTTGGTCCTCCAGGTCAAAATCACTTTCGGGCTGCTCGAGAACCGGGGTTTCAGCAACGGCCTCTGCCGGGGCCGCCGTATCCTCTTCCTCCAAGATTTCATCGAGGTTCATATAAAGAATGGTCGGCGAAGCCTTGACCTGAAGCTCTGGCCGGACCGGAGCCGGTGGGATCGCGGGTTGCGGGGCATGCACGGGCGTAAACGGCAGCTCCTGGGTGATTGCCTGCGGGTCGATTAAGAAGGGCCGGCGTTCCGGGTCGTTGTCCGGCCGGGAGTCAGCCGGCTCAGCTTCGGGCTCGGCGGCCGGCTGAGGCGGCGGCGTAAAGTCTGATATGGGTGGAGCAGTCTGTCCATTGGCCGGTGGAGTGACAAACTGGGGCTGCATCGCGGCCGGCCGCAGCACGATCGGCTGCTCATTCTCCGGCAGAGTGTGGGGCATCGGCGTGGGGCGCACCAAGCGCTGGGTTTGCAGGGCCGGGATTTTCACCGGCCGCGAGTCGGTGACGGTGACGCCCAGGAGCTGTAAGCCCTTCCGGGCCAGAGCGTTATCCGGGTCAATCGCCAGGACATGATAGAGACAACGGGCTTTTTGCTCCGCGGTCGTGACGACACTGCTCATCCACAGCCAGGTCCGTTCATCATTGGGATCCTGCTGAATCAGAAGATTGAGAAGCTGCCGTCCTTCTTCTTTGCGGCCGGATCGAATGGCAGAGATTGCCAAATCCAAAGATATTGCCATAGCTGCACCCGCTCCTTTCCGGCGCAGGCCCGAACCTCGCCAGAATTTGTCATAATCACTCTACATAACACACAAATTATACCATGAATTGCGAAGGCTGCAAACCCCTTTCTAGAGATTCGAGCGAGCCTACTAGATCTAGGGGTAACCGCAAGCTTATATACCACATCTGGGGTCGTGACTAATTGGCTATTTAAGCTCGTTAACTCCTGGAGTATGCTGGCGGTAATATGGATAAGGAAATAGTGATGCGCTCACTTCACCGCCTCAAGCCCGTTTTGTTGATGATCCTGCTCGCAATCATAGAACCGTTCCTTAATTCCGGAGTGGCGGCCCAAGGGCAACTCGAGGCGCTGACTTTGCTAGCCTGGTCCGGTGATGAGGCCGCTTTCTACGGCGCGGTCCCCGATGCCGTGGTCACCCTTAGCGATGGCTCGCTCCGGCAAACTCAAGCCATCTGGCGCCTGCCGGCCACCGGCGACCTGCCGCAGCAGGTGGCCACAGGCTTAAACCCGCAGCTCAGCGCCAATCACCGCTGGCTAACTTATGAGCGACTTGATGCTCAGCAGCAGCGCCGGCTGTGGGGCATCGATCTGGCCAGCGGGGCCAATCAGCCCCTGGACGTCAGCCAGCTAGCCGTCCCTGCCTTAGCCCAACCCGGCGATCCGGACGGGCGAGTCTACCCTGCCCCTGATGGCCGGCAGCGGGCTATTCTGGCCAATCAAGGTTTTGAAGCTCAACTCTGGATCGGCGGCGAGAACCAGCCGGCCCGCCTGATCCTGGCCGCCGCCGGAGAACTGTTCAGCGATCTTGCCTGGCGACCAGACAGCCAGGCCTTGGCTCTGATCCGGACCCCCCTCGGCAGCCAGACAGACATTGCCGGCGAGCTATGGCGGGTCGATTTGCCCCAAGGCGAGGCCCAGCGGTTGAGTCAAAATAATGTCGTCGATCGTTCGCCGGTCTGGCGCGGCGACGGTGAGGCCTTGGCCATCGTTCGCCATGAGAGCTGGCGCATCATCTCGGCCGAAGCGCTGCTGGTTGAAGAATTTGCGGGCAGGCCGCTGGACATCGCCGCCTTGCCCATCGACAGCCAAGCTCAACAAACACCCCCGCCAACCATCCGCGTGCTGCACCATGCCAGCAACACCTGCCGCACCGTCCCCGTTGGCCAAATCGATCTGATCGACTTTGAGGATTACGTCAAAAGAGTAGTGCCGCACGAAGTCTATCCGTCATGGCCGGCGGAGACACTTAAAGCCCAAGCCGTGGCGGCCCGAACCTACGCCTGGTATCAAATCCGCTACGCGGCGCTTGTTGGTCGCAGCTATGATGTCACCGATTGGGTCAACTTTCAGTATATGTGTGATACGACAGTTCCTTCGACCAACCAGGCTGTCGGCGCCACCACGGGCGAGTACCTGGCCTACAATAACGCCCCGATCCTGGCCATGTTCAGCGCCGAGAACTCCAGCCCAACCCGTACCAACCCCAACGTGGCCTACTTGCAGGCCATTGAGGACCCGGTCTCCTTTGGGCAAACGCTGTACGGTCACGGCTACGGGCTGGGCCAATGGGGGGCCCAGCGTTGGGCGGCCCGCTTCGACTGGACGTATCAGGTTATCTTACGTCACTATTACACGGGGGTAACGTTAGAGGAGCCGGCTGATGCCGGCGATGAGCCACCCAACGTGGCGATCGTCCAGCCCTGGGCCGGCCACTATCTGACCGGCAACCCGCTCTACCTGCGCCTGAATGCCAGTGATGACAGCGGGTTAATCCAGCAAACCAGGGTTTACCTCACCACCCCGACCGAAACGAATCTCCTCATCGATGCAGCGGGCCCGCCGGCTCAAGCGGGTTACGTCATTGACAGCTCGGTCTGGCCGGATGAGGTGCTGACCAACACGCTCGTCTTGACTGCGGCAGTCGTGGGTAGCGGCGGGCAACGGGCTGTCTCCCGGCCGGTGATCATCGGCCTGGATCGGGTTCCGCCCACAGCGATGCTGACAGCCGCCACCTGGCCCACGCCGACCACCGTGATTACGACCAGCCCGGTTATCTCTCTGACGCTGGCGGCGACGGATACCACGGCCGGGGTCACCCAGGTGGCCGTAGGTCAAAAACAGTGGACCTGGCCAGGCGCCACTTTTGAGCGCGAGGTCGTCGCTGGCCGGCCGGTTGGCCAAGTGATCAGCGATGTGGCGGCGTTGAGCGGCCAGGCCCTGCAAGCCAGCACGGTGGCCGACCCGGCCGGCAGGTGGACCAGCGCCGAAGTGTCCTTGTGCCAGGCGGGTTTGTACCGGGCCTATGTTCGGCTGCGGGTGAGTGATAACACCCTCTCGGAAGAAGTGATCCAACTGCAAGCCTTGAATGAAAGCGGGGGGTTAACCGGCTTACGCCGGCTGCGGGGCACCGATTTTCGAACCGAGGCGGCCTACCAGGAACAATACCTCGACTTTAGCACCGACGGCACGGTGACCTTTCGACTAAGTTTCTTAGATCAGACCGATGTAAGCTTTGATCGCCTCATCGTCGTCCAGACGCCGGAGCCTTACACCCCTTCACCCGGCTTGCCCTGGCCGGCTACCCGGCTCAAGGTCATCGATGGGGCGGGCAACGTCTCCCCGGATCTCCTGATCGAACCGGCGCTGCCCCCTAAACCGTTTGACCACCGGATCTTTCTGCCCTTCGTAGTGGGATCGGGCTGTTCCTAGCTCGCGAGCTTAAGACCACGGACCAACTCCGGCGAAAGGGTTTGCGGCCAGCGGGTTTGGCTACTGCCGGTGGCCCCTTTAAGGCAGGTACCTTGCAAGCTGGTCTCCTGCAGATCCGCGGCTTGAAGTTCGGCTTCGGTTAAATCGGCACCGTGAAGATTAGCAGCTTGAAGCACCGCGCCTTGCAAATTGGCCTGGCTGAGATTAGCCCCGGCCAGGTTAGCCGCGGTCAAGGTTGCCGTTTGAAGATTGGCGTTTTGCAGGTTGGCCTGCTGGAGCAGCGCATTTTGCAGGTTGGCCTGATAAAGGTAAGCCAGGTGCAAATTGGCTTGGGTCAGGTTGGCCTTTTGCAAGTCGGCCTCGGCCAGATCCGCCTCTGCTAAATTGGCTTGGGTCAGATTAGCTTCCGGCAGGCTGGCCCCGCGCAGCTTGGCCCGGCTCAGATCTGCTTCGCTCAGATCAACCTGACTTAATTGAGCCTTAGATAGATCGACCTCGCTCAGTTTGGCACCTTTTAACTTGGCGCCGCTCAGATCGGTGCCATCCAGATTGGTCTCTCGGCTGCTGAAAAAACCGGCGTCTTTGGTCAAATCCGCGCCTTCAAGATTGGCTCCTTGTAGATTGGCTTTCTTCAGAGTAGCGCCTTGGAAATTGACGCCACTAAAATCGAAGCCGGGGAGCTGGACGCCGGTCAAATCGGCTCCTTTGAGGTTAGCCCCCTGGAGTTTGACTGTCGACAAATCGAGCCGATGGATCGTCAGCCCGGCTAAATTCGCCTGGCGCAAATCGGCCTCTTGAAAGACGGCACTGTATAAATCGGCTTTTTCCAGGTTAACCTGCTGCAGATTGGCCTGCCAAAAATCAGCCCGGGTTAGATCGGCCTTTTTTAGATTACTGCCGAGGAGATTAGCGCCCTTAAGCTGAGCGCCTTTTAAATTGCAGTCCTCCAAATCGCTTCCGCTTAGATTGGCGCCCTGCAAGTTGGTACCTTCTAGCTTAGCACCCTTGAGATTGGCCCCGCTCAAATTGGCCTGGGCCAGATTACAACCACTCAAATCGGAGTTCTGAAACTTAACGCCAAGCAGATTTTGTCCACTCAGGTCAAAACCGGCCAACTTTTTCTTACTTAAATCCGGTGTTTTGTGATTCTCACGGGCAGCCCGGATTTGATTGAATACTTCTTCGCGGGTGATACCGTTACTCATGGGGAGACCTCCTCTCAAACAACCGCTGTTGCCGGTCACAAAAACTAGTCGATTGTTGTGACATGTTCTTGATAAATTGGGTAGCGTCAGTATAGCATAATTACAGGCTGGATGAAAGAATGAAAAAGGGACCTCGCTCTCGAGGTCCCTTTTCTTATTGATAAGCCAGACTCTCCCGCACGCTGACCCGCGTCGCACTTCGAGCCGGCAGCCAACTGGCGATCACGGACAAGATCGAAACGATGTCCAGCCAATAGAGCACGCCAGTTGGGGTATAGTAGTAGATAATCTCGTTATTGATCGTTAGGCCCAGCACTTTGACCAAGCCGAAACTGACCGGGATACTGAGTGGTCAAGGCAATCGACGTATCCATCGGAAAGATGCCTTCCGGCCGGACGTCAAGCTTGCGCTCATTGTAAAAGCGGCGCAGTTCGTTGGCAGCGGCGACTTCACCCGCCGAGTCCTGACGCACGGTTTCAATTCAAACCGTCTCTGCCTCGCCGACGCTGTGCGTCGCTTTAAGCAGCATATCGCGTGACAGGCGTATCGAGGGTTGATTTCAGTTGTCAGCCGCGTCAACTTGACGTATACTTTACTAGAAAACCTGTGGTAGCCTAGGGGTCAAGGCCGACTCCCAGACGAAGGAGTTGAAGTAAGATGGATACCTATCAAGAAGCACGGCAAAACCTTCTCACCTTACAGATGGACCTGACTGACCGGCTTAAAGACATCGAGCGCCGGGTGGGCCGCCCGCTTCCCAAAAATCTTGAAGATCAGGCCATCGCCAGTGAGTCCGAAGAAGTGCTGGCTAATCTCCATCAACAAGTCCTCCAGGAACTAAGAGATGTCGAAAATGCCCTCCACCGCATCGAGCGCAATGAGTATGGGACCTGTGCCAACTGCAAGCGCCCCATCCCGGCCGAACGGCTTCAAGCGTTGCCTTCTACCCAACTGTGTATTGAATGCGCTCAGAAAAGACAGCCTTCGAGAATCAATACCCGTTAAACTCAAGCTTTTTTGCTAATCCGTAGACCTGCCGCGCCATCGGCAGGTCGCTTTGTCTTCTTCCTTGTCCCAACCCAGCGAATAACAAAATCTAGGGCTTTAGCTTTTATGTCAACAAAATCTAGGGGATAAATTGACCATTTTCGCCTTTTATGCTACAAATAGTTTACATAAGTGGAACCGCATTTTTCTTGCCCACTTATCATCCCCTAGAACTCAGGGGTGACTCCGGTTGCCCCTGAGGCTCTATCTTGGCAAAATCAGAAGTTAGCTGATGCAACGCTCAACCCTGCCTGTCAATCAAATCATCACCGGAAACTGCCTTGACCTCCTGCCCACCTTACCCGAACAGTCGGTTGACCTGATCTTTGCTGACCCGCCGTACAATCTTCAACTTCAACAAGAGTTGTGGCGCCCCAATCATACCAAGGTCGATGCCGTCACCGATGACTGGGATCAGTTTGACGATTTTGAGGCTTACGATCGGTTCACCCGGAGCTGGTTGCAAGGCTGCCGGCGGGTGCTGAAAGAGACCGGCACCCTGTGGGTGATCGGCAGCTACCACAACATTCACCGGGTTGGCACGATTTTAATGGATTTAGGCTACTGGATTCTCAACGATGTGGTCTGGATTAAAACCAACCCCATGCCCAATTTTCGGGGGGTGCGCTTTACCAATGCCCAAGAGACGCTGATCTGGGCTCAGAAGCACAAAGGCCGGCCTTATACCTTTAACTACCAGGCCATGAAGGCTCTGAATGACGAGCTTCAGATGCGGAGTGACTGGGAGATTCCGGTCTGTACCGGCAAGGAGCGGCTCAAGGTTGACGGCAGCAAAGCCCATACCACCCAGAAGCCGGAAGCGCTACTCTACCGGATCATCCTGTCCAGTTCCAACCCCGGGGAGGTCGTCCTCGATCCTTTTTTCGGCACCGGCACCACCGGGGCTGTGGCCCGCAAGCTGCACCGCCGCTGGATCGGCATTGAGCAGGACGAACAATACGTCCGACTGGCTCAGGCACGTTTAGAGGCCATCGAAGCCGGTGAGTACCAGCCCGATGTCTTTGCCACTCCCCAAAAGCGGAAGTTGCCGCGCATCCCTTTCGGCACGTTGCTCCAGCAGGGGCTCATTGCGCCGGGCCAAAAGCTTTATTTCGGCAAACGGACCAACATCACCGCTACAGTTCTGGCCGATGGCCAGCTTAAGCACAACGGCTATACCGGCTCCATTCATCAAGTGGGCCGGGCTATCCAAGACGCGCCCTGCAACGGTTGGGAGCAATGGTACTACGTTGACGAACAAACTGGCGAGCGTGTCGCTATCGACCAACTGCGCGAAGTTGTGCGCCGGCAGCACAGCCTCTAAGCAGCGCTAGCCGTTTTTATTCGGAAACATCCACAGTGATTACGGGTTATTGATCAGGCCTCGCAGAATTTCCCGCAACCTAATTTGCTCCAAATCGGTTAGCAGGTCAGCTCCGGCCGCAATCGCCCGATCGATATGGGCCTCGGTTAAAAAGTGGCGATCAAGCCGCTCTTCGACCGGCTTGATTCGCTGCGGTGAATTGAACACACTAGCCACCGCAAGGCGGACGTGCCCGGCTGCTTTGCTTTGGGCATGCAGGTCGAGCCGGACAGCCAGATAGTGGTGGACCCCAAGGGTCGAAAAGTGATAGTGTCCGCCGGGATTAAGGGGCGGCAAACGCAGCAGACTAAGCGGAAAAGTAGCCAAGGGTAAGCGCTCTCGATAGCTGAGAAATCCCGGCAGCGGAAAAACCCGAGTTTCCTTCTCGACCACGGCCTTAACCTCAGCATCCAGCACCAGCAAGGCCGTCAGCAGGGCATCGACCGACGCCGAGCCGGTCTGGTGCAGGGTCTCGGCCAGGCTTAAATGGCTAAGCTCTTCCAACGCCAAGCCGGCCACGGCCCGGCGGAGCAAGCCGTCGGCAAACTCGCCGAGGATCTCATCCTTGAGGACTTCGGCTAAGGGGGCTTTGGTGGTGAGGTACAACCCATCCGGTCGGGCTAAGGTGATGGGCATCAATAGACTCCTTCCTTAGTCTTGGCTACACTCCCAGGGCTCAACCGAAACCGGTAGAATTGCCCGGCCAAATGAGGGAAACTGATTGTCTCGCACCTGATAAAGGGTAATCAAGAGCTCAATCGTTGGCAGATCGAAGGGCTGGCGAATGAGCAAATCGACCTCATCCCGAATTACTTCCCCTGACACTAGCTGCGATGTCGGCAAGTAACCTCGCATGAGGGCTAGATGGTCATTCTTGTCTAAGACGGTATCCCCACCCAGGGGTTGAATCGAGACAAAGTAATCCTCGCCTAGATCGGACATCGCCTGCCAGAAGAGGGTCAGGCGCAGAAAGCAGCCGGTGCGCTTGTGGATGACGCGCTCCTGGTAGGCCATGAGCTGGAGTCCGCCTTCCGCCGTTCGCTCGATAAAATCGGTTTGCAGCGGCTCGGTCGCCGGCAGGCCAGCCGAGAACGGCCGCGGCAGCAGTTCCCACAAGACCGGATGGCCGGTTGGCGCCAGGAAAATCTGGCCTTGCTCAATCTCGGTCCGAAGCCAGGGAATAAAGTTCAAATCCAGCGACTCCTTGTCGATAAAGACGCGGCTTGCCCGCGCCCAGCGATCAGCCAGCAGAGCGCGGCTGTCCTCGGCCGGCATCCGGCTGAGCTGTGTGGTCGAGAGCGGCTCGAGGGGCTGGCCGAGAACCGACTTGGCATAGACCAAATGGGGCAGCACGCTGTTATCCTGGCCAATTATCGTCAGCGGCGTACCGGCCTCGGCCATGGCCACCACTTCCTCGGCTAAATCCACCGCCTGCCAGTCCTGGCTCAAATCAACCGTTTTATAGTTGGCTGTGGCCAGCGGGTAATAAAAGAAGAAAACACCGGTGGCGACGCCCAACGAAACTACCGTCCGGATGGTCGTACTCAACCACTTATCACCGCGTAGCTCTCTGTCCCGCGAACGCAGCGCCTTCACCACCCGGCTGACCACGACTCGAATCACTGTGCCGCCCAGGGCTCCCAGGCTAAGGCACAGAGTTAAGGTCAGCGGGATGAGCATACTGTCCAGATCGGCTACGTTGTAGGTTAAACCAAATAGAGTCAAAGTAACAAATGGAAGGCCGAAGAGAAGCAGATAACGCTTCATCAGCAGCAAGCCGACCAGCCCACCGCTTACGCCCAAGGCCGTGATCTGAGCGCTCTGCTGGCGGAACAAGGCCACCATCTCTTGCCACCAATCGAGCGGTGTGGCAGGCCACTGCACCAACCCCCACCACTCGCGGGTCAGCACAATAAACCAAAAAGTGTTCCAATCGGACGCATCCGCGTAAATCCAGGACTGCCCGGCTCGCTGATGAGCGGCTAAGGGCAAGTAAAGATAAAGCAGCAGCGATAGCAGCACACCCGCCACCAAAATGAGCCAACGACGCACGATCCGCCGCCAACGGGCTTGGTCCGGCACCGGCCCGATCCATCTTTCCCGGCGCAAAGTAACCCACCCGGCCACGGTCACAGGCAAAATAAATGCGGTCCGGTGATGGACTATCCCAGCGCCTACGACCAATCCTAGCAAGATCAGCCAGCGGTCCCGCCGGTCGCCATCCCAAACGAGGGCCAGCCAGTAGGTGAGGGCAAAGATGAAGGCGTTGAGGCTGTAGACTTCGGCCATGATGGCGCCCCGCCAAAAGACGAAGCTCAGCGCCAAAATAGCGCTCGCGATTAAGGCTGCAATCCGATTCCGGCCGATCCGGCGGACGATCAAATAAACTAAGGCCACCGTCAGCAGGCTGGTACAGGTGGACCAGAAGCTCACCCGCCAGGCCGGGGCTGTTTCGGCCAGGCCGGGGATCCACCCCAGCAACCGGACAAAGAGATTAGCCAAAATTGTATACAAAGGATAGCCGGGCGAGTGCGGCACGCCCCAGGTGCTGCCGGTCACCTGAAACATCGCCGAATCCCAGCCTTCCACAATCCAGGAGCTCAAACCCGGCGGCAAGGTATGCCAGTACAACCAGGCCGCGCCCAAGAGAAGGGGAATAAGTTCCCAGGGCCAGTCCAGATAACGCGTGAGCGGTGATGAAACTAGGCGCGGTTGAGTTGAGCTTACGGTTGACCACATAGGCGCCTACTATAGAGCAGAGTCAAGGCTTTGGCAAAACTCATTAAAATCTCACCGTTGAAAATCATGCTATAATGACAGCAATGGTCTACCACCGCGGCGGCGAACCGAAATCGTGGCGCACTGCCGAGATTAGAATAAAGGGTGCGGATTGAATTCTGCGCGCCAACAGCTACTTTTTGAGGAGAGCAAAATGATCACCCGTCAAGACATCGAGGATCTGGAAATCGAACGGCTGGCTCCGTACGCTATGAGCAGCCGCGCCTCACAGGGGCGAGTCTACCCCGAAGACGAGCATCCCTACCGGACGGCCTACCAACGTGATCGAGATCGCTTGATCCACACCACCGCCTTTCGCCGGTTGGAGTACAAAACGCAAGTTTTTCTCACCACCGAGGGCAGTGATTACTATCGCACCCGCCTGACTCACACGATCGAGGTGGCTCAGATTGGCCGGACCATTGCCCGCTCGCTGGGCGTCAACGAGGATTTGACCGAGGCCATCTGCCTGGCCCATGATCTGGGGCACGGCCCTTTTGGCCACAGCGGTGAAAGCGCCCTGGACGAGGCCATGCGCGACCACGGCGGCTTTGACCACAACTATCAGAGCTATCGTATTGTCACCGAGTTGGAAGAGCGCTTCCCGGACTTCGAAGGGCTCAACCTGACCTACGAAGTCCGGGAGGGGATCGTTAAGCATGAGACAGTTTACGATCGCAGCCACTTTTCCGAGTTCGATCCGGATCGCCGCCCCACCCTCGAGGCCCAAATCGTCAATCTGGCCGATGAAATTGCCTACACCACGGCTGATCTGGATGACGGCTTGCGCTCGGGGATGATTGTCCCGGCCCAACTGATCGGCCTGGAGTTTTGGGAGCTGGTGACTCAAGAGTTGGGCATCAAGCCGCAGCCTGCCTTCAGCGAGATGGACCGGCACCGCATTGTCCGGCGCCTGGTTGGCAAGGAGGTCAGCGATGTGATCAAAGCCACGAGCGCCCGGATCAAAGATTACAACGTTCAAAGCGTCGATGACATCCGCAATTTACCTCACAACATTTCTGCCCGCTCTGACGACGTCGAGCGCATGGATCGGGAACTTAAAGATTTCCTTTTCACCAACCTCTACCGTCACTGGCGGGTCATGCGTATGGATCTGCGCGCGCAGCGGGTGATCACCGAGCTCTTTGAGGCTTTCACCGCTTCCCCGATTATTCTGCCCACCGAAATTCAGCGCCAAACCCAGCGCAAAAACTTCTACCGCACGATCTGCGATTACATCGCCGGCATGACCGATCGCTTTGCCCTGCAAGAGCACCATAAACTATTTCATGCCACGCCAACGCTGTAAACAAAAAAAGCGAGGGCCGTATAGCGGCCCTCGCTTTTTTCAGTCCCCTCCCAAAACTACCGGAACTGATCGGGAATATCCATCTCCCCTCGCTTGATGTCCGCCCCTTCTTTGAGGAAGACATTCAGCTTTGAGGTCAATTTTTCGAAGTATTTCTGCTCGGGATCAAATTCTACATCGACAATTTCGGCCTCAACCCGCATGGCGGTGGTCTCGAAATTAAATTTTCTGCCAGGTTGAGCCAGAATGGCTTCCGCCTGGGGGTTGGCCTCTACCTTTTTGCGTAGAGTTTCGTCGTTGTAAGCGTAAGGACTCATGACCACCCGGGAGAGGGTGGTAATATCCGTCTTATCAAACAACCCCACATCGAAAGAAAGCACCTGCTTCGGCGACGTGCCGGGCACCGAGTCCATAATCCCGATGCCACTCTCGCCCAGAAAATCACCATCATCGGTCTCGATGGTGAAGAACTCGTCATAGTTATCCTGGCTCAGAGTATAGGTCCCGGTCCACTGCTTGAGCGGCGGTCGCCCCTCACCCTCCCAAGTGACCGGTCTCCGGCTGGGTGCCTGGGCCCGCTTGCGGCTAAGATAAGCCCAGTAAGCCAACCCCGCGAATACAACGAGCACCCCCACACAGCAGAGCAACACCGTCCAGGTAGGCAGCAAGGGGCCTTCTTGAGCCGCCGTAGCCGGAACTTCTTCGACCGGGGTAGCTGCCGGTTCAACCCCTTCGGCTTGATCCACAGGCGCCGGAACCGGCACCTGACCGTTGAGCAGTTGCGCGCTAAAGCTGCTAATCGCCTGAGCTCGAGCCGGATCAGCCTGGTACTCTACCGTCAGATCGGCGATTACATTTTGGATGGTGCTTTCTTCCCAATTGCCTCGATTTCTCAGTTCGAGGGCCAAGTTGTTGATCAACTGGGCCTCAACCCCTCGCCCGGCGGAAACATAGGAGGCCGAGCGCTCGGCTAGCGTCCGGACTTGAGTGGCGGTATCAAAGGTTTTGAGCCGCTCCGCAGCGATGTCGAGTTGTTGGTTGACCAGGTAAGAGTCAACCGCCATGGCCAGGTAATGGTTCTGATAGGCCTGGGTCAACTCACTGGGGTAGGCGCCACCCTGGTACGTCACCGGATCGACCTGCCAGCCGTAATACAGCCCCAGCGCCCCCCCTAGCAGACCACCCAACAACAGGCCAATAACCAGACCGAGGGCAATGAATTTTTGACTATTGCGAAACGAGGGTCTAGTTGACATAGGCAAACTCCTTACCCAGGGCAAATTCTCACTGTTTGCACCAGAGTCAAAATCTGTGGCACCATGATTCTATAGTACTCCAGTCTGATTACAAGTATAACCTGTTAATTTTTTTATGTCAATTTCTTCGCATCTTCTCAATATTCCAGAGTGAACGCGGCCTGAGTTTGTCGAAGGCCGTTGGTTTCGACAGGCTCAACCAACGAAGATACTTTCTTCGTTAACGAAACGGGTGAGACTCTCGTTGGAGAAGCAGATCAAAGCTGTTATAATAACTTCAACAGTGACAGATTAGGCTCAAATAGGGGGGGAAATGTTCAAAAGACAAATCAAGTTTTATACTCCCGAGGAGTATTTGGCGCTGGAAGAAAGTATTGATCAAAAGAGCGAGTACTATAATGGCGAAATTTTCGCCATGGCGGGTGGATCCTACAACCATAATGTTCTATCCGGCAATTTTTATGCCGCTCTCAACCAATTTCTTATGAATAGATCATGCACGGCCTTTACCAGCGATATGCGACTCCTCGTCGAGTCGGTTGAATTATACACCTACCCGGATGTCATGGTCATTTGCGGTGAACCCCAATTAGTTCCGGGGCGGACAGATACCGTCACTAACCCGGTGTTGATCATCGAAGTTTTATCAAAATCCACGCAGGATTACGATCGCGGCTTGAAGTTTGAATTCTACCGGACGATCGACTCGTTTCAGGACTATGTATTGGTTGACCAGGACCGGGTTCATCTTGAGTATTATCGAAAACAGCCGGACGGTCGCTGGCTGCTAACCGAAATCAAAGCCGTTGACGCATTCCTTACCCTCGAGTCGATAGGCCTATCGCTCTCCATTAGGCAAATTTACAACAAAGTCGATTGGTTTGCCGGTTAGGAAAAACCGCCGCAAGTAATTCCCTCACGGCGGTTTTCTAGTCTATGACTTGTAAATAACTTTTGCTGGAGTACGGAATAAATTCCGCACCCCAGTTTCGGGCTACTCGGTGATCTCAAACAGGGCCCCGTCCCCTCGGCCAAAAACCTCAGGGAAGTACATCTCCTCGGCGTGGGTGGGGATGACGTTGAACTCACCCGGCAGCGAGGCCCGAATCTGGTAGGTGTACTGGTAGGTACCTTTGGGCAGGAAGGTGGCGAACAGGACCGCCTTCTCGTCCCGCAGTTCGCTATGGGAGAAGTACCACCAGCCCCAGCCCCACGGATTGCGCCGATCGGTCCGCTCGAGTTCCGGGGCCTGGCCCACGATGCTGGTCGTAGCCAGACTGGTGTCGATGCCTTCCGCCCCGGCCGGGAACGGATCTTCGACCAGGACATAGTGCAGGTCGTTCGGGGCGATCAGGGTCAGCGTCACATTAATCACGTCACCGACTTTGGCTGCGCTGATGGCTTGGGCCCCGGCGCTTTCTGCTTCGTCACTTTCCGCGGCCTCGGCCTCGGCCAGGGTGTACTCCCGCGAGACGATGATGCCTCGATCCAGGGCCTTGACTTCCGGGACCGGCATGAAGTAAGTCAGGTAGGCGGCGTAGTAGAGCTGGCCGGGACTACCCTCGACCGCGCTGCCGACCGGATCGCGGGAGATAGCCAGACGGTTGACCGCCTCGCTCAGCAGATCACCGACCTCGACGCGCAGTTCGGTGGTCTCATCGATATTGCTGGCCTCGACCACCCCTTCGCCCAAATTCTCGCCGTTGAGGCTGACGCTCCAGGCATAGTTCCCTTCCAGCTCGCCGGTCGCCACCATCCAATCGGTCAGGCCGATGATGGCCCAGGCCGTTTCTTGGGTCGTCTCCCAGTGGCCCCCGTTCTCGCGGATGGTCATCAGCCAGCGCACGGCGTTGGGCAGGATCGGGTTTTCCGGCTGCAGGCGCGACAAGGTAGCGATGATGATGGCCGTGCTGCGGGTGTCGGTGTTCATCGAGAAGTAATCGACCTGCTCTTCCTCCCAGTGTGCGCCGGAAGCGCTGGCAATCGCGCCGCTGGTCAGATCGTTGATTAAAGTGTCGATCTGGTCGGCTTCGTCATCGAGGAGATGGATGGCCATGGCCAGATAAGCCCGGCCAAAGTAGTCGAGCTTCTGCCGCTCGTTGAACAAAGCCACGCTGCGTCCCAGATCGCCCTGACCGGCTTCGGCTAGGACGTAGAGAATGAAGGCCTGCCGGTTGGCGTGCCAGGCCTCTTCGACATCCTTAGGCGCGACCAGTTGGCCTTCCAGATAGCCGACCGCGTTATTGATCACCACCTCGTCCACCCCAAAGCCGGCCCGCTCAGCTTCGATCAGGCCCAGCAGGACGTAGGCGCTCAAGAACGGTTGGCTGTCATCGCGGATAAACCAGCCCCAACCGCCATCGGTGTGCTGCTGATTGTAGAGCCGCTGCAAGCCGAGGCTGACCAGTCCGGGCAGCCGCTGCTCCAGATCGGGCCGCTCCAGATTAAGTTCTTTATAAGCCCGGTAGGTGAAGACGTTTGGCAGGAAGCGGCTGACGGTCTGTTCGGTACACTCATAGGGAAAATGTTCCAGATAATCCAGGCCGTGGCGCATCCCGGCGGCCAGGCTGGGATCGATGTTGAGGGCCAGATGCCCTTGGCTGGCATCGAGGCTGTCCGGCAAGGCAATACCTTCGGTCCGGGTGCCGTCCTCACTCAAACTGCCGACCGTGGCCACGGTCTCCGGCGTGCTAAACTTGTAGACCGGCACGTCGAGTGTCAGCGCATCGCCGAACTCACCGCCCTTGGCCCCCATCGTCAGCTTGACGTTATCCACATCCGTGACTTTAACTTGATACTCCACCTTAAGCCGCTGACCGGCCTCGACGGTCAATTCCTGCGCGCCGCTGTTCTCTTGCCAATCTCCAGTCTCTCCATCGCCTAATCGCCACTGGCCAATCTCTAGCCCCTCGCCCTCAAACCTTACTTCTACGTCGAGCGTCTCGTCGGCGTTATTCTGCACGATGAAGCCCATCTGGGCCTCATCCCCAACAACAAAGAAGCGCGGAGCCACCGGCCGGACCAGGAGCGGCTTGGTGCTGACAATGTCGACCACGCTCTCGCCGACCAGGGTTTCGGCGCCGGTGACGCCCTTGCCGGTCAGGGTCCAGGTGGTCAGGTTGTCAGGCAGATCGGCCTCGACCACGCCGGTGCCATCTTTATCGGTCTTGAAATCGGCGATCCAGAGCGCGGTGTCCTTGAACTCGCCGCGGATGTCGCCGAAGCCTTCATCAAAGCCGCCGCCGCCGCCTTAGGCCTCGGGGGCGATGGTCAGATTGATCCGGTCGATGGCCAGGGCCAAGCCGCCGGCCGTCTGCACCCCCAACCCCCGATCGCGCCAAAACGTACTGAGCAGTTGGCCCGGTGTCTCCGGCGCGAGCGACAAGACTGCCTTATCAACCAGAGCCAGCGACAACTCGGCCTCGACCGGCTGGCCGGCGTAGTCGGTCACGTTGACGAAATACTCGACCGTTTCACCCGGTTGGTACTGCTCCGAGGCGGATTTGTTAGGCGTCAGGGTGATTTGCAGCTCTTTCTCTTTGGTCTGGATCGGCAGGCTGGCATAACCAACTTTGAAGCTGGGCAAGCCGGGGATCGGGCCATCCTCAGCCGCCTCTGCCGGCGCAGCCGTCGAGGCGCCTGCCAGGGAAGATGAAGCCCCCTGCACCACTACCACCGAGACGTACATATTCGGGATCATCTCCTCGGTGATCGGAATCTCGAGCTGCTCGCTGTTGGTCGGCAGTTCAACCGTGAAGTGCTCGTAGATGTGGCCGCGCTCCAGGGTGACCAGAGCCTGAACCGTGCCGCTGTAGGGATGGGGCACCAGGATCGTAGCGGTGTCGCCGACCTGGTACTCGCGTTTATCGGCCACCAGATCGATCCGGTCGTTATTCTCCTGCCGCCAGTTGACGTACTCGCTGCCGCTGACCCACATAAAGGTGGACGAGCGGACCGTATTGCCCTGGGCATCTTCCGCCTGGGCCATCACCCGGTAGATGCCGCCCTGGCTCGGCCTGAAATCGGCGATGGCCGCGCCGTCGCTATCGGTGGTGACGGTTGTGGTGAAAACCGGGATGGTCTCGACCTCGCTGTCCCAGTAAAAGCTGCCGTCTTCATACTGCTTTTGTACGCTGTACCAGTTGTGCTCGGCAAAAACCACCTCGACGTCCTGATCGCCGACCGGCTGGCTGTCCCAATCGACGGTCAAGACGTGGACCTCAGCCTGCTGGTTGGCGCTGTAAACGTAGCGGTCGGGCCGCAAGCCGACGTAGATCTCGCCTTTGTGAACGATCGCCTCGACCTGGCTGGCCACCACCTGGTTGTTGAGGTCGGTCACGGTCACATCGAAGGTGAAGCGCTGGCTGGCGATCTTATCGGCGATATCGGCCTCGACCTCAAAGGTGAAGCGGCCTTCGTCGTCGGTCAGACCGCTGCCTTCGGCGATGGTTTCGCCAAAGCTGGAGTAGAAAATCTGGCTGCGGCTGAAATCGTAGTCGGTGAAATCGTAGTAGCCCTCGCCCTGGTAGTTAAAGCTGTAGTCCGAGGAAAGCAGCGTCCACTGCACCTCAGCCTTGGAAACCGGCCCG
Source organism: uncultured Chloroflexota bacterium (assembly GCA_937864185.1). Taxonomy (GTDB): domain Bacteria; phylum Chloroflexota; class Anaerolineae; order 4572-78; family J111; genus JAGRBY01. Next base: position 58,413 of record CALMIS010000012.1, read on the forward strand.
CCGAAGTAAAATTCGGCGCTGGCGGTGACGTTGACCGTCTCGCCCTGGGCGTATTCAGGCCGATCCGTCTCAACCGAGACCAAGAACTCCGGCCGGCGGTAGGCCGCCACCTGAAAATCATCGTAAAAAGAGACCTCCGGTGTCAGCCTGATCTCCATCGAGTAAAAGCCCAAGGCCGCGTTCTCGTCCAGCCCAATTTCGCCATTGACCGTGCCCATATCACTGATAGGGAACTCGTCGCGCAGAATCTCCTTGCCCTGGCTGTCGGTCACGATGATCTCAACCGTCTCCCGGCCGGTGGGCAGACTGTAGCGAGCGTCGTCGTCACCGCGAATGATGCCTTTGAAGTAGACGGTCTGGCCGGGGCGATAGATCTGGCGCTCGGTGTAGAATTGAGCGGCATAGGGCTGGAGATAGTCCTCGGTCGAGATGTTATCAAAGGCGTAACGTTCGATGCCGTTGGTCCACTGGTTGGACGTAATGGCAAAGCTCTCATCCGGATCTTCGGGATCCCCGATCAGGGCGAAGCGGGGCTGCCACGGGTCGCTGATGGGGGCGTGGTCGGTCACCGCGGTCCCATCGACACCGGTGACGCCGCTGCCCAGGTTGCCGCCGGTGGGGCTTAGGAAAGAGACCGGCAGTTCGGCGATAGGCTGACCGCTATCCAAATCGGTGACCCAGGCCAACATCTGGTTGTTTGACGTTTTGAGAGTCAGGTTGTTCTGGCTGACGACCAGCATCTGCCGGGCTCGCAAATTGTAAAGATCGCTGCCGCCCTCGGCTTCGGGGAAGATACTTTCCTGATCGATGTTGGCCTCCAGGTAGTAAAGGCCGGGCGGCAGCTTATCACCCAGCCCGCTGCGGTCGCCCAGATCAACCCGGTAGATGACGTTGCTGTCCAATTCAGCTTTGACCTCGAGCGTCCACTGGTTGAGCAAACTAGCCTCATCACCCCGGTAAGCATCCCAGGCCTCCCACCAGCTATCGCCATTGAGGTTAATGAAATCATCGAGCGGCAGGCGGTACAGGCCAAAATCGACCCGGCTCGCATTCCGAACGGTGACGTAGGTCAGGGTATCGGTGTAAGCGTTGTAAGTGGCGATCCGATCGGCGGTGTGCATATAGACCATCGGCGACTGGGCCCGCGTTTCCCAGGCGACCAGGGTCGGCACGTCGATGGTTTGGCCGTAGCGGCTCTCCAGGCCGGGCCCGATTCTAACCTGATAGCGGGTGCTGGCCTTGGTCGGGAAGTTGATCTCCAGCTCGGTGTTGCTGCTCCACCAATAACTATAGACCTCGGTGGCGGAGACGCGGGGCGAAATGACTAAATTTTCACCCACCACCAGGCTCTCCGGCTTCATCGGGGCGCTGAACGTAATTTGCAAGCTTTGCCAGGGCTCGACCTGCTGATCGCCGTTGGCCGGGTAGGTCTTGACGATGGTCGGCAGCGGGGCCACGGTAAAGGTGGCGCTAAAATCACGCATCGTTTCCGCCTGGCCGATCTTGCCTTTGGTCCCTTCCGGCAATTCCAGACGATAAACAGTATCGGGATCGAGCGGCTCGGTGGGCCTGAACTCGACCGTCTCCACGCCTACTTCTTCTGGCCCTTCGCCCTCATCGTAGGCATAGTCGTAATAGCCGTACTGATCCGGCTCCGGCTCCGGTTGCTGCAACGGTCCCTCGACCCAAGTGAAGTCGCCACTAACGGTCTCGCCGCTGACATCGTTAACCAATTGGAAGTTTTCTTCCACGCTGGGCCGATCCATTGGCTGGTTGAAGGTGACGCTAATCACAGGCGAAGGGCTGACGTACAGATCACCGCCCGCCGGGTAGCTGCCGGCGACCGCCGGGGCCACGGTGGTAAATGTCCAACTGTAGTCATCCTCCAGAACAGCCTGATCGAGCGCATCGGTCAGCCCGGCGGCGACGCGGGCGGTATATTCGGTGGCCGGCTCGAAGCCTTCAGCCGGGGTAAACTGGTAGATCGAGGTGTTGAGCCATTCGCCGTCGCCGGCTACGGCCGGGGTGAACGTTAGCGGGTCCGGCAAAGCGCCGGCCGCCTCGATGGCGCCGAGGGGCACAACCGGCCGGTTAAAGGTGACAGTCACCGCCGTATCGGGCAGAATCTCCATTGCCTCGCCAGCGGGCTGGACATTGGCCACTTCCAAAAAGCCAACCGCGCTAAAGCGGAGTTCAAAATCACGCCCCAGGGTCAACCCCTCGATGCTCTCCGCCGAGCTGACCACCCGGACCTTGTAACGCTGGCCACGCTCGAAACCGTCTTTGAGCTTGAACTGCACGGTCCTGTCATCGACCCAGGTAAACGCCCCATCCACGCTGGCCCCCGGCTCGATGGCAAAAGCGCGTTCCACGCTGGCTTGATCCATAGGCTGGTCAAAGACAATCTCCACCGGCGCCTCAAGCGGCTGCTCCTCGCCGGGGGCGGGTGTCGTGCCGACGAGCAGCGGCGGCAGCGGCTCGCTGGGGGCCGGCTCTCCGGTCGCGGTCTCGCTCGCCTGAACGGCCTTGCCCTCCACAGTGGTCTCCTGGAGCTGGTCGCCTTGCGGCGGCGCGGGCGTCTCGCGGCAGGCGGCGAAGAGACCGGTGAGTAAAACAATGATGATCAGTACCCAGTGTTTATGCATTGGAGTTTCCTCTCTACGCACGTAGGACGTAGAACTGGTGCGTAAGTTCCATGATAAAGGCAATCGCGCAAGATGCAACACGCACATCTTCCACATTTCCAAGCTTATCATGCCTTTCGTAAAATTACATGGCTATCTGGCGGTACGATACTGACACTCAGAGCGTCGGCTCGGCGTGGGGCTGGGGTGGGGAAGGTGGTTGCCATCATCGGCCTTGTGCCGGCCCAATGCTTGAGCTCATTGTCCAAAGACCGCAAGCCAGGAACAATGTGAAAAAAGTAGGGGTAGACTTCGCTTTTGCCTCTCTACCAAACTGGTGTAAGATGTGGCGTTGCAGCAGGGTTAACAGGAGAACGCAACGATGGATTTTTCCGGCTTTTTGCAAGCCCTTCAAGATAATACCGATGTCTTCAGCACCAGTGATGTTGTTTTTAGCACTGTGCTCAGCTTTTTGCTATCACTCATCATTGCCTATGTCTATAAAATTACCTATAAAGGGGTATCCTACACTCAGTCTTATGTCCATACCCTGATCATGATGAGCATGGTCGTCTCGGTGATTATGCTCGTCATCGGCTCGAATATCGCCCGGGCCTTTTCCCTGGTTGGGGCGCTGTCGATCATTCGCTTCAGGAACGCGGTCAAAGATACCCGTGATGTGGGCTACATCTTCTTTGCCATGGCCATTGGCATGGCGACCGGTACCCGCTTTTACCTGGTAGCCATTGTCGCTACCGTGGTCATCTCTTTTATTTTATGGGGCATGTCCACCTTAAACATGTTTGCCAAAGACGTGCGCGAGCAGATCTTGAAGATCCGGGTTAGTGCGGATATGCGCCAAGAGGTCCTGTTTGAGCAGGTCTTTGATCGATACCTCAATCGCTACAATCTCATCGCCACCGAGACGGTACAGGCCGGCACCTTAACCGAGTATATTTACGGCATTGAACTTAAGCGCCAGCAAGACGCGGCTGAGTTTATGCGAGAGTTAAGCAAACTCAACAACAATAACAAAGTCGCGCTCATCACCGGTCATCACGAAGTGGATCTCTAGGCTCTCTGCTGAAACGAGAAACAGCGAGCATGGGGAACATGAAGGCCATTTCTTCTCGCCAGTTTAGCCTGGCTCAGGCCGCCGGCCGACCTCACCCCTTTGATTTTGCCCAAAAACCAGCAACAAACTTGGCAATCTTCGTTTATTAGCGGTATATTTGTTACTGGACCTTGTCGCGAAGTGACTTATTACCAGTGATGGGGTTAGCGTGATCGACTCACCGTGACTCCAACAATGCCTTATCCAGCCGAGGACAAATCTTGTTAACCCCGGGTCAGCGCATATTCGAATACGACATCATCCGCCAAATTGGCAAGGGTGGCTTTGCCGTGGTCTTCGAAGCCCAGGACCGGATGCTAGACCGGCGGGTTGCGATCAAGATATTGCGGGTCGACAAAGCGCAAGGCGAGCGGGCCATCAAACGCTTCATTCAAGAAGCCCGCATCGCTGCCCTGCTGGAACACCCCAACATCGTCACCATTCACGGCTTGCGCATTGCCGACCAGCGGATCTACATGATTATGGAGTACCTGGCCGGGGGCAGTCTCCGCAGCCTGACCAGAGCCAAAGCCAAGCTTCCCGTCGATCAAGCCGTCCGGTTGATCACCGGCATCTGCGAGGGCCTGGCAAAACTACACGAAAAAGGTATCGTTCATCGGGATGTCAAGGCCGACAACATCTTGCTCACGGCAGATGGCCGGCCGAAAGTGACCGACTTCGGCATCGCCCATCTGCCCAAGTCAGCCGGCGGGATGGATCTGACCCGCGTCGGTTTCCAACCCACCTCGTTGATTTACAGCTCGCCGGAGCAGCTCCGCGGCGAAAAGCTCGATATCCGCAGCGATGTCTACCAGGTCGGCGCCCTGCTTTACCTGATGCTGTCCGGCAAGCACTACATCGATGTCGATACCTTGGATAGCCAAGCTGCTTCTCAGAGCGACCAGAAGCTCCGGCACGAACTTAAGGTCTTTATGCTGCTGGAAAAAGCTATCTGCAAAGAGATGCCAGACGGTTTGCAAGAACTCTGGCGCGATGTCGGGGCGCTGGCCGGAGTGATCGAGCAGGCCATGGCCAAGAATAAAGACGATCGCTTTGCCGACACGCTGGAATTCGCCGCCGCGCTTAACGCCCTGAACATCAACACCACCCCGATCGCCACCGGCTCGGAGAAGCTCGATCTCCACGACTCGCGGGCTTATAACCGGCGCGGGCTGGTCCATGCCAGCATGCGCAACTACGAACAAGCGATCTTTGACTACAGCAAAGCCATCCAACTCGACCGCCATTACGCCGAAGCCTACAGCAATCGCAGCGCCGCGCATCTGATGATGGACAACTACGGGCAGGCCCTGCTAGACTGCAACTGGGCCATTGAACTGGCGCCCCATTTTGTCTCAGCTTACGTCAATCGCGGCATTGCCAACACCGGTCTGCGCCAGTACGGGGAAGCCCTCAAGGACTACCACCGGGTCATCCAACTTAATCCCAAAAATGTGTATGCCTACTACAATCGAGGCAATACTTACCTGTGGATGAGTCAATTTGAAGATGCCGTCGATGACTACAGCCAAACCATCGGGCTAAGCCCCAATTTTCTAGCCGCTTACGTTAACCGGGGGGTCATCTATCACCTGCTCAACGATCCTCAACAGGCCATCACCGACTATACCCAGGCCATCGGGCTAAATCCGAACTACGTCTATGCCCACTATAACCGCGCTCGCGCTTACCACACCGTGCGCCAGTATGACGAAGCGATCTCCGATTTCAACCGCGTGATCGAGATGAACCCCGGGCATCCTTACGCCCGCAAATACCGGGCTCAAAGCTACCGGGCCAGCGGCGATATCCGGCGCGCCGAGGAAGATGAGGCTTTCCGCACTTACCAGGCCGCCTTTGATAGCCCTCAGGAATTAATTGTGGCCCGCAGTATGCTGATGCCCGTCACCCCAATGGACTTTATCGCGCGCGGGGAATAGTTAACGCCGCCTCAGCTTCGAGAGACTGCTCAACGCTCGCCGTTCCATCGTTTTCACCTCAGCGACGCCAAGCCCATAAGCCAACCCGGCATAGACCACCCCACCCAGTGGAATGCCGATCAGACCGGCCACCCAGACTGGATGGTCCGGCCAGAAAGGCGCACTCCCTAGCAAAACCAGCCCCATACCCGACGTGGCTAACCCTATCTTAGCCAGCGGCCCCCTCAACGCCACTTCAGACAGGCCCCCCATTCTCCGGTGCAGTAGGATCAGCAAAATCACCATCTCGAACGTCACGGCCAGCGAGTTAGCCAGGGCCAAGCCGGCGTGCCCAGGCCAGCCCTGCGCCAAGAAAAGCGGCATCAGCGCAAAGCTCAAGCCGACGTTCAGGCCCATCGCCAGTACGCCGATTCCGACCGGCGTCTTGGTGTCTTTAAGGGCATAAAAAGCCCGGACCCCGATCTCGACCAGGGCGTGGCCCACCAACCCCACCGCAAAGAAACTCAGCGCCCAGTAGGTGAGCCGGGTCGAGTCGGGCCCAAACTCACCCCCTTGCAGAATTAGGCGAATAATCGGCTCACCCAGCAGGATTAATCCGGCGGCGGCGGGCAAAGTGAGGAAGAGCATACTGCGTAGGGTCGTACCAAAAATCCGGCGCATCTCGGCAGTGTCGCCTTTGGCAGCCAGAGCCGCCAGCGTCGGAAAGAGCGCGGTCGCCACCGATTGGGCAATGATCCCCTGCGGCAGCAGCATAATGATCCAGCTATAGTTCAAGGCGGCCAGACTTCCGGCGGGCAGACCGGCGGCCAGCACCGCCGTGACAATGAAATTGATCTGCACCGCAGCCACACCCACCACGCGAGGGGCCATCAGCCGGCCCACTTCGTGCAGATCTTGGCTGTTGGCAGCCAGGACAAACCGGTACTGCATCGGATTAGAGGTCCGCCGGAGGCCGGGCACCTGGACCAACAAATGTCCGGCCGCGCCCACCACCGCCCCGACCGCCAAGCCGCGCACGCCGATCAAGGGTCCCAGCAGCCAGGCGCCCAAAATGATAGCCAAATTATAGAAAATCGGGGCCAGGGCCGGCAGGAAAAACTGCTGCTGAGCGTTAAGGATGGCCATCACTACCCCACTGATCCCAAAGATCACGGTCGAGCAGAGCAGCAAACGAATTAGTTCAGCCGTTAAGGTTTGCTGAGCAGCGGTAAAGTCAGGCAAAAAGAGCGGAACCAACCAAGGTGTCAGCAGCGCCAACAGCCCGGCCAGTCCCGCCAACACTAAAACGATCCAGTTGATCACAGCCGAGGCCAGTTGCCAGGCTGCCGGCCAATCCTCGCGGCTGACGTGTCCGGCAAAGACCGGAATAAAGGCCGAGCCCAAGGCCCCCCCGGCCACCACGTAGAACAGCAAATCCGGCAGCCGGAAAGCAGCGACATACGCATCCATCTCCGGGCTGGTCCCGAACTGGCGGGCAATGACCACTTCACGCAGCAAACCTAACACCCGGCTAACGATAAACAAAGCCATCACCAAGCCGGCGGCCCGGGCAATTCGATGCAGGTACTGCGCTGTGGTGGAGGCAGACGCGTCAACTCGACTCAAGGAAACACTCTTGGCAGGGACTGAGCTTTTGGCTATACTCTTTTCAAATTATCTTACCGGCGCAAGGTAATGTCAAAAAGATGGCCAACCCGGATCACTTAATCCTCGTCCACCGCTATGTCTCCGGCGAGCGGGACCTGCGGCTGGAAAAGCTAGAGCTCGCCGGCGCGGCGCTGCCCGGCCTGGATTTGTCTCAAGCCTGGCTGCGCGACACCGATCTCAGCGGCGCTAATCTGCGCGGCTGTTGCTTGGCCGGGGCGCCGCTGCCGGGCACCAATTTCAGCGGCGCAGACTTGAGCGGTGCCGACCTGCACGGCGCCATCGCGGCCGGCGCAATTTTTGACCAGGCGATTTTGATTGAAGCCAATCTTCGGGCGGTGGACCTCTACGGCGCGACACTGATGGGAACGGATCTGACTCGAGCCGATCTGACCCAGGCCGACCTGTCCCTGGCCCAAGCCCGGCAAGCCAACTTCCGCGGCGCAAAGCTCACCCGGGCCATTCTCTTCAGCGCCGATCTCACCCGAGCCGATCTCCGCGACACCGATCTTGATCAGGCTGAAAACGTGAGCGGGGCCAGGTTTGACGAGGCCTTGCTGCCGCCCGGCTACCGGCCGCGCAACAATCCCCGGCGATCCCGTTATGCGCGTGGCTTCTTTGGTGAGAAAAAGAAGAAAGGGTGGCTATCAAGAATCTTTGGAGATGAGGAGTCCTTATGCTAAACCCATCCGATTTCGCCAGCGTTCAATTCGGACGCAAGATGACGGCGCTGGCCCAGCAGTTTGCCGGCGTATCACCGCAGGATCTGCGCAAATTTAGTACCTTCTTGAGCAAACTGGCCGATCTGCGCGACCACGAAGCCGAACTAACCGAGGCCCAGTTGCAGGTTATTATGCAGAATCTGCGATCGAAGGAACTGACCAAGTTGGAACCCCACAAAGGCGGGATTATGGTTGAATTTACCGGGGGCGGCTTTGAATACGAGCGCTTCCTCTTGCGCGACGATGGTCGTATGCCTAATAGCCGCTATGAGGCCAAGAAAGTTCAGTAATAAACAAGGGGTCAAAGCAACTTTGACCCCTTGATCCAACGGCGCGGCACAGCCTAACCTCTACTTCCTAACCAGCCCTGACCTAAACCTATCTTTCTCAAACCAGCCTAGGGGTCAGGCCCTCGCACCGGAATTAACGCCCACGCCCTTCATCAGGCGCTCCACCCGGCTCACCGGCTGAGGCCTCAGCTTGAAGGGGCGACCGGAGGCTTATCATCTGGTTGTTCCCGCCGGCGCAGCGCCTCAGCCTTGGCCTTCGCCTCGGCGATCTCGTCTGCTTCGGCCAGCGCAGCCTTGATCTTGGCCCGCAGTTCTGCCTCGGCCGCATCAAGATCGGCCAGGCTGGGTTCGGTCTCTGCCCGCACTTGAGCGGCTTCCTCTTGAGCCTCTTTCATCTGATCAGCTTCAGCCAGAGCGGCCTTGATCTTGGCCCGCAGTTCTGCTTCCGAGGAGGCCGCATCCTCCTCAGAGACATCCGGCGGCGGCTCGGTCCAGCGTACTCGCGGGCTGGCGTAGGCGCTACTGCCCGGCCCGCCGCCGGAGTAAGAACCACCGCCGTAACTGGACGGCTGGCTTGGGGTGACCGGATAAGAGCGGGTGCCAAAGCGAGTCAAAATCACGGCCCCCAGCCCCAGCCAGATGGCCACCAGCCAGACCAGAAAGCCGACCAGACCAAACAGCCAACCGATAAACGGAAACTCACTGATGCCGGGCATATTGGCCACAATCGTAAGCACCGCGACGCCGACAATGCTCGACATAACCAGGCTAGGCTGCGAACGACCACTGGCTACAATCAGCCGTTCACCCACCAATTGCCCGATAACGATCCAGCCAAACAGTGCGGCAATCCCTAGGGCGACGTAAGCCAAGATTGGGACGATGGCCAGACAAATCGTTATCATCAAGAGTATCCCTACCGGCACTAAAATAAGCGCCACCACCGATGTGCCCAGACCGGTCAGCAAGCTGGCCAGACCGGATGAAGTGACGGTTTGCCGAACGGTGTACATTTGATCCGGTAAAAATGCCGCCACTAACCAGGCAATTAGTCCCAGGACTATAATCAAGGCTACGTTCCAAAAAACGTCACCGATCACCATGCCGACCCAGCCAAAGAAACTAGGCTCCCGATACTCGGACCGATGATCCCACGACTCGAAGGCCTCATCATCATCGTCGTCATCACCGCGATCGTACTGAAAGCGATTGAGATCTTGGACATCGCCTTCAATCCGAGAGCCTTCGGCCCGGCTGACATTACCGCCGACCGTGCCGATGTCGCCTTCAACCACAGCGGTTTCGGACAGAGAGGCGTTACCACCGACCACCCCTAGATCGCCTTTAACCGTACCGTCCACGTCCACATTACCGCCAAAAACGGCCAAATCTCCCTCGACCGTGCTGCCCGGTTCAATCGTCAGAGTGCCGCCGAAGACAAACATATCGCCCTCAACTGTACTCTCGGACTCAAGCGTGACGTTACCACCCAAGACCGCCAGATCACCATCGTGCCTCTGCCCCGCTTGCAAGGTATAGTTTTCACCAAAGACAACCTGATTGTCTTTACTATCTTTCTCTGGTTCCTGAGCCAGGATGGGCGTAGCCGAGATAATAAGAAGCAGAAGGGTTACAGCCAGAGTAAAAATTTTCCTTTTCATCATATTTCTCCTAGAGCATCAATTCCATGGGTTGTGTGGCACGTTGAGACAGATTTTGCAGAACACGGATCCACAGCCAGGTCGCCCCGATAGCCAGCCCAATGGCCAGCCAGAACAGAGGCTGACTCAGGACAAAAAGGCTCGCTTTGCCGAGGAGCAGCCCCAGATTGAGCAAGGTTCGCACCCCGGCCGCCGACTCGATCACGGTGCTCATGGCATCGTGGACCGTACTGGCACTAACGACCGTATTGCCAGCATCGATCAGCGTCAGCCCTCTCGTCACCGCCACTGACCCGCCAATTCCCAAGCTGCCCAAAAACAGAGCCAGCACCGCCAGCCAAATCTGCCAGGGCTTGCGCGCTTGCCGCGCCGCCCAGCGAGCTTCAAAGCGCTGGGTAAAACCGGGCGGCGGTGCGACCACCTCTTCGGCGGCGCGGCGCAGCAGAAGGTCAACCCGCTGCATGGCAGCAAACGTATCCCGGAGGTGAGCATCTTGGGTCAGTTGGGTTTCTAACAGCGTCACTTCGCTTGGATTAAGTTCGTGGTCGAGCCATTCGGACAGTTTTTCGGGATTGTTGTTCATGTTCTCTTCTCCCTTACTTCACATTTGCTTCCTCGGCGACTTCAGCCAGCATTTGTCTGGCTCGGAAGAGGCGACTCTTAATCGCGCTCACCGTCGTTTTCAAGGTTTGCGCAATCTCTTCATAGGACATGTCATACCAGTAGCGTAGGACAATCGCCGCCCGATAATCTTCCGGCAACGTCTCCAGAAGCGCATGCAGCTCATCGTGCGACTCGTTTCGGACGGCGGCTTGCTCCGGCTGAAGCCCGGTGTCGGGCAGCCAACGCCAGGGCGGCAGATCATCCCAGGAGACGACTTGATAACGCCGTTTGCGCAGCCGGTCGATACAGTGGTGAGACGCGATCGAGAGTAGCCAGGACGAAAACTTCTGGCTGGGATCGTAGGTTTTGAGCTTGGTGTAAACGCGCAAAAACGTTTCCTGGGTCGCGTCTTCCGCCTCCGTCTGATCGCCCAACATCCGGTAGCAGAGGTTGTAGACCGGCCGCTGATACGCCTCAACGATCTCCATGAAGGCCGTACGATCGCCCGCTTGAGCGGCCACCGCCCAGGTATGTTCCTGCGCCTGCCGCTCTGGCGTGACCGGCTTAGGCGCTCTTTTTTCTGCTGTCACCGGAGACGACATTAAACCGTATCCAAAAGCTAAAACATTATTCATGGTGCAGTTCCGAGTTCCTCTCTCTACCTGTCTGCACCATACTCTACGGAATTATAGTGGGAAAAGTTTCAGGAAGGTAATAAGGAAAGTTAAGGGTCGCCGAAAAAAGTTCTCTGTGGATTTTGTGGGGGCAACAGCCAAGCCGTAAAACGTAAAACGTAGAATTACGTTTTACGTTTTACGAGTTATCAATGAACCAGGGAAGGTTTACCTCAGGAAGCGACCAGGGGCACTAACAGCGGCTCGTCGGTGACGATCAGCGGCGTTTGGCCGGGCAGCGAGCCGCGCAGACTCCAGGGGCCGGTCCAGGTGATTTCGACGTTGGCCAGTTGGCCCTTCCAATCTTTGCCGCTCTCATCCTCAAAGAAGACCAACTTGTTGGTCCGGGTGCGACCTTTCCAGCGGCCTCTTTGCTTCTCCTCCACCAGCACCTCGAGCTTGCGCCCCAGCAGCCCGGCGTTGATCTCGGTCACGATCTCTTCTTGCAAGGCGTTGAGCGCATCCAGCCGCCGCTTCTTCTCCGCCGCCGAGACATCATCGGCCATAATCTTGGCCGAGACGGTTCCGGGCCGCGGCGAGTACATAGCACTGTGGACCACGTCCAGTTTGAGCTCGGCCAGCGTCTCGAGCGTGCGCTCGAACTGGGCTTCGCTTTCGCCGGGGAAGCCGACGATGATGTCCGTGGCGATCGAGACGTCCGGCATCCGGGCCCGAATGCGGCGGATGAGCCGGCTGTAGTCCGCCATCGTGTATTCCCGCTTCATCCGTTCCAGCACCAGGTCATCACCGGCCTGGTTTGGCACCTCAATGTGCTCACAGACTTTGGGCAGTTCGGCCACGGCCTCCAGCAAAGCCTCATTCATGTAATTCGGGTGGCTGGTCAGGAAGCGGATCCGCAGCAAGCCGTCGATCTCGTTCAGCACCCGCAGCAGGTCCGGCAGGCGCGGCCCGTCGGGGACATCGTAGCCGTAGCGATCCACGATCTGGCCCAGCAGCGTTACCTCACGCACGCCCTGGGCCACCAGGCTTTGCACTTCGGCCGCCAGCTCGCCGATCGGCCGGCTGCGCTCTCGCCCCCGCCGCGACGGGATGATGCAGTAGGTGCAGACGTGGTTGCAGCCGTAGATGATCGGCACGTGGGCCGTGATCAAATTATTCTTTTCGTGCAGCGGCAGCAGCAGCGAGAAGTCCTCGGCCGCCTCATCTTGCAGTCGGTAGCGCTGCGCCAGGTCACTGGCCTCAGCTTGGCGAGCCAGCAGGTAATCGACCAGCGGGCCCGGTTCGCTGGGCGGCATAAAGACATCGACGTGGGGGAAGCTCTTAGCCAGCGTTTTGCTGCCCTTCACCCCCACCATGCAGCCCATCAAGGCCAGCACTTTATCGGGAAAATGCTCTTTGTGCGGCTTCAGGCTCCACAAAAAGCCGGTCGCTTTATCCTCGGCGCTCTGGCGAACCACACAGGTGTTAAGCACCACAACGTCGGCTTCGCGGTAGCTGTCGGTATAGTGGTAGCCCAGCTTTTCCAGCTCGGAAGCCACGCGCTGCGAGTCGGCCATATTCATTTGGCAGCCGGCGGTCCAGATATGATATTGCATACTTAATCCTTGCTAGCTATAACTTGTTTCAAGCTGGAATAGATTCAGCTTTTCCGGATCGGTCCGTTGGCTCAAAGATAAGATCTCTATGCCAACCACTTGACCTTTGGCGTCAAAATCCAAGACAATGCCCGGTTGAATTTCTTCTGACTCCACTATTTTGGTTTCGCTGAGTCGAAGATAGAGAGAGTCGTTATCTTTGTCGATTTTTAGTCTCATTATTTTTTCCTGCGTAAACGCCTATCAAAAAAGACGGTTACAACACGATTGGGATCAACAGACGGGTTGACAATAACTCGCAAGACTCGACCCTGATTTTCTGCAATTGACTTTATATAGTGGACGTTTCCGTCCGCTCCAGCTATAAGATCATCAGGACTATTGACGGTTTGCCAAACCCAATCCTCTGCGATATTACGTTCTTGTAACATCTCCACCGCATGTTTGGATAAGTATTTACCTTGACTCATACTGCCCTCTCTTTACCAGAACATTTGTTTCTTACCTTACCAAAACAAATGTACCAAATAAAGAGTTGGTCGGGAAATGGCCGTTGTCTCTAACATACGGGTATGCATGAATCAAAAGTTCACGTTCTCTTCGAGTAGGCAGACTGCTCATGCTCAGAAAATCAATCTCTACTACGGATCTTGGCCAATAACCGTAGTATTTCGATATACAACCAAATCAACGTCACAATCAAACCGAAGGCCGCATACCATTCCATATACTTCGGCGCGCCGTGCCGAGCCCCGTTCTCGATAAAATCAAAATCCAGGACCAGATTCAAAGCGGCGATAATCACCACAAAAACACTGAAACCGATCCCGATCAGGCCGTTCCCGTGAATATAGGGGATCTCAATTCCAAAAAACCCCAGGATGAAGGTGGCCAGATAGATCAAAAAAATCCCGCCCGTGGCCGCCACAATGCCGAGTTTGAAGTTCTCCGAAGGCTGGATCATCCGCGAGGTGTAAGCCAGCAGCAGACAGCCCAGCGTGCCAAAGGTCAAGCCCACGGCTTGAAAAACGATGCCGGGGTACTGGGCCTCGAAAATGGCCGACAGCCCACCCAGGACCAAGCCCTCCAACAGCGCGTAAATTGGGCCGGTGACCATGGCCCACGACTTTTTGAAGACGGTCACAATGGCCACAACCAACCCGCCCAGGCTGCCGCCAATTAGCCACGGATAAACCGCCTCGACACTTTGGGCCAACTGGGCGGGCTCCAGGCCGTTGGCGTAAAAACGGCTCCAAACCCAATAGGCCGAGGCCAAGGCCAGCAAAAGCAGAAGAAAGGTTTTGTTGACCGTACCTTGAATCGTCATCGAGTCGCCCGTACGAGCGACATCGGTAAATGTCTTTGATGTTAGTGCCGGATTTCCGGTTCTAAAGGCCATTTTCTCTCCTGGACAGATAATTGCTTCAACATTCAACATTCTAACAAGGCGCTGCCCAGTTTCAAAATCAAAGTCCTCAATTTTGCATCAGGACATAGTCAGTCCGCGCCGTGATCCAGCCGGTTTGCCCGTCCGGCAGTTCGATCTGAAGCCAGCCGCTGGCCGGATCGACCGCCAGCACCGGCACGCTCTTGCCTTTAGCCAGCGTGGCGATGACCGGATAAGCCACGCCGGGTCCGCTCCGCACATTCAAGCCCCAGGCCAAAATCTCGGCCGTGCTTGGCGAGGGCCTCGGCGTCGAGCTGGCCTCCACTTTTGGCCGAGTCGCTGTCGCCAGCGGAAGTGGGCTTGCCGGCGACGGGAGCGGTTCGGAATCGGTCATAGGCGGGGTGCTGGTGACTTGCCTTTCAACCGGTTCGGTAACCAAAATCTCGGCGCTGGCCGGCATCCCCGGTTTGAGCCGGTGGTCCCCATTATCGAGGCTAAGTTTAACCGCAAAGACCAGGTTAACCCTTTCCTCTTTGGTTTGCACGTTCTGCGGCGTGAATTCGGCTTCCTGCGCGATAAAGGCCACCACGCCGGCAAAAGTCTCGTCCGGATAAGCATCCACGGTGACTCGCGCCGGCTGGCCCAACCGCACCAACCCAATCTCTGTTTCGGGCACAAAGACTTTGAGCTTGACTTGATTAAGATCCCCCAGTTTGAGCAAGGTCACGCCCGGCCGGGCCAATTCGCCCACCTGAGCCGGCTGCTCCAGCACGATCGCGTCGATCGGGGCGGTGATTTTGAGCTTAGCGATCCGCAGTTCCAGCCGGTCCAAAGCGGCCTCCGCTTTTTTGAGCTGCGCCTGGGCAATCGCCACGGCTTCCGCCCGAGGGCCGGCCTGGGTCGAGGCCAGTTGGGCGGCCGCCACTTGAACGGCGGCCGCCGCTTGTTGGTAGCCGGTTTGAGCCGTGTTGGCCTGACTCTTAAGGGTGAGCGGGTTGTCGCGAATGGTTACCAGCAGGTCGAGCTGGCTGCGCGCCCCGGCCAGGTTGGCTTCGGCGGCGGCCAGGCTGCCTTGAGCCGCCTCGGTCCGCTTGGCCGCGGCTTGGTAGCTGGTGATGGCCTCATCGCTGGACTGGTTGCGATAGGCCTCGTCCCGCCTGATCTCGGCTTCTTTGAGGCCGGCCTGCGCCGCTTCGAGCTGCTGCTCCAAAACCGGGAGTTGGCCTTGCAGGGCATCGATTTGTGCCTCCAACTCGAGCGGCTTGGCCACGATACCCTGGGCCGTTTGCCAGACCCGGTACGCGCCGTCCCGCGCTGCCTCGGCTCGAGCCAACTCCGCCTCCGCCACGGCGATAGCTTGGGGGCGGGGCGGCGTTTTGACCTCGGCCAGGTTGGCCCGAGCGCTCGCCACGGCCGCCTGAAGCTGCCGGCGCTGGGCCTTCAATAGCGCGCCATCCAACTCAATCAGCCGCTCGCCCTGGCTGACCCAATCGCCCTCCTCCACGGCCAGGCTCGAAATTTGCCCGCCGATCTCGGGTGTCAGGTTCAGCGTCTCCGTCTCGATGGTGCCCCAGCCGACAACCCGAGGTGGAGCGGCCACCGCCCCGGCCTCATGGTTTTGCCACCAGTAGTAGCCGCTCGTTAGCAGCCCAACAATGATCAGAAGGGGGATCAAGCGCTTCATTATAATGGCCTCCTCTACCGGTCACGCTCCGCCGCTGCCCTGCCCGATTTTGATGGGAACTCCCCCAAAACCACATCCGCCGGCATACCGGGTTTTAACTTTTGTTCGGGATTGGGGATCGAGATTTTGACGGCAAAGACGGTACTGGCCCGTTCTTCGGCGGTTTGGACGTTGCGCGGGGTGAACTCTGCTTCGGCCCCAATCCAGACGACCCGACCCGAGAAGGTCTCGCCGGGGTAAGCATCAACGCTAAGCCGAGCTTCTTGGTTCAAGGTCACCTGACCCATCTGCGGCTCCGGGATGTAGACCTTTAGATCGACCGGATCGAGCTGGCCCAGACTCAAGAAGGTCATCCCCGGCCGGGCAATCTCGCCGGCGTGAACGGGCAGCTCCAGAATGAGGCCGTTCACCGGCGCGCGGAGGGTGTACTTTTCCAGCTCGACATCCAGCGCAGCCAGGGCGGTCAAGGCTTGCTCAACCGCGGCCCTGGCCAGTTCGAGTTGCTGCCGCGTCGCCCCGGCTTTGATCAGGGCCAGATTGGCTTCAGCCACGTTAACGATATGCCCGGCCTCGAGGTAGGTGGCTTCGCTCTGGGCCACGCGCACTTGCAGGTGCTGGGCATTGTCCCGGATGGCCAGCAGATCATCCAGGTTTTGCTGAGCAGCTTCGTAAGCGGCGGCCGCCCCGTTGACGCCGGTCCAGGCGCTCCATAAATCGGTGCTGGCCAGATTCCAGGCGGCCCAGGCCCCTCGTTTGGCGCCCTCCTTGAACTCGAAATGCGCTCTGAGCCGGTCGCCCGGGTCGGCCTCGTCGAGATCGTCCTTCAGGGTGACGTTGCCCGGCACTTCAATCTTATCGATCGCCTCGGGCGGGATATCCTCCGGAATCTCCAGATAGAAGTCGCGACCTGCTTCAATCGTCTGCACCTGCCGCTCGCGCAGACTGTTCATCAATTCGGCCGCATCCTTCAACGGCACCATTTGTTTGAGTCGCTGCTCGGCGATCTGGAGTTGGCTGCGGGCAGCTTCAATTTGCAGCTCAAGCTCCTGGGGCTGATCGCGCAGGGTGAGAGCATCTTGCCAGATCAAGTAAGCGGCCTCTTGTTGAGCGGTGGCCATCACCACCGCCGCTGCCACGACCGCGATCTCCTCGGGCCGCGCCCCGGCCTCGACCAGGGCCAGGCGAGCCTTGGCCTCTTCCAGCCCGGCCTCGGCTTCAACTCGCTCGGCCAGGAGCAGGTCGGCGTCAAGCCGGGCCAGGACCTGGCCAGCCGCTACCGGCTCTCCCTCCGCCACCGCCAACTCGCTGATGCGACCGCTCACTTCCGGAGACAGAATGATCTGAGTCGTTTCGATGAAACCTGAGGCGGTCAGGTCGGCGGTTTGGGGCGTGGCCAACTTCAGCCGGACCAGCAGCGCTTGTCCCGCTGGCGGATTTTGCTCGAAAAACCAGTAGCCACCACCAAGCAGCCCCAGCAGCACGATGATTAGGGCCAAAGGTTTAATTCGTTTCTTCATCATCCCGGCTCC
>CALMIS010000013.1 GCA_937864185.1 uncultured Chloroflexota bacterium
GATCGAATGGCGCCGCGGGGGGCCCTTCGTAAGGCCGGGGCGGGCGGGGGAGCGACCGGCTCGGTCTCCGCGACAGCAGCCTCGGGCTCGACCGGGCTGGGGGGTGGAGTCTCGGTGGGGGGTACAGCCGTAGGCGTAGGTTCCTCGGTAGGGTTGGAGGTCGCGGTCGGGACAGGGGTGTCGGTGGGCTGGGATGTGGAGGTGGGGGCAGGCGTGGTCGTGGCTGGGACAGCGGTCGCCGCGGGTGGCGGCAGCGGGGTATCTGTTGCCAGCGAGGTGGGGGTCTTGGTGGGGGTAGGGGTGGGCCGGGTATCCGTTTGGGCCAGAAAGCTAGGACCGCAGGCTAGCGTTACCACGCCCAGTAGGGTCGCCAGCAGCCATCGCTTTGTTTGAAGTACGCTCATCGATCAGTATCCTTCCTTCATGATGGAGTATTCTACCACAATTGCCGAACTATCGATTTACGGGTATGCTTGTTCCCATCTTACACGCCCGAAGCTTATACCAAAATTCATGTTCGGCCAAAAATTTGTTTTCAGTGTAGTCGCCCTCATTGTCGTTAGCCTCATTG
Organism: uncultured Chloroflexota bacterium; assembly: GCA_937864185.1. Taxonomy (GTDB): domain Bacteria; phylum Chloroflexota; class Anaerolineae; order 4572-78; family J111; genus JAGRBY01. The sequence continues at coordinate 572 of CALMIS010000013.1, forward strand.
GTTGGTTAGGCCTGACTCAACTGCGCACGCACTCGGCCCCGCCGACTGTAAAGATCGGCCTGGTGGCTCCCTTTGAAGGCCTATATCGGGCCACCGGCTATGAAGTGCTTTTTGCCGTCAAGCTGGCCATTCAGGAACGGAATCGCGGTCAAGGCTTACACGGTTATCGCGTAGAATTAGTAGCCTTAAACGATTTCAACGACCCATTAGAAGCAGAAAAACAGGCTCGGGCCCTGGTCGCCGATCCGGATATCGTCGGGGTGGTTGGCCATTTGACCGCAGAGACAACCCAACAAGCACTCCCGGTCTACCAACAGGCCGGTCTGGCCGTAAGTATACCCTGGAGTGTGGCGGAAACCGCTTTCGAAAGCGAAACATCCGGTTTCGTTAGCGTGGCGGCTACCGTTGAAGAGACCCAAACCGAACTGCAAGCCACAGTGCAATCCTTGGGAATTGACAAAGTCGTGACCTTGACGGATCATGAAGTGGATGTCAGTTTAAATCCTCAACAAGCAGTGGAATTAGCCAGTAATGCGGTAACGGCTGGCCGCATTTTGTTAACCCTGCCAACCAGTGCCGCCGGCACCCACTTCCGCTTTGGACAAGTTGAAACGGGAAACTTGCAGCTCGTCCAGGTCGCGGGGGGAGTGGCCAATGGCTTTATTTTTGTATCGCCGGGACCCACAGCCGCGGAAGCGCCCGGCGGGGTTGCCTTCAGTCAAGCCTATCAGGCACTTAGCGGTTTATCACCCGGACCCCGGGCGATCATGGCTTACGATGCCACCCACGTTTTGCTTGACGCGATCGAGCAGGCGACAGCAAACAGTAGCGAATGGCTCGCTTCATCGCCCAGTCGGGCGGAGGTAAGCGCAGTCATTCCTCAAATTCAACGAGTCGGCCTCAGTGGTGAAATTCATTTTTCACCGGCTGGGCAACGATTTGAGGCACCGGTCTGGCTTTACCAAATCACAAACGCCTCCTATCCAGGAAAATCGTTTTATCCTTAACGCGACTATGCGAGTCTTAATGTTATCTTGGGAATATCCCCCCGACATCGCCGGCGGGCTCGGGCGCCACGTAGCCGAGCTAGCCCCGGCGCTTGTCCAGCAGGGCGTGCAAGTTGATGTAGTTACGCCCCTGACCAATCCCCTCCCCCGCTCTTATTTTGACCAAGCCGCCAATAAAATCGAAGTTCTCACGCCTGACCTAACGGTCTCCACAGAGGCCGGAGTTAGAATTCACCGGGTCACGGTTCCCAGCCAAGATATGGCGCCTGACATCTATGAACGGGTCAGCCGGGTTGGACCTGTTTTGGCCGACTATGTCACTCGCCTCAATGAAGTAGAAGGGGTCAGGTCAATCTTGCACTCTCACGATTGGCTGACCGGGTTCGCCAGTATCGCCGTTCAGTCCGATCTTGGCTATCCGCTGGTGGTTACTATCCATGCCACCGAGCGAGGGCGCGGCCGCGGCTACTTAATGAGCCACCTCCAGCGCAACATCGATCAGGCCGAGCAGAGGCTCATTCATCAAGCCGATCGCGTTATCGTCTGCAGTCGTTATATGTCCACTGAACTCCACAATTTCTTTGATACCCCGCTCGAAGATATGTCGGTGGTCCCGAATGGGGTTAACATTGCCGGCTTAAAAATAGTCGAAGACGTGGCCCCGGCTGAATTTCGAGCCCGTTACGTGGCGCCGGGGGATAAGCTGGTTTTCTCTGTCTCCCGGTTGGTCCACGAGAAGGGTATCCACCGTCTGGTGGAAGCCGTGCCGCTTATCCAGCATGAATGTCCTAACGTTTGCCTGGTCATCGCCGGGCGAGGGCCGGAGGCGGAACACTTGCAGAACTTTGCCCAAAACCTCGGCATTGCGGACCGAGTCAACTTTATCGGCTTCGTTTCCGACGAAGCGCGCAATCTCCTTTTTAAAGTAGCCGACTGCGCCGTCTTCCCCAGCCTGTATGAACCCTTTGGCATCGTAGCTTTAGAGGCGATGGCCCTTGGCTGTCCAGTCGTGGCCAGCGATGTCGGCGGGCTGTCCGAGGTGGTGACCTATCGAGATACCGGCATTACCATCTATCCGGACGACCCCAATTCCGTGGCTTGGGGCGTTATCCGAGCCCTAACCGAATACGACTGGGTTCAAGAACATATCGTTCGGGCCCGCCAGCGGGTTGAGGAAGAGTTCAACTGGGGACGAATCGCCCGCCAAACTATTAGTGTCTACGAACAAGTTTTGAGATTGACAGCCTAACTTAACCGTGCTAAACTTCAAATATCACTCAGGAATGTGTGTTTAATGAGTATTGTTGCAGTTGTTAGGAGCCCGCGTCGTCCTCAGCCAGACCCTATGTCTGGATAGAGCGCTTTGGGCCGGTTTCGTTTTAGCCTACAAGCTGACTTCCAGACAAAGGAAGTCGGCTTTTTTTTTGATGACCGGACTTGGTTCTTGCCGGCCCGCTAGAACAGGTCGACAGACCACACCATCTTAATTGAAAGGGCAACACAGCGAGGTCAATGATGAAAAGTAATGCTAAAATTGCGGTCGGTGTCTACGGCGCCAGCGGCTATACCGGCTTCGAGACGCTCCATCTCCTCAAACATCACCCTGCCGTTGAACTGGTCTTCGCCACTTCAGAAAGCTCGGCCAACCAGACGTTGAGCGCCATCTACCCGGTGGCCTGGGATTTACCCCTGGTCGCCGCCGCCGAGGCGCCGCTGGATCAGGTTCAAGCCGTTTTCTGCTGCTTGCCCCACGCCGCCAGCATGCCAACCGTCATCGCCGCTCGAGAAGCGGGCGTCCGGGTCATTGATTTGTCCGCCGATTTCAGGCTGACCAATGCCGCCATTTACGAAAAGTGGTACAGCGTCTCGCACGAAGCCCCGCATTTGCTTAGCCAGGCGGTCTATGGTCTGCCTGAACTGTTCCGGCCTCAAATTGCCCAGACCGATCTCCTGGCCAACCCCGGCTGCTACCCGACCAGCGTGCTTCTGGCTTTGGCTCCGCTGCTCAAGGAAAAGCTGCTTGAGCCTGAGGCCCCGATCATTGCCGACAGCAAAAGCGGCGTTAGCGGCGCGGGGCGGTCGCTGAAGCTGACCAGCCACTTTGTGGAGGTCAATGAAAACCTTTCGCCCTACAGTATCGGCCAGAGTCATCGCCACCTGGCCGAGATGGAACAGACTATCCTGGCCCTCGGCGGGCGGGCCGATAAGCTGATCTTCTCGCCGCACCTGACCCCGATTAGCCGGGGCATGCTCTCGACCATCTATGTTGGCCTTAACCAAGATCTATCCCCTGCCACCATCCAAAAGCTGTTTGCCGATCAGTATGCCAACGAGCCTTTTGTCCGCGTTCTACCCGCCGGCCAACTGGCCACGATGGCTCACACTCAGCGCACTAACTTATGCGTTATCTCAATTACGCCGGTTAACCCCCGCCAACTGATTCTCTGCGCCTCGATCGATAATCTTGGCAAAGGAGCCGCTGGCCAGGCGGTGCAAAACTTCAATATTATGTTTGGTCTGGAAGAAACGACGGGGTTACAGTGACCAGTTTCAAAAACAAAGGTTGAGGAGGTAGCGATAATGATCAAAGTAGGCATCTACGGGGCATCCGGCTATATGGGCGGCGAAGCGCTCCGCGTCTTGAGCGAGCATCCGGCGGTTGAGGTGAGTTGGGCCACCAGCCGCAGTGGGCAACCCCTGGAGAATTTTCACCGCAATTTCTATGGCTCCGGCCTGAAGCTGATTTCGCCGGCAGAAATCACTCCGGTCGATGCCGTCTTCTTCGCCGTACCCACCGGCACGCCGATGACCTTAGCCGCCGACATGCTGGCTCAAGGCACCAAGCTGATCGATCTGGGCTCGGACTTCCGGCTGAAAAACCGAGCCGAGTGGGAGCGAGTCTACAAACGGGACCACGCGGCCTGGCCGGTCGCGCAAGAAGCCGTTTACGGCATTCCGGAACTGCATCGAGCCGAGATCCAGCAGGCCCGAGTGATTGCCAACCCCGGCTGCTTCTCCTCTGCGGCGATTTTCGGGCTGGCCCCGTTGGTCAAGGCCGGCCTGATTGAAACCGATAAACTGGTGGTCGATGGCCTGTCCGGGACGGCGGGCGCCGGAGCGGACCTGGATGTGACTATGCACCATCCCGAAATCGGCAATAACATTGTGGCTTATAATGTCGTTGATCATCGCCACACCTACGAGATGGAGCAGGAGTTGGGAGCGCTGACCGAGGCTAAGGTGGTAGTTCACTTTACGTCCTCCTACGTGCCGATCACGCGGGGTATTTTAGCCATCTGCCACGCTTTCCCCACACAAAGGGTCAACCGTGAGAGGCTGCTTGACTTGTATCGCGCTTTTTACGAAGGTGAGTATTTTATCAAAATCTTTGATCTACCCAAAGATGCGCAGGCCAGTTGGCAGTACAAGCCCTATCCCTGGGTGTCGGCGACCTCCGGCACCAACTTCTGCCACATCGGCCTGGACGTGGACGAGCGGCGTAATCGCATTGTGGTCTTCGGCGCCCTCGATAGCGTGGGCAAAGGCGGCGCACACGCCGGCGTTCAAAACCTTAACCTGATGTTCGGCCTGGCGGAAACAACCGGGCTAACGCGGCTGGGGCTGCACCCATATTAATCAAAATCTCGTCATCAGTTATCTCTATCTGACGACCGACGACTGATGACTGCCTACTGAAACTAACGACTAAACCGGGGGGACGCAATGCTCGTACTCAAAATTGGCGGTCAGGAAATTGATGATCACGACTTTGTAAAACGGATGGGAGAGGCCGTGGCCGCCCTGGTGGCGCCTCCTGTTCTCGTTCACGGCGGGGGCAAGGAGATCCGTGAACTCCAGGAGCGGCTGGGGGTGGCGGCGCAGTATATTGATGGCCTGCGGGTGACCGATGCCCAATCGCTGGATATTGTCCAGATGGTCTTGATTGGCCGGGTCAATAAGCGGTTGGTCTCGGCCCTATCGCAGGCAGGCGTGGACGCCTTGGGTATGTCCGGCGTAGATCGGACCTCGGTCCGGGCCGAGAAGCTGGAGCACCCCGGCGGCGATCTGGGCCAGGTGGGGCGCGTCACCCACGTCCGCACCGAGGTCTTTAAGCGGCTGCTGGAAGACGGCATCACGCCGACGCTCTCCCCGTTGTGCTACGGTCCCGATGGCAGCATCTTCAACGTCAACGCCGATCACGTGGCTACCGCGGTCGCGGTCGCCATGCAGGCGGCGGAGCTGGTCTTTGTCTCTAACGTGCCCGGCGTCCTGCGCGAGCAAGAGTTGCTGCCCCGCCTGACCACGGCCGAAGTTGAGCAACTGATCACCGAGCAGGTTATCACCGGCGGGATGATTCCTAAGGTCCGCTCAGCCCTGGAGGCGATCGAGGGCGGCGTGGCCACGGTCCGGATTACCAATTTGGAGGGTTTGAAGACAAACAGTGGCACCCGTATTATCAACGACTAGCCGACTCTGGGCGATCGATGACACCATCTTTGTTTTGACTAATTCTCAGCCAGACAGGAGGTTAATTTATGAGCATCACCGCTGAAATTATCAAACTTGAGCAACAGTACATTCTACAAACTTATAAGCGTCCGGAACTGGTCCTGGAGAGCGGCGACGGCGTCTGGCTGTACGATACGGAAGGCAGGCGTTATCTGGATGCTGGCAGTGGGATCGCGGTTAACGCTCTTGGCTATGCGAATCAAACGGTCATCGCGGCGCTGCGCCAAGCGGCCGACGGCTTGATCCACGTCTCGAACCTGTACTTCACCGCACCGCAGGCTCTGCTGGCTCGCGATCTGTGCCAGAACTCGTTTGCCGATCGGGTCTTTTTCAGCAATTCCGGCACGGAGGCGAATGAAGGCGCTATGAAGTTTGCGCGGAAGTGGGGGCGGCAGCACGGGCAGGCCGACAAGACCGGCTTTGTCGCATTCACCGGCTCTTTTCACGGCCGGACGATGGGGTCGCTGTCGGTGACGGCCACCGAGAAATACCGGGCTCCGTTTGGCCCGCTGATTCAGCCGGTGACCTTTGTCGAGTTCAATGACCTTGAAGCCGCCCGTCGGGCGATCACTGCCCAGACCTGCGCCGTCATCGTCGAGCCGGTGCAAGGAGAGGGTGGCGTCACCCCGGCCACGCCGGAGTTCCTGACCGGACTGCGCCAGCGCTGCGACGAGGTCGGGGCTCTGCTAATTTTTGACGAAATCCAGTGTGGGCTGGGCCGCACCGGCAGCCTGTGGGCCTACGAGAGTTACGGCATCACCCCCGATCTGATGACTCTGGCCAAACCGCTGGCCGGGGGTCTGCCCATCGGCGCCATTCTGATGACTCAAGCCGTGGCCGACGCCTTGGAGCCGGGTGACCACGGCAGCACTTTTGCCGGCGGGCCGCTGGTCTGCACCGTTGCTCACGCCGTCTTTCGCCACGTTAACACGCCGGAGTTTCTTCACCATATTCAGGCCAGTAGCCGGCATCTGGCCAGCCAACTTCAAGATCGGGTGGCCAACTCACCGCTCATTAAGCAAGTCCGGGGGAAAGGGCTGATGTGGGGCTTAGCTTCGATCCCGCCCGCGGTAGACATTGTGGCGGCTGCCCGCGAACAAGGTCTGATCGTCCTGGTAGCCGGCCCGCAGGTGGTTCGCTTGCTGCCGCCGCTGACGATCAGCCAGAGTGAGATCGATCTCCTGGTGGATCGGCTGTTGAAAGCTTTGGAGACTATAGGGTAATCGCAGATGACGACTATTCGCCGCGCCCGGCTCTCTGATGTTCCGCGGATGATACCGCTGCTAGAAGAATATGCCCGCCAGGCCGAAATTTTGCCTCGCACCGAAGAAGACGTCTATCGCTCCATCCGGGAATGGCTGGTGGCCGAAAACGACGTCAAAATCGTGGGGATGGCTTCCCTGCTGGTGATGTGGCAAGACCTGGCCGAAGTCCGGTCCCTGGTTATTAGTCCCGAGTGCCAGGGACAAGGCGTGGGCCGGCGGCTGGTTGAGATCCTGATTGAGGACGCCCGCCAGTTGGAGATTCCGCGGGTCTTTGCCTTGACCCGGAAACCGGGCTTCTTTCTCAAGCTCGGCTTCCGTTTGACCCACATCGAAAAGCTCCCGCGCAAGGTCAAGCGAGATTGTGTTTTTTGCCCCAAGTTCCACGCTTGTGATGAGGCGGCCGTTGAAGTTTGGTTGCCCAAAAAGCCTACGCTCCACTCCTCACCCGCTCTGGAGTTGCCTCACTCTGGCATCGACTCCGCCCAGATGATCTCTTTAAGTGTGAAATAAGTAAACCGACTCAACTGATTGCCAAAAGGTTCAAATCGTAAAACGAAAACGCAAAACGTAAATTTACGTTTTGCGTTTTCGTTTTGAACTTGTTGCCCTGACTTACCAACGAATAGTACCCCTAGACTCTTGATCAGGCGAGCAACTATTCAACTGGGTGGTGCATAGTTGGCCGTTTTGAGGTAAGGTAAGAGGGTAGTCTTAAATAGCGAGACTTTTCAACCACGAGGAGACACGGTGAAACCTTCGGAACGATTATACTTTCTCGACAATTTGCGGGCGGTGGTCATAGTGTTGGTGATTGTGCTGCACGCCGCCATCACTTACATGGCCTTTGCCCCGGAGTGGTGGTACGTCCTCGATCCCGAACGCAGTCTCTTTTTTACGATGGTAGTCCTCCTGGTCGATGTGCCAATTATGCTGATCATGTTTTTTGTGGCCGGTTACTTTGCCCTGCCGTCGCTAGCAAAGCGGGGGGCGGCCACGTTCTTGAGTGATAAATTCAAGCGGATTGGCCTACCCTGGATTTTCGGCGTGCTGCTGTTGGCCCCGCCCACCGCCTATATGATTTACTTCTCGCGCGGCGCCCCGCTCTCTCTCCTCGATTTTTGGCGTGGCGATTACTGGGGTGTGGGCTACCAACAGTCGGTTTATTGGTTTTTGGGCATCTTAATGCTAATGTTTGTCCTGCTCACCCTGGCCTACAACCTTAGCCCGGCGTTGCGGAGTCTGGCGCCCACGGTTACCCGTCCGTCCAGCGGTCTGTTTGTAACCTTTTTAGGATTGATGACGGTGGGCTTTCTAGCGATGAACCTGATCTTCCCGCTTGATGCCTGGAGCCACATTTATCTGTTTATGTACCAGCCGGTCCGCTTGCCCCTGTACTTTGGTTACTTTATTTTGGGCGTGCTGGCCTACCGGCAGAGCTGGTTTAGCTCAACCGGTTATCAACCAAGGTTGGTCGTCTGGCTGCCGCTCTTTGTCGTATCCGGCCTGCTTTATCTGGGCTACCGTCTGACGGTGCCGCTTGAAATCCAGACCACCCTTACGCTGAAAGCCGGCACGGCGCTGCTATTTAACGGTTTCTGCTTCTCAGGGCTTATGTTTGGGGTGGCTTTGTTTCGCACGTTTTTCAACAGCGACAGCGCCTTCTGGCGTAGCCAGGCCGCCAACTCGTATGGGATCTACTATCTCCACCCGCTCATTCTCTATCCTTTGGCTCTCTTGTTTGTCAGCGTGCCTATTTCGATCTACCTTAAATTCATCATTATCACGACCCTGACCTGGCTCTTATCGTGGGGCATCAGCGCGCTCATCCTCCAGCCGCTCCACATTCTCAGCGAGTCGACGCCCTCGCCACGAAAACCGGTCAGAGTTTAAGGCCACGAGATGGATAGACACAGAATCGAAGTCGTTGAAGGCGATATCACCCAGCAAGAGGTCGAGGCGATTGTAAACGCTGCTAATAGTTCACTGCTGGGCGGCGGGGGCGTTGATGGGGCGATTCACCGGGCCGCGGGACCGGAGCTACTGGCCGAGTGCCGGACCCTGGGCGGCTGTCCCACTGGCGAAGCCCGGCTGACCCGCGGGTATCGCCTCCCTGCCAAATACGTGATCCACACCGTGGGACCCATCTGGCGGGGCGGCGATAGCCGCGAGGATGAGCTACTGGCCAACTGCTACCGGAACAGCCTCGCCCTGGCTGAAGCGTACGGTCTCAAGACGGTGGCCTTTCCTTCGATTAGCACCGGCGTTTATGGCTTCCCCATGGAACGGGCTGCCCGCGTCGCCCTGCGGGAGATTAAACAGGCCCTAGAGGCCGGGAGTTCGATTGAACAGGTCAAGCTGGTCTGCTTTGGCCAGCGCGCCTACGAGATTCATCAGGCCGCTCTGGCAGAGGTCTACGGGGATTAAATCAAATCGGCCTTACCACCCGACGGCGTTCTCAATATGGGTAATCTGGGGTCGAGAGTCTAACCGGACCGCTGCCACATCGATGCGCCAGGCGGTATGGGACGGCTGTTCTTGTTGAATATACGTGTGAGCCAGCGCAATTAAGCGAGCCCGTTTGGCCGGGGTAATGCTCTCCTCGGCCGAACCAAAGTGGTTACCGCGCCTGGCCCGGACCTCGACAAAGATCAGCGTGTCATCCCGAGCCATCACAATATCCAACTCTCCGGCCGGGCAGCGCCAGTTCCGCTGTAAAATGGTGTAGCCTTTTTCAACAAAATAGGCCGCCGCGAGCGCTTCGCCCCGGCGGCCTGTTTTTTTTCGGCTGTCGATCACAGGCGCTTCTCAAATTTTAGGAATGAGTTCGGTCACAAAAGCTTCGTCCAGGCTGGCAATAAACTGAGCCAGCAATCGCCCCACTCGATCCACATCCCTCGGCTGAACGATCTCGACCGCCGTGTGCATATTGCGGCTGGGGATTGAAATCAGAATCGTGGGCACTCCCTCTCGGCTGACTTCGATGGCGTAAGCATCCGACCCGGCCCCGCTGGGCATCATCTCACTCTGGTAGCTCATCTCCATCGCTTCGCAAATATCGATCAGCCGCTTCCGAATAAAGGGATGGTTGCTGGGTCCTAACGAAATAACGGGGCCTTGATCCAGCTTCACCTCCAGTTCATCCACGTCGGCAAAGGTTACATCGATGACAATGGCCACATCGGGGCGAATAGCGTAAGCCTGGGTGGCTGCGCCCAGATAGTAGCTCCACTCCTCATCGGCGGTGGCCACGGCATAAACGTCCCACTGATGGCGCATCTTTTGCAGCTCTTGCAGGCAAACCAGTATGGCTGCCACTGAAACGCGGTTATCAAGCGATTTGCCAGCCACCAGGCCATTTTTCAGATCCAGCGGTACTTGCCGGAACGAAATTAAATCGCCCACCTGAACCAACTGCTCGACCTCTTCGGCCGGTAAACCCACATCAATCAGCATCTCATACAGATCGACTTTGTTACTCTTGCCGTTACGCTGAAAATGGGGCGGAATCGAGCCGATAAGGCCAGGCAAATCACGTTTTCCATGGACGGTCACTTCCTGGCCCATCAAGACCCGATCATCCAGCCCACCAATCTGGGTAAAACGCAGGAAGCCTTGATCCAGCCGGGTCACCATCCCGCCAATTTCGTCCAGGTGAGCAGCCAGCATAATTTTACGGCGGGGCTGGCCCCCAGCAGGAGTCTGCTCACCCGCTTTAAGGCCGGTGACACTGGCCAGCCGGTCGTGGCTCACCCGGTTGACCAGAGGCGTCATCTCGGCGCTAACGACTTCATGAATGTTATGAGGTCCCGCATAGCCGGTTACTCCAACGGCAACAGACAAGCGCTTAATCAGCTCAGCGGTGGAGGTTTGCATGCTCATAAGGTTGGATTATAGAAGCGGGGCAGGGCAGAGTCAACTCTTGGTGAGGTGATATAGACTCGGATCGAGACCGAGCCCGGTAGCATTGAGGTGAAGCAAGCGATCAATCAGGAAGGCAACCTGATCAACACCATCCGTGAGACGATCGATCAAGAGCTGCTGTTTGTCGTCCAGGTCGCCGCCAGCGTTTAACATTTGGGCGTAAGCCTTAATTGAGTTCAGCGGTGCCTGCAGGTCCTGCGCCATAGTGGAGACATCAGCGATATGATTGAACAGCTCAGCATTTTCCAGAGAAATGGCGGCGTAATCGGCCAGGGTGGAGAGCAAGCGCAAATCATGGTTAGTGAAATCTCTCCGCTGGTGGCGATTGGTCACGCCTAACACACCACTGACTTTTCCCCGGGTTTTGAGCGGCACAAAAATAAGAGAGTGAACCAGGCTTCTGGTTTGCAGTTTGGTGGCGTCTTTGCCGGTCAGCAGCAGAGGGTGGCCGCTTTGCAGGACACTCCCGGATAAACTCTGGTCGACCGCGGCCCGGAAAGCATCGGCCAGCCGGCGATCGATGCCTTGGACCGCTGCCATGTAAAGCTCGTCTGTGTCCTTATCAAGCAACAATAGCGACCCTTCTTCGGCGTTGGTGAGATAAACCGCAGCCTCAACCAACCGGGTCAGCAGCTTGTTTTGGTCCAAGACAGAAGTGATGGACTTACCGATGCCAAACAAGGTATTGAGTTCTCGCAAGCGTTGCTCTAAGGCCTGATTGTTTTTCAGGAGACGTTTGGTAAGTTCATCTCGTTCCTGCCGCAGGCGCCGTTCGGTCAGTGCTCGCCCGATAGCCTGCAGCAGTTCCTCATCGGTAAAGGGTTTGAGAAGATAATCCTTAACGCCCATGCGAAAGGTCTTTACCGCCAAAGGTTCGGAGCCGTGAAACGTCATGACGATGATCGGGGTACTGATAGCGCGGGTATTGAGCGCCTCCAAGACCTCCAGTCCGGTCATTTTAGGCATGTTCATATCGAGTAAAATGAGGTCCGGCTGCCGCCCCAGCGCTAGTTCTAGACCGGTTATTCCATCTTGAGCAACAAGGTAACGATAGTGGTGGGGCTTAAGAACGTAATCAGTGATGAACTTGATCATCTGAGGGGAGTCATCAATGATTAGGACTAATTCATTCGCCATTCAACAATCCTCACATGTTGCGACAAGCTATGGAAGCAAGTTAAGGTTCGGCGTAGAGAGTCGAATAAACTCCCCAGATATGGTATCATACCTCGGCGACAATCCCTAAATATAGTCGATTTTTGTACGCCTGACTGCTGAAAATTGTAGCATAAGGGCCAGCCGGAATAAATAGGAATATGGTAGGTAGAGAAAAAGCCTGGTCTGGTCTATAATACCTCAGACCGTAATAAGGTAGAAAATCCTATGTTGAGGAGATAGTTTTTCGTGCCAAAGGTTTTTTGTTCAATTGTTGCGCCATGCTGGAATGAAGAACAGAGTCTGCCGGAGCTATACCGCCGCATTTCCACGATTCTAGACCAAACCGGCGAACCTTGGGAGCTGGTGCTCATTAATGATGGCAGCACCGACCGCACCGGCGAAGTTATGCGACAACTCCGGGCTGAAGACCCGCGGGTGCATTTCATTGAGTTTGCCCGAAACTTTGGTCACCAAATTGCGGTCACGGCCGGGATGGACTACGCCCAAGGTCAGGTCGTTATTTTAATTGATGCCGATCTGCAAGATCCGCCCGAGCTCATTTTGGAGATGATCGACAAATGGCGAGCGGGCTATCAGGTCGTTTACGCCGTCCGGAGCGAACGTAAAGGGGAGAGTTGGTTTAAGCTCTTGACCGCTAACCTTTTCTACCGGATTATTTACCGGATTACGGATGTCAATATCCCGCTCGATACTGGTGATTTTAGGCTCATGGATCGCCAGGTTGTGAATCAGATGAAGGCTATGCGCGAGCATCATCGCTTCATCCGGGGTTTAACCAGTTGGGTGGGTTTTAAGCAAACCGGCGTTACCTACGTGCGCGAAGAGCGCTTTGCCGGCGAGACTAAGTATCCGCTGCGCAAAATGGTCCGGCTGGCCATTACGGCCATCACCGGCTTCAGCATCTTTCCGCTGCAACTCGCTACCTGGATCGGGTTTATCGCCGCTATCGCCAGCGGTTTGTTTATCGTCTTTGTGATTATCGCTCGCCTGTTTGGCGATGAAGCCTTCTTTGGACAGGCGACAACGCTGATTATGGTTTTGTTTCTGGGCAGCATTCAACTTATTTCTTTAGGCATCATCGGCGAATACTTGGGCCGCATCTACGATGAGGTCCGGGCTCGCCCACTGTACGTGGTGAAGGAGGCCGCAGGGTTCGAAAGTGGGACGAATACTGAGCCGATCCAGCTTGATCAGCCGGAAAAGGTCAATATTTGAGCTTGTCATTTTCCCGGCTTTGAGGTAAATTCTATAGTCGAATTTGTAAAAAGTACATCCTAACAGCTGTGGGACGGACTACTGCCAAGCACAGCCTGGCGAAAGCTTAATTTCTGATATGAAACGCAAGCAAAATTACCGCTACATCGACCAAGTTAAGAAGATGGTTAGCCAAGAAGAAGGCGTTATCCTTAAAAACTGGGGTGGCAAGCTGCCAGTGGCCTTAGTCTGGCCCAATACATACCGGATGGGAATGAGCAGCCTGGCACTGCACCTATTGTATCGCCTCTTTAACGATCAGCCGGACGTGGTCTGTGAACGCGTTTTCTTTGGCGATCAGCAGGCGCCGCGTCCGGACGAGCCGGTTATTTCCCTGGAGTCCCAACGCCCTCTCGATGAGTTTGGCCTGATTGCCTTTACCCTGTCCTACGAGATGGACTACTTCAATGTGGTAGAGATGATGCGCCGGGCCGGGATGCCCCTATTCGCCGCGGAGCGAGATGAAAACTGGCCCTTAGTCATTGCCGGTGGCCCGGCCATCTACACTAACCCTGAGCCGATGGCCGAGATTTTTGACGCCATCGCCATTGGTGAAGCTGAAGGCATTGTTCCTCCCCTCCTCGATACGCTGTGGGACGTCGTCGATGCCCCGCGTCACGAAGCCTACAAACGGTTAGCCCAGCTTGATGGAATTTACGTACCGGCCTTGCACGATGGCCAGACCCCTATTCCGCGCGTCTGGATCAAAGATATCGAGACGCTGCCGACCGTGACCCAGATCTATTCTGACCGGACCGAGTTTGGAGATCGCACCCTGATCGAAATTGGCCGTGGCTGCGGGCGCGGCTGCCGCTTCTGTATGGCCGGGTACGTTTACCGGCCCATGCGCGAGATGCACCTTGAGACGGTCCTGATCGCAGCCAAGCATGGCCTGAAACACCGGGATCGGGTAGGCCTGGTTAGTGCCGCCGTCAGCGATCATAGCTGGATTGACCAGATTGCCATTGAGTTGCGCCGGATGGGAGCGCGCCTGACCGCCTCCTCGATGCGCACCGACCCCATCAGCGAGCCGTTGATCAAAGGTATGGCTGAAAGCGGCAACCAAACCTTAACCATTGCCCCGGAAGCCGGCAGCGTCCGGATGCGCAAGGTCATCAACAAACCTCAATCGGATGCCTCAATCTTACAGGCAGTTGAGTTGGCGGCCAAGTATAACTTTCCTCAACTCAAGATGTACTTTATGGTCGGCCAACCGACCGAAACCGAGGCAGACGTGGAGGCCATTGCGGCCCTCAGTCTGGCCGCCCGATCAATTTTTCCACGCAACATTGCGATTAATGCCACGCCCTATGTTCCCAAGCCGCACACGGCTTTCCAGTGGTCGGCGATGATGCCGGTTGAGACACTAGAGACGCGGGTCAAATATCTTCAGGATCGGCTCAACCCTAACGGCGTCGTGGTTCGCAGTGACAGTCCGGCTTGGGCCGCCGTTGAAGGGGTCCTCGCTCGCGGCGACCGGCGACTGGGGCGCGTCCTGGCCCGGATGCGCAAAACTACCCTTAAAGAGTGGCAGCGGGCGCTAGAGGCAGAAGGACTTAACCAGGCTGAATTTCTGCGCGAACGTGACGTTAGCGAAAAGCTGCCTTGGGAAAGCGTGACCACAGGGGTCAGCAAGGCTTTCTTCTCCTGGGATCTGCGCCGGGCCCTCCGCGACGATTTAACCCCGGCCTGCCCTCCGGCCGGCTGCCTTAAATGCCATGCCTGCGACCAAGAATGGGCCTTCCGTCCAAATTATGAAGAGACACTCGGCCCGAATATGGGAGCTTATGGTCATAATATCATTCCCCTGGAAATTTGAAGTTGCTGTCTTAGTTTTGTAGGGTTTTTGTTTTGTCTGCTCTTGACACTAGGCCAAGTTCCGGCATAATACGGTAACTTGAGGTTAGGTAAGGAGACGACAAGGCAGTGCCAAAGGCAAGTGACTCACGCTTGAAGTGCCAGTTTCTTAATTTTCACCTCGCTACCCCGTTCGTGCTGGCCTCCGGCATCATCGGCACAAGCGCAGCGCTGATGCTGCGAGCGGCCGAGAATGGGGCAGGGATGGTCACCGCTAAGAGTTGCGGCCCAGAGCCTCGAGCCGGGCATCCTAACCCGGTTGCTTTTGATTTTAACGGTGGCTTACTTAACGCTATCGGCTTAACCAATCCTGGGGCAGCGGAGGAAGCTCCACTGCTGGCTGAGACCAAACGCAGGCTTCAGCCGCTTGGCGTACCGCTGCTGGCCAGCATCTTTGGCGGCACGGTGACCGAGTTTGCTCAAGTGGCCAGAACTGTGGCTCAAGCTGAACCGGATTTAATTGAGGTCAACATCTCTTGTCCTAATGTCGGCGATGAATTTGGTACGCCTTTCGCCGGGACGGTGGAAAGCGCCGCGGCGGTAACTACGGCGGTGCGACAGGCCGTAAGCTGTCCCATTTCGATCAAGTTGGCGCCCAATGTCCCGGATATTGCTCGCATCGCCGCCGCGGTGGTTGAGGCAGGAGCGGATGCCATCACGGCCATCAACACGATGCCTGGCATGGTCATCGATGCAGATGCCGGGCAGCCGCTGCTCCACAACAAAGTCGGCGGCATCTCCGGTCCAGCTCTCAAGCCGATTGCGCTCCGCTGCGTGTATGAAATAGCCCGGGCCGTGTCGGTGCCCATCATCGGCACGGGAGGGGTGTCAACCGGCCGGGATGCTGCCGAGATGCTTATGGCCGGCGCCACGGTAGTTGGAGTCGGGTCGGCGGTCTGGTATCGAGGCGTAGCGGCCATGCAGCAGATTGGACAGGAGCTGGTCACGTTTATGGAAGAACACCACATTGCCTCTGTTGAGGCTCTTCGAAATAGAGACCAATTGTAAGGAACACGACTATGACAAAAAGAAAGACTGTACCTCAATCACAACTTCAGGATCCGAAAGACTCCTCTGCCCCGAAAAAGTCGCGCAAGGTAACTATATCTGATCAAGACCTTGCTACGGAAGCTGATCAGACTTCCCAATTAGAGTTGGAAAAGAGCACGCCCTTTCCAATTGTCGGCATCGGCGCTTCGGCAGGTGGCTTAGAGGCCTTCGATAAGTTTTTTACTCATATGCCGCCGGACAGCGGCATGGCCTTTGTCCTGGTGCAACACCTGGACCCAACCCATGAAAGCATTTTGGTTGATCTGATCAGGCGCTATACCCGGATGAAGGTTTTTCAGGTGGAGGATGGGATGAAGATGCAGCCTAACTGCATCTATGTCATCCCGCCCAACCGAGATATGGCCCTGCTGCATGGATCCCTGCATTTGATGGAGCCGACGGCCCGCCGGGGCTTACGCCTGCCCATTGATTTCTTCTTTCGCTCGCTGGCCGAAGACCAGGGGGAGCAAGCGATTGGCATTGTCTTGTCCGGCACCGGCAGTGATGGGACGCTGGGCCTGAAAGCGATTAAAGGGGAAGGGGGCATGGCTATGGTCCAAGACCCCTTGTCCGCCAAGTACGATGGCATGCCTCGCAGCGCTATTTCGACCGGACTTGTCGATTACATTTTAGACCCGGTCAGTATGCCGGAGCAGCTCCAGAGCTACGTTAAGCACGCCTTTATCGCGCGAGTCAAAAAGCCGGAACCCCTGCTGCCTCAATCGGCCAGTTCCCTGCAAAAGATTTTTATTCTGCTGCGCAATCAAACCGGCTATGACTTCTCTTTGTATAAGAATACTACCATCGGCCGCCGCATCGAGCGGCGCATGACCATCAATCAGATTGAGTATATTGGCGATTACGTCCGTTATCTCCAACAAAATCCCTTAGAGATCGAAGCCCTCTTCCGCGAGTTGCTGATCGGCGTGACCCACTTTTTCCGGGATCAGGAAGCCTTTACCACTTTGCAGCAAAAGATCGTCCCTCGTCTGTTTCTCAACCGCCAGCCAACCGATCCGATCCGAGTTTGGGTTCCCGGCTGCTCCACCGGCGAGGAAGCTTACTCCATCGCGATGCTGATCCAAGAGCAAATGGATGCGCTCAAGCAGCCTTTTGATATTCAGATCTTTGCCACCGACATCGATAGTCACGCGATCGAGCGGGCCCGCAATGCTCTCTTCCCGGATGGCATTGTCGCCGATGTTTCAACCGAACGATTGACCCGATTCTTTGTCAAAGAGGGGAACACCTACCGGGTCCGCAAACCGATCCGGGACATGGTGATCTTCGCGGTGCAGAGTGTGATCAAAGATCCACCCTTTTCCAGACTCGACTTGATTAGCTGCCGTAACCTGTTGATTTATTTAGGACCCGAACTGCAGAAGCAGGTTCTCCGTCTCTTCTACTATGCCCTTAAACCGGGTGGTTATCTGTTCTTGGGCAATTCAGAAACCTTAGGGACAGCGGCGGAGAGTTATACCGTTATCGATAGCAAATGGCGGCTATTTCAACGCCGGCCTAACGCCCCCGGTTTTCGAGGCGGAGCGGATTTTACCGGAACGCCCTTGTTGGACCAACGGGTGGGACCGAGTAGCGATGCCGACAAATCGCTTAGCCTGCGAGATCTCACCGAAAAAATTCTATTGGATGATTATGCGCCTCCCAGCGTCATCATCAATGAACGAGGCGAGGTCCTCTACTTCCATGGTCGGACCGCGAACTATCTGGAACCCCCCCGCGGTCGCGCCAGTTTCAATATTTTTAGGATGGCCCGTGAGGAGTTGAGGATGCCTCTGACCGCGGCTGTACGGAAAGTGATCAATCAGAAACAAGAGAGTATCTACGAGCGAATCCAACTGGAAACCAACGGTCATATTCAAGTCATCAGGTTAATTGTCAAACCTATTCTCAAGCCGGCGGCGATGCAAGGCTTGATGATGGTCGTTTTTGAAGATGTGCCCATCCCGCCGGTCGCTGATCTCGGCGACTCAAGCTTAGACACATCAACCAATCAAGATCAACGTCTGATGACCCTGAAACAGGAGCTAAAATCTACCAAGGAATACCTGCAGACCACCATCGAAGAGTTGGAGACCTCCAACGAGGACCTCAGATTTGCCAATGAAGCTATGCAATCCACCAATGAGGAACTCCAGAGCACCAACGAAGAGCTGGAAACCTCTCAAGAGGAACTACAGTCGGTCAACGAAGAACTGGTGACGGTTAATTCTGAACTGCAACTTAAAATTGAGCAGTTGACTCAAGCTAACAACGATATTAACAATCTGCTGACCAACACCCGCATCGGAACTATCTTCCTCGATCAGAATTTGTGCATTCAGCGCTTTACTCCAACGGCCACCGAGGTGGTCAATCTGATTGAAACCGACGTTGGCCGGCCGCTTGGCCACATCGTTTCGAATTTATCTTACGAAGATCTGGTCGAGGATGCGCAGCATGTTCTGGAAACTTTAGAAACAAAGGAAATAGAAGTTCAAACCCTGAACAAGCACTGGTTTTGGATGCAAATCATGCCTTACCGGACCATTGAAAACGTAATTAGTGGGATTGTGCTTACATTTACCGACATCACCGAACAGAAAAAACTTCAAGACGAGCTGCGCCAGCTTAATCGCGCTGTCGAACAGAGTTCGGGCATATTCCTCATTACGGATATCGACGGCAAAATCGAGTATGTCAACCCCAAATTTACTGAAGTCACCGGCTATACCTTGAGTGAGGTGAGAGGCAAAAGTCCCAGGCTACTTCAATCGGGACGGCATTTGCCGGAGTTTTACCGGCGTTTGTGGGAAACCATCGCCTCCGGTAACGAGTGGCACGGCGAATTTTGCGATAAGAAAAAGAGCGGGGAACTGTTCTGGCAGCAAACCTCAATTGCACCGGTAAAAAGTGAAGACGGCAAGATTACGCACTTTATCTCCATTTCCGAGGACATTACTGAGCGGAAACAGGCCGAAGAGATCCTGATCTACCAACATCATTTGTTGCAGCATGTTTCAGATGCAGTGATCACCACTGACCTGAAATCCCAAATCACAAACTGGAACAAATCCGCCGAAAAGATTTATGGGTGGACAGCCGCTGAGGTAATTGGCCAAGATATTCATGAAGTACTGCAAACCGAATTTATCGGCGAGGCGCAAGAGCAGGTACAACAGCGACTCATGGCCGAAAAACTATGGACAGGTGAATTACGCCAAAAACAAAAAGATGGGAATGGGATTGGCGTAGTGGCCTCGGTGGCTCTGCTTGAGAATGGTCAGGGCAACCCGATTGGTAGCGTGACGATTAATCATCCGTGCTAGCGGCGTACCGAATGGCAATACTCATATGCACAGCCACTTCTTCAGCAATGGCTGTGGCACTATCGGTGAAGGCCTCAGGGCTGCTGGCCCCCAAATTCAAGGCGCCGATCAATTCATTGCCAGCAATGAGCGGGACGTTCATGTAGGCACTTACGCCTTCAGCCAGTAAAGCCTGTTCCGTCTCGGAGCGATCATGGTGGGCCAGGATGTCTTTCGTCACTCGGCCTTTTTTCAATGACTCGAGGCTAAAGGCTTCGATAGGCAGCAAGGCGTCTACGCCAAGGTTGGTTTCAAAATCAACTTGGGCGGCCAAGACTCTGGCCACATTAATTTCTTTAGCCCCGGCCTGGCGTTCAAAGGTGACGATGCTGGCCCGCCGGCATGGAATAGCATCGCGCAGATAAGAAAGCACGGTTTGGGCCACAATTTTGGGCGACTGTCCAGCCAAAATATCGCGATCAATTTCATGCAAGATCTGCAAACGAGCGGCGTGACTCCGCAGCATATCTTCTTTCCGCTTTCGTTCGCTAATATCCCGACTGATACTGATCAGGCCAATAATCTGACCGTGACTGTTCCGGAGCGGCACTTTGGTAGTTAAAAGCCACCGGTAAGAATCATCGTTCCGTTCAAACTCCTCGTAGCTGACCAAGGGCTGCCCATTTTTGATCAACTCGTGATCGCGACGTTCGCGCTGTTGAGCCGGTGCTTCGGGAAAAAGCTCGTATTCCGTTTTGCCTTCAACCTCCACCCCCCCCATGGCCCGACCGTGGGCCAAATTATTGAGCATGAAGCGCCCCTCAACATCTTTGACGTAAATATTATCCGGAATGTTGTCGATCAAGGTACGGAGGAGGTTTCGTTCTTGAGCTAATTTGGCTTGAGCCTGTTTGCGTTCGGCAATTTCCTCCTCAAGACTCCTCTGCAAATTCCGGAGCGTCAAGTGGGTGATAACCCGGGCCAGCACTTCTTGCCACTCAATAGGCTTGGTTACATAATCCACCCCTCCGGCTTCAAAAGCTTTGACTTTACTTTCAATATCGGTGAGCGCTGTCATAAAGATGACCGGAATATGGCGAGTGGCTTCATTCTCCTTCAGTTGCCGGCAGGTGTCGAAACCATCCAAAACCGGCATCAATACATCCAGGAGGATAATATCAGGCTGATCATCATGGGCCTGACGGACGGCACTATTTCCGTCTTGAGCCAGCAAAACGCGGAAGCCAGAGCGATCCAGCTGATTAAAGAGAACGCCTAAATTGGCAGGCATATCGTCGACAATTAAAATGGTATTCTGGGTGATACTCATAACTTAATTCTCCAAATATTGCTTTATGAATTCACGAGCTTTATTAATCTGCCAGCTTTCAACCAAGTGACGAAGCTCGACCACGAAAGGCTGTAACTGCCCTTCCGATTGTTGTTGCATTTTATCGATCTGTTCTATTAGCCCCCGAATATCGCCACTCATCGCCAGGCTATACAACTTATTCAGTTCTACATCAGGAGGCGGAATGATCCGCGGCCGGTCGGCAAGCTGATTACTTGAGACGATGGCGCTGGCCTCCTCGTAGATCCACTCCAGTTGAAGACGATCCCTTAAGACCTCTAACAGATAGGAAAGCTGGATTGGTTTGGGAATAAAGTGATCGCAGCCGGCCGCCAGACTTTCTTCTCGAGTTTCCTGGGAGGCGCTGGCCGAGACCCCGATCACAATCGTATCCTTTAAGCTCTTAGACTGCCGCACCCGTCGGGTCATTTCAAATCCGTCCAAATCGGGCATAAATAAATCCACCAGGATAAGATCGGGTTGATCTTGGTGGGCCTTTTCTAAGGCATCCCGGCCGTTGACAGCCTCGCTTACCGTGAAACCTAAGGGAGACAGGGCATCTCTTAAGAACTCACGATTTTCAATTTGATCGTCAACGATCAAAAGTTTACGAGAGGCCTCTTTAAAGCCGATAATGTCTTGATCCGATGGAGGGTAATTCTCGGACCCGACCGCACTCTCGGGGAGGTCAACATCAAACCAAAAGACACTCCCCTGCCCAATCTCACTCTTGACCATCAGACGGCTACCCATAAGCGAGGCCAACCGTTGGCTAATCGATAACCCTAAGCCCGTGCCTTCTACAAAATGAGTTTGATGGCTAAGCTGCCGGAACGGCTCAAAAATTTCATCCATCTTTTCTTTGGGAATGCCCGAGCCGCTATCCTCAACCTTAAAGCGAATTTTATGAATCCTCCGGGAGATGGCGGGCCCGGATCGATCGCTCTCAGGCAACCCGACCGGGGTCTCTTCCAACACACTTCTCAATCTTGTAACTGAAAAGGTAACGGTTCCCTGGTCGGTGAATTTAATAGCGTTGCTTAATAGATTAATTAAAACTTGCCGTAGGCGCTTTTCATCGGCATCCACACTGAGAGGCAGAGAAGAGTCTTGCTGGTAGCTAAAAATAATCCTTTTCTGGTCAGCCCTAAACCGAAAAATATCGACGATATTTTGTAGAAAGAGGGGTAACTGAAATACGGTCGGATGAAGTTCCATCCGTTCGGCTTCTATCTTGGACAAGTCCAGGATATCGTTGATCAGGGTCAACAAGTGCTGGCCACTTCGTTCAATAATGTCAATCTCTTTAAGCTGAGACGGGGTTAATCGTTTATCACCCTTTAGAATTTGAGCGTAGCCCAAAATGCTGTTGAGCGGAGTCCGCAGTTCATGGCTCATGCCGGCCAGAAATCCACTTTTGGCCCGATTGGCCGCTTCGGCTGCTTCTTTGGCTTGCTGCAACTCTAGTTCGGCTCGTTCCCGTTCAGCAATTTCTTGAACGAGGATGGCGTTAGCTTCCTTTAACTCCATCGTCCGGGCTTCAACGCGGCGATTTAACTCATCGTGAGAGCGTTGCAGAGTTTCCTCAGCTTGTTTGCGCTCAGTAATGTCGCGAGCTACCCCTTCTACGATGACCAGGTTCCCCGCTTCATCATGGACCGGCACATTATGCTGCTCAATCCAGAGCATCGTTCCATCCTTGCGGAGCCAACGCAAGGTCAGGGGATGCTCGAATATCTCTCGTTGAGTGAGATATTTTTCATAAGCGGTCCGGTCAATGGGGTGAACCAGGTTGAAGATTAGGGCCGGATTGGCGTAAAGTTCCTCAGGCAGATACCCCGTGATTTTGGTCACCGCCGGGCTGACGTATCGAAAAAAAGGAGACGGCTCCAACCCAATCCGGTAGATGATATCCGGAGCGTTCTCGGCCAACCGCCGGAAGCGCTCTTCGCTGTTCCGCAAAGCCCCTTCCATCCGCAAACGTTGAATAGCCAGGGCAAAAAATTCGGCTAAACGTCCAATGGCTTCAAGGTCACGCTCGGTATAATTGCGCTCCGAGTTGGCCAACCCAATCTGCCCCACCAACTCCTTGTCCAGCAGCACCGGCACGGACAGAGAGCGCTTAAGCAAAATATACCCCTCTGAACTGCCCCCGGACGCGGGATACGATTCGGGAGAATTGGTAAAATAACCTTCTTTTGTCTTGAGCGTGTAACCCCAGAGGGTCCGATATTGACCATTTACCCCTCGAGGCAGGACCATCCGGCCATTGTCGCCATCAAGGCCAAGCCGATTTTGCAGTTTCTCCGTTAATGCCTGAGCCACGTTATCACCGGTATGGGGATCGATTGAGGATACATAACCATGTTCGCTGTCAGTTAGAGCGCAAGCTTGCTCTAAAACGGTTCTGGTAATAACCTGGATTGAAGAGAAGGGTGAAACCAAAGGCTTATATAACTTGGAGAGAGCCGCATTGACGGCCAATTCCCACTCTAAGTCGGCCTGGACGCGCTTACGCTCGGTCATATCGCTGACCACGATAAACATGTGGTTAGATTGACCCGGCTCATCTGTCACCACTAACCCTTCCAGATGAGCGTCGAAATTGGTACCATCGTGCCTGGTTAGTTTGAGTTCACAAGTTCGTTGCGAGTGGTCACTAATCAGGGCCCGCCGCCAAAGAAAATAGGTATCTTGAGACCGGGAGTCCACAAAATTGGTAAAGGACTTATCGATTAGGAAGTCTCTTTCCAACCGCAGCATGGCCGCCCCGGTCAGGTTTGCTTCAATCACTCTGCCCTGGTGATCGAGGGTAAAATAGCCCACCGGCGCAAAATCATACAGATTCGCATATCGGTTGCGCGTTGACTCAAGGGCATGTTGAGCCTCAAGTAAATCCTGATTTTGCAGTTCCAACTCGATCTGGTGAACCTGCAATTCATGAAACAGACTACGAGTATCTTCCGGCAAAAAGTGAGAGAGACTAAGCGATCGATCCTGTAACAGCTCCTCCGCCTGTTGGCGCAGCATCGAAAACTTTGTCCGGGATTGACCAGTGCCATCATTCATTGTTTTTATATTCTTATTACCTCGGCTAAATAAGCAAGAGTCGGAACAGGAATTTTATAGTAGTTCCCAGAAAAATTATAAAGTGGTAATTAAAATTCAAAAAATTGTCTAGGTAGAAACAAGCATTCTTGCCTGGCGACCTGGTGTTTTTGCCGGGAACATTGTTCGCCAAGCCGTC
Source organism: uncultured Chloroflexota bacterium (assembly GCA_937864185.1). Classification (GTDB taxonomy): domain Bacteria; phylum Chloroflexota; class Anaerolineae; order 4572-78; family J111; genus JAGRBY01. The sequence continues at coordinate 24,517 of CALMIS010000013.1, forward strand.
TGGAAGCCAGGCGTTATTTAATTACCCCGTTCTTGCCGACAAGACTGGAGTAGGGCAAAATACGTCCGCCATGAAGATAAATCTACCCCGTCCTTACAAAATAATTGAAGTCGTCGTTGAAAACGCGTACACCAAGACCTTCGTCCTAAACGGCCGGCTGGAGGCTGCCCCCGGCCAATTTGTCATGGCCTGGTTACCGGGCCAGCCGGATAAACCCTTTAGCCTGGCCGGCGCTGATCCAATCAAGCTAACGATTGCCAACGTCGGTCCGTTTAGCCAAGCCCTCCATCAACTCACCCCCGGTGAGGCCATCTGGCTGCGTGGGCCGCTAGGCAACGGTTATCGTCTTTCGGCCGAGCGCTCAACCGCGCCGCACGCCCTGCTGATCGGTGGCGGGTACGGCGTTGCGCCCCTGCTGTTTTTGGCCACCCGAGCCCTTCAACTCGGCCAGCATATCTCGATGATCATCGGAGCCCGCCGGGCCGCCGACCTCCTCCTGGTCGAAGCGTTTCGGGCCAGCAGCATACCGCTTTGGCTCACCACCGAAGACGGTTCGGTCGGAGTCCACGGCCGGGTCACCGACGCGATTCCGTTGGTCATCGCCCAGTCTAACCGGCGTCCCACCACTATCTATAGCTGCGGCCCAACGGCGATGCTCCAGGCTATCGCCGCCGTCGGGCAGGCTGAACAGATTCCGGTCCAATTGGCCTGGGAAGCCCACATGCGCTGTGGCCTCGGGTTGTGTGGTAGCTGCGAAGTCGGTGAAGGCTGGTTGACCTGTCTGGATGGGCCGGTTTTTGCCTTTGATCCGAAAAAAACCGCACCGGCTCACGTCGAACCCAGTCCTTACCAAACGTAGAACGTGGAATGTGAAACCCAACTACGTTCCACGTCAGGCCCTACCCAAGACCGCCGCTAACAGCGCCATCCGAATGTACATCCCGTTCCTAATTTGACGAAAATAAGCGGCGCGGGGGTCATGATCAACGTTGTAATGAACCTCGCCCACCCGGGGAAAGGGGTGGAGCACAATCATCTTCTGCTTGGCTTGCTCCATCACTTCCAACGTAATTTCGTAGTGGTTCCGGACCTCTTCATACTGCGCCAGGTCGGTAAAGCGCTCCTTCTGCACCCGAGTGACATATAGCACATCAGCGTTCCGGATCACGTCATGCACGTCGTGGGTCTCGCGGACGTTGATCCCGGCATCAATCACTTGATTCATGATCGTCAGCGGCAGACGTAGGATTTCCGGGGAGACAAAACGTAAGCTGACATCATACTGAGTCAGCAGCCGGACCAGCGAGTGAACCGTCCGCCCGTAACGCAAGTCACCAACCATCGCAATCTTCAAACCATTGATTTGGCCTAGCTCCTCCTGAATTGTGAACAGATCGAGCAAGGCCTGAGTCGGGTGCTCACCGGCCCCGTCGCCGGCATTGATCACCGGCACCTGTGAATAATCGGCCGCGACTTCGGCCGAGCCGATTTCCGGATGGCGCAGGACAATGACGTCGGAGTACTGCTCCAGAGTCCGGATGGTATCGGCCAGAGTCTCGCCCTTGCTCACCGAGCTAAACTGCACCCCTTGGGTAATGGGGATAACTCCGCCGCCCAAGCGCTCCATAGCCGCGATGAACGAAGCACTGGTCCGGGTGCTCGGTTCGTAAAAGAGGCAGGTCAGCACCTTGCCTTTGAGCAAGTCGGTTGAGCCTACCCGCTGAACCATCTCACGCATCTCGCGAGCCCGGGCAAAGACGTAGTTGAGCCGCTCCTTATCAAACTGCGAGACCGAAATAATGTCCTGACCGGTCAAGCCGTTACCAATTTTGGCCGGCACGGCCAGTTCATCAAAGTTAAATAGGGGTTGAAGCGTTGCTTCAGCCATCATTACTATCTCCTTTTCTAAGTTCACTGAGTAAACGTCCGCTGCCGGGGAGGGCCATAACCCGCCCATCCTTAAAGACCTCAACCTGGCGCAAGATTACACGCCTGACGCGGCCGGTGACCTTCATCCCGGCAAACGGGGTCCAGCCGCACTTGCTATGCAAGGCCTCATTGGTCAGCTCGTACTCGGCCTCGGAATCGATCTCTATCCTTGTGTCGGGTTGGTCCGGCAAATTGAAGATGCGGCGCGGATTGGTGGCCATAAGCTCAACCAGCCGCTCCAGACTCAGCCGGCCCTGCTTGACCGCGGTCAGCATCAATGGCAAAGAAGTCTCCAGACCGATCACGCCCGGCGGCGAGCTATCGCTCTGCTTTTCGGCCAGGGTGTGGGGCGCGTGGTCGGTGGCGATACAGTCCACCGTGGTATTAAGATGGGCCCACAGCGCGTCAACGTCGGCTTGAGTGGCCAGCCGGGGGCGCATATCGCCCAGCGGTCCCAGCCGCGCCGCGTCCGCTTCCGTCATAAAGAGATGATGCGGCGTCACCTCGCAGGTAACCGGCAAGCCTTGCTGCTTGGCCGCAGCAATCAGCTCGATCTCGTCCCGGCGGCTAATGTGGCAGAAATGAACCGGCCGGTTGTAACTGGCGGCCAGGCCCAGTCCGACCGCCACACTTTGACCCTCGGCGTGCATGGCGATCAGTTTAGTTCGTGGCCAGCGCTCAAAACAGGCCCGGAGCGTGGGCAGATCTTCCACCCGGAGCGGTCCAAAGGTGTCGTTGAGATAGATCTTGAGCGCTACAGCGAAAGGGGCCAGGGCCGGCAACTGCTGGATCTTTTCCGGACTGGCCCCAGCAAAAAGCCCAACGTCACATAGGATCGAGCGTTGGGCTTTGTGAAGGGTGTCCGCCATCACTGCCGGGGTGGTCAGCGGGGGAGTCGTGTTGGGCATGGCCAAAACAGTAGTCACCCCGCCGGCCAAGGCCGCGGCCGTGCCGGTGGTAAAATCCTCCTTGTGCTCGCCACCCGGTACCCGCAAATGGGTGTGAACATCGACCAGGCCGGGTAAGATGAGATGGGCCATGAACGCTCTCCAAAAAAAAGCCTGATCCGTATTTGGAATCAGGCTTCTAAATCTTTGTCCGCAGTTACAATTTTTAGTTTTCTACCCCGGAAGAAATTGGGAAACATCGTTTCTCCTTTTGCAGTCCGGGAATCTATGGTAGCACAGGCCAGAAGCCTAAGCAAATTTGGAGCGCGGAAAGCGCTTCCCAATGGGCCATTGCTCCTTTTTGGAATTTAGACCCGTCCTAACGGCGCGGACTATAGTTGGGCGCCTCTTTGGTCAACGTCACTGAGTGCGGATGGCTCTCGATCAAGCCGGCATTACTGATGGCCACAAACTTGGCCTTCTGGCGTAGTTCGGCCAGGTTAGCCGCCCCTACGTAGCCCATACCGGAGCGGATGCCACCGGCAAATTGGTAGATAAAGTCGGCCAGCTTGCCTTTGTACGGCACCCGGCCCTCGATCCCCTCCGGCACGGTCTTGCCACTGTCAGACTTTTGGCCATAGCGATCTTTGCTGAACTGGCTCATCGCCCCCAGGCTGCCCATCCCGCGATAATCCTTGTAGGGACGACCTTCGTAGACGATAATCTCGCCGGGCGACTCTTCGACTCCGGCCAGCATACTGCCCAGCATCGCGCAGGTGGCGCCAACGGCTAGCGCTTTGACGGCATCGCCGGAATACTTAATCCCGCCATCGGCGATGACCGGCACATCATATTCTTGGGCCGCGCGAGCGCATTCCAAAATAGCCGTCAGTTGAGGCACCCCAACCCCGGCGATGACGCGGGTGGTGCAGATCGAGCCGGCCCCCACCCCAACCTTAATCGCCTCAGCGCCGGCTTCAATTAAAGTTCGAGCGCCTTCGGCCGTGGCCACGTTGCCAGCCACGATCGGCGTGGCCGGATAATGGCCGCGAATCCAACTGACCGCGTCGACCACCTTGCGCGAGTGCCCATGAGCCGTATCGATAACGACGGCGTCCACCCCGGCTTCGATGAGGGCGGCCAGGCGCTCACGGTGGTCATCCCCCACCCCAATGGCAGCCGCGACCCGCAGCCGGCCGTGGTTATCGATGGCGGCGTTGGGATAATCACGCCGTTTGCTGATATCCTTGAAAGTGATCAAACCTTTGAGGTTACCCTCGTCATCGACCAGGGGCAACTTCTCGATCTTGTGGCGCTGCAAGATCTCTTCGGCCTCCTTCAGGCTGGTGCCAATTGGGGCGGTCACCAGCCTCTCCCGGGTCATATAGTCTCCGATGGGCTGCGACCAATCCTGCACAAAGCGCAGGTCACGGTTGGTTAAAATGCCAACCAGCCGGCCCTGACCATCCGGCGCCGTAATCGGGATACCGGAGATGTGATAGCGGGCCATCAGCTCCTCAGCTTGGGCTAGGCTGTTCTGCGGGTGCAGAGTGATGGGATTGTTGATCATACCGGCCTCTGAGCGTTTGACCCGGTCCACTTCCGCCGCCTGGTTAGCAATGGGCATATTGCGATGAATCACCCCCAGGCCACCTTCCCGGGCCAAGGCGATGGCCAGACGGGCTTCGGTGACCGTGTCCATAGCCGCGGCAACAACAGGGATATTCAATTGAATATCTCGGACAAAACGCGTTTGCAGGTTGACCTCGTGGGGCAACACTTCCGAGAATCCAGGCAGTAATAAGACATCGTCGAAGGTATAGGCCTGGTCTTGAAAATAATGCGTGCTCATCCTTTGCCTCCTGATAAATGAACAAAAAAACTGTGGTGGTGACGGCCTTACCCGCCACCATCGTTTAGAGCCGCTCTAGTTTTGAACTACCGGCAGATAAAACTTAATAAAGTTGGTACCGACGGCCTGCTGCCCAACGGCCGGAATACAGTCGGCGCACCAAGCCGCGTATTCCTGATTGATAACCGGACCGGCCGCCGTAACCTGAAACGCAAGTGGCACGCTGGCGCCAGCCGCCAACGTGGGTACCGTCCAGTAGACGACCCCATCGATAACTTTTTCGCCGCCACTATGATAGTTGGCCCCGGCCGGAATCCTATCGGTGACCACGACGTTGCTGGCTGGCCGGGTGCCACGATTGCTCACCACCAGATTATAAGCAAACGGCTCATCCGGCTTGGCCTGGGCCGGACCGGTCTTGGTAATCTCCAGAATCGGTTGGTCGGTTACCTTGAGCGTCACGGTATCGGTCCCGGTCAGCCCGCCGGCATCGGCCACAGTGAGCGAAAACGTCAGATCGCCGGGCGTGGTGGGGGCCACAAAACCGGGTGAAGGCGATCGAGGGTCGTTGAGGCTGACGGGCAGGCCACCGGTTTGGGTCCATTGGTAAACCAGGGCCTGTCTGGGATCGGGGTCATAACTGCCCTGGCCATCCAGGCTGGCCAGGCTGCCGACGGCCAGATATTGATTATCCGGCTCGGCTTGAGCGATTGGAGCACGCTCGACCCAGACCGGGCTGCTGTAAGCCGGGTAAAGCCAATCGTTGTAGTAGGCTTCAACATAGTAAAAATGGCCCAACTGAGCCGGGACAACGGGCTGCCAGTTGTACCACTGCCGGCTGGAGATCTTTTGGGACGCGATCAAGCTGCCGCTATCGTAAAGTTTGAGAGTGAGAGTTTTGCCGGACGGAGCCGGGTCGAAAGCATAAACATTGAAGCTAAGCTGTCCGCTGGACGGCACGGACGAGCCCATCCAGTAGCCGTTAGCCTGCATCACCAGGGCAAACTGGGGATAACTGGGCGAGGCGAAAAAGGTGCGCCGGGCGCGCAGCCCCTCGAGAATAGCGGGCCGGGTCAAGCTCGTGGCCAAGACCCCCAGGCGGCGCCAGGCCCAGTTGCGGAAATGAGCATCCGAATTATCGACCGAGCCCAGATGCCAGCCGACGGTGTTACTGCGCAGAAATTCGGTGGCGTTATAGAGCTCCTGCAAAACCATAACGTGGTCGGCCCGGGGATGATACTCAAAGTTATTGAAATTAAACGTTCGATCTGAAAGGATCGTGGGGTGATTAAATTGGCCAATGGCGCCGGGCTGTTGCAGCAGCCATTCGTACAGCTCAAAGAACGTATCGTAATTGGGATCATCCTTGTGAACAAACGTGGCTGTGTTGAAAACGTTGATGTGACCATAGTAGTTGGTGTACTCAAAGCCTCGAAAGGTGACAAACTGACCATCAACATTGAAGTTGTCGGCAATAACGCCTAGATCAGCCCATTCTGCTTGAGTCAACATAAAACCGTGCTCGGACAATCCGTAAAAGTCTACACCTCTGGCCCTAGCCGTACTATAAGCCTCGGCCGGGGTGCCCTGACCATCGGAATAATTGGCGTGACCGTGCAGATCACCGAAGTAAATGTTAAGGCCACCCTGGAAGGGTACCCCGGCGGCGGCAACGTGTTGATGGAGGGGTGTTTGGCCAGATGTGGTGGTGAATGACCAGACCAAAGGCTGGGCCAGAGGGGTACCGCTAGGATCACGGACGGCGCGAGTGACGTGGGCGGTATAAGTTGCGCCGGAAGCCAACAATTCTGCCGGATAAAAGACAGCCATATAGCTGGCGTCAAGATAAGTTACCCGACCGGTGACCCGCGTATCACCGCGGGTAACGTAGAAGCTATCAAGCGAAATCGAGGCCGGTTCCATCGGTGCGCCGAACGCGACCGCGACCACGGTGCGAGTGGGGACATCGGATGCATTTGGCAGTGGATTAAGCTGTTGGGTGAAAAGCGGGTCCGGTAAACCAATCGGTTGGCGCGTAATCGGGTCAAACAACTGGCAATCGGCGTCTAACATGAGGTGGCAACGAAGTTGCGGTGGGGCATCAGCATCTTCCAACGATTGAACGGTCGGTCCGGTTTGAAACGCCGTCGCTACCTTGGGAAAGTAAACGAGAATTATAAGGAACGTCACCAGGACACAGCTTGAGATGAGTCCTAGAAGGTTTCGATTATCCATGATGAGGATAGATGTGAAAAACTACGACTTGGCAAAGTCTGGACGAGTGTCTCATTTTAGACTCTACCCATTAAAGAAATGAGGGTAGTGCAGGACTACCCTCACTTAAGTGTTACGCTACTATCAATGTCTTAGCGCCGCCGGAGGAGGAAAATTAGCAGCAGGATGGCAGCCAGGCCGGCGATAACCCCGGCCACAATGAGTTTAGGGTCTGGGCCAGAACTGACAGCCGGGGAGAAACTCGTTGGGGCGCTCATAGCGCTAGGCTCGACTAAGAGACCCGGGTCGGGCAGTTCCTCGATGGGGGTGTCTTTCCACTTGCGCCCCTCTTCGATAAGCATGACCGGGATGCCTTCTTTGATCGGGTACTTATAACCACTTTCGGGAGAATAAAGCCATTTGCCGTTGCCCACTAGCTCCAGACGACCCGGATCATCACCGGGCATACGTGTTTCGCCGCTAACGCAGTAAGGACAACGCAATATTTCTAATAACTCGGGAGAAATTGTTTCTGTTGCCATAACGGATCACTCCTTCAAACGTTTTTGCTAGATATCGGCGTACCAGGTGCGCCGGAAAAATCTCTAAAAAATTGTGGCACATTCCAGGCTAGACGGCAAATTTCGGCTATCAGATTATTTGCCCGTAGTTGCCGGCTGGGTGTCAAAACAAACAGGCGATGGTCATTTCCATCGCCTGACGAGTCAGCTAAACATTCTGTTTTTAAGCCGCTATCATCAGTAAGCAACCAAAATAGCCTAACCGATAAAAGCCTGTAAGGTGGTTATCAAGCCCAAGAGTTGCTGATCGCCTTGAATAGTTTCTCTGGCTACATAATCGCCCATAGCAATGATGAACATAATGATCAGAAAAAAGAACCCCATTGTGCCAAAGACCCAAACCAGTCCCGTACTGTTACGCAAATGCATAAAGAAGAGCAGAATGAGGGCTGCTTTCGAGACAGCAATGAGCAAGGTCAACGGTTTACCAATTGCACCCAGATCAAGGTAAGCGACCAGGACGGTTAAAACCAATAAAATCATGAGCCCGGCAAAGTTTAGGAGATAGGCTCGGACCGAAGCAACCTGATGATGGCCGTGCGTTTCTTGGTTGTGATCGACATTACTGTAATCCATGGTCATCTCTCTATCAAATAGAATAGGGGGAAGATAAACACCCAGGCAATATCGACGAAGTGCCAGTAGAGGCCCATATTTTCGATAACATCAAAGTTGGCGGCTGAGTAGGCACCGCGGATAGCTTTGACGATCAAAATTAGCAGGATTGTACCACCGATGATCATGTGGGTAGCGTGTAACCCGGTGGCTGCAAAATAGAGCGCGAAAAAGAGGGCCGCTTGTTGGGCATACTGGCCTTCAAAATGAAAGTTGGGACCGGGAATGAGGTGATGGGTCCACTTTTCATAGTACTCATACCCTTTAATCCCCAAAAAGACACCACCCAGAATAAAGGTTAGGATTAAGAACAGAACCAAAGCATTTTGCTTGCTAAGTTGAGCCGAGCGCACCGCCATAGCCATCGTTAAGCTGCTGCACAACAAGACAAAGGTATTGATGGTGCTTAAGACGACGTCCAGTTCCAAGGAAGCTTCGTGAAACGCGGGCAGATAGTTATAGAAATAGACCGCGTAAACCAGAAAGATTCCGCCAAACAGCATGACCTCGGTGACCAGAAAGACCCACATGCCAAGCATGTTGGTGTCTTGCTGCTGTTCAAGGTCTCCAAAATACGGAGCTACAATCGATTTGCTATGCGCCAAGGTGCCCTCCCATTCGATTAGTGTAAATCGTATTTTCCGTAACTATAGGCTTCGGTAGTAACGACCGGTGTTTTATCAAAGTTATGGGGTGATGGCGGAGAAGTAGTCGCCGTCCACTCCAGACCCGTAGCCCCCCAGGGATTGTCGCCCGCTGATTGGCCTCGCCACAACGAGAATATCAGATAGAAGAGCGGGAGCAGATAACCCACGCCTAAAACGGTTGAGCCCAACGTCGAGGCCGCGTGATAAATCTGAAACTCTTCCGGATAGACGTGATAGCGGCGCGGCATGCCAATATACCCCATCATAAACTGCGGAAAGAAGGTCAGGTTGAAACCCAAAAAGATGATGATCGCTGAGGCGATGCCCAAACCTTCGTGGTACATTTTGCCCGTCATCTTGGGCCACCAAAAATGAAGCGCGCACAAGTAGGCCATCGTCGTGGCCCCCACCATCACATAGTGGAAGTGAGCGACGACAAAATAGGTATCGTGGAGATGTACGTCTGTGGCCATAGCCCCCAAATACAGGCCGGTCAAGCCACCAATGGTGAAGATTCCGATAAAACCCAGTGCGTAAAACATGGGGGTACGGAAGGCGATAGTGCCTTTGTAGAGCGTGGCCGTCCAGTTAAAGACCTTAATAGCCGAGGGAATGGCCACGGCAAAGGTCAGAAACGAGAAGACTATCCCAGCATAGGTCGATTGGCCACTGACAAACATATGGTGGCCCCAGACCAAGAAGCCAATTAAGGCGATAGCCATACTCGACATCGCGATAAATTTGTAACCAAAAACCCGTTTGCGAGAGAAGCAAGCGATAGATTCACTAATTACACCCATCGCCGGCAAAACCATAATATAGACAGCCGGGTGCGAATAAAACCAGAAGAGGTGCTGGAACAGCACCGGGTCGCCGCCGAGGTTCGGATCGAAGATCCCGATGCCGAGCAGTCTTTCCATACCGGCTAAAATCAAGGTCGCCGAAAGGACCGGTGTCCCCAACATGATGATGATGGAGGTAGCGTAGTGACTCCAGATGAACAAGGGTAAACGGAACCAGGTCATCCCGGGAGCGCGCATTTTGTGAATGGTGACAATGAAGTTGAGCGCGGTCATAATCGAAGAGAAACCGACCAAGAAAACCCCCACAACGGTCAACACGACTGCCGAGTTGGCATAGGTGGTGCTGTAAGGCGTATAAAAAGTCCAACCGGTATCGACGCCACCCCAGACCACCGTGGCCAGTACAAACAGGCCGGAAATCATATAGACATACCAACTGGCCAGGTTAATTCGCGGAAAAGCCAGATCTTTAGCCCCAATCATGAGCGGCACCAGGAAGTTGCCAAATACGCCGGGAATGCCGGGGATAAGGAACAAAAAGGTCATAATGACCCCGTGAATAGTGAACGAGCGGTTGTACATATCGGAGGTCATCAGGTCGGCTTCGGGCGTTAGCAGATCAATACGCAGTACAAATGCGGCTAGACCGCCCAAGAAAAAGTAGAATGACACTGAAATCAAATAAAGAATCGCAATCCGCTTATGGTCTGTGGTTAACAACCAGGATTTGACCCCATAGGCCCAGTTTAAATAATTCTCATGGGATTCCAGTTTAATCGGGGGAGTTGTTACCGCCATACAAAATTCCTCCTTAATTGACTCACGCTCAACGTCTGACGATTGACGGTTATTGTATCGATTTAACGTATTCGACCAACTGCACTAACTGCTCCTCAGTCACCTGGCCATCAAAACTTGGCATAATAGGTGAGAACCCTTCAACTACTTTGGCCTGAGGATTTAGAATTGACTCGCGAATGTACTGTTCATCGGCCACGACTGTCGTCCCATCAGCCAGGGGTTGTTCTGTCCCAAAAACCCCCTCCAACGCCGGCGCCAGTACTCCGCCAGCGACATGGCAGGTGTTACAAGCAAACTGCTGGAAGAGAGCCTCACCCGCCTGCGCCATCGACTGGCCTGTATCCCCTCCTGCGGTCGAAGCCGCGCCACCACTGGGTGCGGCGGTGATTGCGCCATTGCTTGGCGTCCGCAACCATTCTTCATACTCAAGTGGTTCCATGGCGGTCACCGTCCCGCCCATCACAGAGTGGTCGGTGCCGCAGTACTCGGCGCAAAACAGATGATAGTCACCGGGCGTGGTCGCTTCAAACCATAGGTAGGTATAACGTCCGGGTACGGCATCCTGTTTAACCCGGAAGGCCGGCACAAAGAAGCTGTGAATGACATCTTGCGAAGTCAAGATCACCTTTACCGGAGTGTTAATGGGTACGTGCAAGTTGTTGATCTCGCTCTTGCCGGAGGGGTGTTGGGCATGCCACATCCACTGCTTTCCAATAACGTAGACTTCAACTGCGTCAGGCGGGGGTGTACGCAATTGGACATAAACGATAGCCGACCAAGCGAAGACACCCATGGCCAAAATAAACGGCACGACGGACCAAGTTAACTCCAGCCCCGTATTGTCAACCATCGGGTTAGTACGATCCACCTTTGTGCCCTCGCGATAGCGTAGGGCCAGAAAAATGATCGCCGCCGCCACTACCACAATAAAGAAGATACTTAACCCGGTCAAGGTGTAAAACACCAGGTCAACTTGCCCGGCTAAGGTTGATGCTCGATCAGGGATCAGGGGAAAGTCTGACATAAATTATCAAGCTCCTCCAGCTACTCTCGCTTACGTGAGAAAATCGCTCACGACGACTGGGGTAACATCGTTTGCTTCTTGTCACTTCTGAGCAACTTATACAACAATACGCCGATGACCAAAACTGTCAAAGAACCGGCTATCCGGATTATATTCATAATTGCCAGGGTATACTCACCTGACACAGGATCGTAGTGATAACAAGTTAGGAGCAATAGGTCTACCGGAGAGCCGATTTGGCTCTCAGAAGCCTCTACCAGACTCAGGCGCAGATCCCGCTCCGGAAAATCGATCCCAAAGAAATAGTGGGAGATCCTGCCTTCGGGCGTTACCACCATAATCCCACTCGGATGGACATATTGATCCAGGTTCTTATCGTAAGCATACCGGAAACCAACCCGGTCGGCCAAAGTCTGGACAGACTCTTCCGAACCGATCAAAAAGTGCCATCCTTCATCTGTGTCTGAGCGGCCATAATCCATCATCGACGCTCGGCGCTTCATCTCGGCTACTTTAGTAGTCTCTTGAGGATCGATGCTGACAATAACCACATCAAACTCCTGGCCCACGGTGAAGTCCAACTCCTTTAAGCTGGCCACCAGCCCACTTCTGACCATCGAGCACAGCATTGGACACTCGTAATAGCCTAAGGCCAAAATAACCGGTTTATCGTTAAAGTAACGGCTCAGCTTAACCGCCTGCCCATGCGAGTCCGTAAACTTTAGGTTAAGCGGCAGTTGAGCATCAAGTTTTTGCTCAAAGCCAACCTTACGGATTAGATTCTGAGGCAAGTCTTCTTGGGCCTGCGCCGTATTCGGCGCCGGAAAGAGAAGTAGAGATAGAAAAAGAGCGGAGAGCAGCCAATAACTTTTTCGAAAATATTTGTGAAGTTTCATACAAGCTTGGTATACCAGACCAGGCCTTAATTTACAAATTAGCGACTGGGTTCCTCGGCCTCTTCTTCACCGGATAAAATATCAATCGCCCGGTCGACCGGGATTCTAGCGACGCCTGCGTCTTTGTCAACCCAGCCGTAGTCTTTCAGCAACCCATCTTCCCGTTCGTGCATAATCGCCAGATCCTCTTCCGCCGTCCGCCGGCCATCGATGGGGTTCGGCTGCAGTCGCGGCGGTGCCGGCGTTGGACGCAACAGCATCAGGGGCAACGGCGTTGGGTGGATAGCCTCGGCGCTCGTTCTAATTGAGCCATAAATCCAGACCGACAGCCCCATACTACACACCGTAGCAACCAGCAACAGGATAATCGACCCGAGGACTAAACGGGTGTTGACATCAGAATGTTCGTAACTGGTATCTTCATTTCGCAACGGGTTAGGACTATGATCAGCCATGGGCCGGTACCTCCTGGAAGCGTGGATCGTGTTGCGCAATCAACGGCTTCTGTCTTAGCTGAGTAATATATAGCCACATCCACAGCCCACCCAAACCAACGGGCAGAGCCAAATCAAGCCAGTGAAGGTGGAAACCTTCGTGGTAAAAGGCCGGCATAATGTGCCAATGCCAATCCACCGCCCGCATAAAGATCACCCAGGCCGCCAGGGGAACCGTAATGTTGATGTTGCGCTTAATAGCTCGCGACAGCAACAGCAAGAACGGCAAGCCAAAGTGGAGGAAAATCAGGGCGATAGCCTGGTACTGCCAACCGCCCTGTGAGCGGTAGATGTACCAGGTAATTTCTTCCGGTAAATTAGCTGCCCAAATAATCAAGAACTGCGAGAAAGAGACGTAGGCCCAGAAAGAGACGAATGCCAGCAGGAAATTGGCCAAATCATTGAAGATATCTAGAGTGAACCAGTCCGACATCGGCTTTTGGCGATGCAGCAACCGCCCCGTAATCAGCATCAGAGCGATGGTGGCCGCCGCGGATCCACCCGCATAGATGACGCCATAGATTGAAGAGAACCAGTGCGGCTGAAGCGACATCATCCAATCATAGGCGGCAAAAGTGACCGTTAGCATAAAAAGGATGATGCCTCCGGCGCTAAGAGCCTTAAAGCGCGCTACATTGCCCTCGCCGGTTTCATCCTGACGCCGCGACATTTGGTTGAGCAGATAGGCTAACCCTGACCAAATAATAAAATACAATATAGCCCGGATGATAAAGAACGGCATGTTTAGATAGGGGGCCTTGTGCTGAATTAACGGGTCTTCAAGTTCGTGCAGCCACTCATACAGGAAGTTCATCCCCAGCAAAACCGGGATAAACAGCAGCCCCATCACCGGTAAAGTCATAGCCCCGGCTTCAAGCAAGCGGCGGATGGTAAAACCCCACCGGCCGCCGGCCAGATGATGGATCATCAGCAAGCCCAAACAGCCCAACGGAAACTGGAGCACAAAAACGTAACCAAACAAATAGGACTGAAAGAACTGCTCCAGCGGAACAATGCCGGCAAAACCTAGGCCCAGACCGATTACGCCCACGATGAGACCTAAGGCACCCAAGGCCAGGGCGTTGCGCCGGAAATTCAAAACGTTGGCGGGTAAGTTAAATTCTCTCATTACTGCTCCACGACATTTTCTAGAGCTTGAAGATCTTCGGGACCCAACCCTTCAACCGGAGCGCCCTGGCTGTATTGCAAAGCCCGGATGTAGGCCACAATGGCCCAGCGGTCATAGGGTTTGACCCGAGCTCCATAACTATACATCACCCCAAAACCGTTGGTGATCACATTATAAAAGTAGCCAGGCCGTTCGGTACGGAGTCGCTCGAGATGGAATGAGCTAGGCTGCTTAAAACCACGCTGTACGATCATGCCCTGCCCATCGCCAACCCTACCGTGACAGGGTGAGCAGAAAATGTTAAACCGCTCCTGCCCCCGTAACAATACTTCCCGGTTGACCTCAATTGGGATCTCTTCCGCAAGCGCGCCATCGACAGTACCGGTGTAAAACGCCTCGTTGGAGGTGATCTCATACCACTCGCCGCGAGGCACGGTGTTGGCCGGAATGGGACGACTAGTGGTCCCATCCGCGAACAGCAAACTTACTTCGGCAGGCTCGAATTTAGCCTGATCACGCATGTGCCGCCCCGGCACAATATCACAGCCGCTGGTCAACATCAAAAAAGCTATTAAAAAAATCGCGATCGAAAAACTCTTTAGGCTCGGTTTGTGCATCGTCATTACCCTGCTCAGCAGACATCGAAAGACTGGGCTGTCTTAATCATATTTGCCGTCGTCATCCTGCTCGACTTCATAAACACCCTCCGGCTCCAAACCCTCCAGAAAAGCACGGGTCTGTTGAAGATCAAACTTTGGATCACTCGTCATTACGCACAAGAAGAAGCGATCCTGTGACGCCAGCTCGAATCTGGGCACATTAAAGACCGGATGGTACGGCATCGGTAGTTTGTTTAACGCTAACATTCCCACCAAACCGATCACGCCTGACGACAAAACAGCCAATTCAAAGACAATAATCATAAAGGCCGGCCAGCTATTTAATGGGCGTCCGGCAATATTGATGGGATAGGCAATGGCCGAGGTCCACCACTGCAGTAAATAACCACCGACCCCGCCTGAGATTGCTGCAAACAGCACTATAAAGGGCACCCAACTCCAGGTCGCCCCGACCGCCTCCGACAACCCGTGGATAGGGAAAGGCGAGTAGGCGTCGATCCGGCGGTAACCGGCCTCGCGGGTCTTGCGCGTTTTTGCTACTAACTCGTCAGGGTCACTGAACTCTGCCATCAGGCCAAAAAGTCGTGGCCCACTATGGGAACTACTCATTGGCATCCCTCCCTTTTAGTGATGAGGACCCTCTAATTTGTGGATCAGTTCTTGCATCTCAAAGACGGCAATCATCGGCAGCGTTCGGATGAAGAGGAACATCAGGACCAAGAACAGTCCCATCGAACCGAACAGCAGCGACCAGTCCCACGGCGTCGCCACAAACATCCCCCAGGAGCCGGGCAGAAAATCGGCCGTCAAGCTAATGACTACAATCATAAAGCGCTCTAGCCACATCCCGGTGTTGATGATAATCGAAATAATGAACAGAGCCGTTAGATTTTGCCGTATGCGCTTAAACCACAGAAACTGAACGGAAACCAGGTTACATGCAATCAAGCCATAGACGTAGGGCGCATAAGGTCCCGTCAGACGATTGAGTAACATAAAAATTTCAAATTCACTGCCGCTGTACCAGACCGTAAAGGCTTCGGTCAAATAGCCGTAAAATACGATCAAGCCGGTGGTCAAAATCACTTTAGACATCACGTCAAAGTGCCGCATCGTGATCATATCTTCCAGATGGTAAATTTTGCGCACCGGAATAGCCAAGGTAATTACCATCGCAAAGCCGGAAAAGACAGCCCCGGCCACAAAGTAGGGCGGGAAGACGGTGGTGTGCCAGCCGGGCAACTGGGAGATGGCAAAGTCGAAACTCACGACAGTGTGAACCGAGACCACCAGCGGCGTGGCGATGGCCGCGAGCAAGAGGTATAACGCCTGATGGTTTGTCCAATGCCGGGCCGAACCCCGCCAGCCCATCGCCAGGAGGCCATAGACAAACTTAAGCACCGGATGCTGGGCACGATCCCGCATCGAGGCCAGGTCGGGAATAAGGCCGGTAAACCAGAAGAGCAACGAGACGGTGGCGTAGGCGCTGATGGCGAACACGTCCCAAGCCAAGGCGCTGCGGAACTGGGGCCACATGCCAAAGGTGTTTGGATAAGGGAGGATCCAGTAGAAAAGCCACGGTCTTCCTAAGTGCAAAATCGGATACATCCCGGCGCAGGCCACGGCAAAGAGAGTCATCGCTTCGGCAAAGCGGTTAATCGAGGTCCGCCAATCCTGCCGGAGCAGAAATAGAATGGCCGAAATTAGCGTTCCGGCGTGTCCAATCCCAATCCACCAGACAAAGGTAACGATGGCAAAACCCCAACCGACCGGGATGTTGATCCCCCAAACGCCAACCCCGTAGATAAACAGGTAGGTGACCGAAATCAGGTACACCATTAGCAGGATCGACCCAATGCCAAAGGCAACCACCCAACCAATAGGCGTATGGATATCTAAAACAATCTTACTGATCTTATCGCCTATCGAGCGATAGTCGTGCCCCGGTTCTAGGACAGGCGGTTCACCCGGGACCGGGAATGTCTTTTCACTTACTGCCATGCAATTACTCCTTTGCGCTTAGGAAAAGGACTATCTACTTCCAAAAAACGCCACGGTAGTCAATTTCTACAACTTAGTGACCTTCCTCACCATGAGCATCTTCTTGATGTAGCGCGGGGTGATAATTTTTAAACTTGCCCAAGTAGCTGGTCCGGGGACGCGTGCCCAAGACCTCCAAGACTTCATAGTTGTGCGGTTGCGCCTTGAGTCTGGAGACCTCGCTGTTGGGATCATTCGTATCGCCAAAAACGATCGCTTTGGTGGGGCACGCTGCCTGGCAAGCAGTCACAACTTCACCATCCTCAATGCGCCGATTGGCATTCTTGGCCTGGATCCGGGCATCGCTGATCCGCTGGAGACAATAGGTACATTTCTCCATCACCCCGCGGACCCGAACTGTGACATCGGGGTTGCGACTGCCTTTTAAGCTTTCGGTGGTCATATCATTGTAGTCCAAGAAGTTGTAGCGGCGAACCTTGTAGGGGCAGTTGTTAGAGCAGTACCGGGTCCCGATGCAGCGGTTGTAGACCATCACATTCAACCCTTCAGCATCGTGGACGGTGGCGTTAACCGGGCAAACCAACTCGCATGGAGCCTGCTCACAGTGATGGCACATCATCGGCTGGTAGATAGTGTCCGGATTGTCCAGTTCACCCTCGAAATAAGTATCGATCCGCATCCAATGCATCTCACGATTGACCAGCACCATATCCTTGCCCACAACCGGGATATTGTTTTCCGCTTGGCAGGCAACAACGCAAGCATTGCAGCCGTTGCAGGCATTCAGGTCAACCACCATCCCCCAGGCATAGCTATTGTACTCCCAACCCGGCATCAGCGAGAGCGAGCCATCAATTCCATGGTCGCCCATATGGGCGATAAACTCAGGATCATCACGGAAACGCTCAATTGAGCCGGAGCGAGCCAGATGCCGATCTTCCATATTAAAGTGTATCTGGGTGGAAGCCAGGCGGTAGGTCTCGCCGGTACTACTCAATTCCACTCCATAATCGGACCAGGGGGCATTAGCAAATTGAATCCGGTAGGTATTAAAGCCAACGCCGTTACCGACGCGCCCGATACGCGAACGCCCAAAACCCAGCGCCAAAGAGATCGTCTGCTCGGCCTGGCCCGGATGAATCCAGACCGGCATATCCAGTGCCGCGCCTCGATAACTGACTCTGACCACATCATTCGTGGTCACATTCAGTTGCTCGGCCAGGCTCGGACTGATCAACACAGCGTTATCCCAGGTCAACCGGGTCATGGGACGAGGCAACTCTTGCAACCAACCGTTGTTAGCAAAACGACCATCCCACACGCCCGGATCAGGCCGGAAGGTGATCTCCAACCCACTACCTGCAGCCAGAGGGGGCAGATCCAACGTCTGGAGCGCGATTGTTCTGGCCGGCAACGCCGTCCCTTCAATGAAGCCGTCGTGCAGAGACTTTCGCCAGACCGCTTCAAAATTATCACCGCCCAGTTCATTCGACCAGTAGTCATGCACCGTATCGTAATCGGTTTGAGTCGAGCTACCGATGATGGCGGCTAAAAATTGCTGCGGGGAACGACTATCGTAGAGCGGATTGATCAGCGGCTGCGTCAGCGAGACCGTTCCATCATAAGCCCGAGCGTCGAGCCACGCTTCCAAATAATGGTGCATCGGCACATGCCACTCGCACAGCGCCGAAGTTTCGTCATCGTACAGCCCCATGCGGACCCGATAGGGCACGTTGCGAATAGTATCGATGAAATGAATATCGATCGGTGTGTTATAGACTGGACTGGCCTCAAGGATCAACAACACCTCAACGGTGCCGTTCTCCATTTCCTGGCTCAGTTCCTGCAAGGTGGCCATCTGGTTGGTCGATACGCCCAGCGGATCGGTGTAAATAACCGTCTGCCCGACGTTGCCCAACGCATCATTGATAGCATGAGCCAGGGCATGCACCGCCCGGGACTGGAAGGGGCCGGGAATAACAATACTTTGACCGGCACTGGCTTGCAGGTCCTCCACCACGGCGGTCACCCACTCTTCCGGAACCCCGGCCACACTGTCCGGCGCCTCAACCGCTACCCCCAACGCCGCCGCAATCCGGCGGGCAAAGCCTTCGATTTGGGCGGAGGAAAGCGGCAGACGATGATCGGCTGTGGTGCCCGTTACGCTCGGCGTGGTCTCGACGACATACAGCCGGTTCATACTGGTGCTGTCTTCCCGCACCCGCCGCCGGTCCGAAAAATCACGGGCGTAGCGCACATTGCCGGGACCGATATGCATAAAATTGGCGTCCAAGGAAAGAACCACATCGGCCTGATCAAAGCGGTAAACCGTGTTGACATCCTCGCCAAAAGCCAAAAACGCGCCTTCTCGCTCGTTGTCCCGATTGACCGGTTCGTACTGGACCCACTTGGCTTGCGGGAAAGCTTCCAAAATAGCCCGCATCTGCTCAATCATCGAGGGCGAGGTGATCGTTTCAGTCAGAATGCGTAGTCCGGCTCCTTGACTTGAGCGTTGGAGTTCCAACTCGGCATTGAGACTTGCCAGGAAAGCGTCCCACGATCTTACCAGACCAGCCTGGGTCACATTTCGAGACCGATCAGGATCCCACAGGTTAAGCACAGACGCTTGAGCAATGGCGTCGGAGCCACCGAGGCTGGCCGGATGGTCGGGGTTACCATCGACTTTGGTCGGTCGGCCCATATGGCTTTCGGCCAGCAAGCCCATCGCCACCCCGCTAATTTGAAAGGCCGTGGCAAAGAAAAGCGGCTTACCCGGCACAATCTCTTCCGGGGGTTGGATGTAAGGCACAACTTTTTCGTCAGACGTCGGCGAGCAGGCGGCTAAACCACCTAGCGCCAACGATGCGCCCATAAGCTTAAGGAAGTTGCGTCGGGTAACCGGATTAAGCCATTGATCAGCGCCTTGAGCGAATTCGTGCTTTAGAAGATCCTGAAACTCCTTCGTCTCAGCAAGTTCTTCCAGGCTGCGCCAGTACTGCTTGCCACTGGTGCCGCTGAGTTTGGCGCGTATCGACGGAATATCAAAATTTTTTCTCATGCTTCTCCTACCGGTGACAAATAGAGCAGTTGTCTAAGCGGCCGACTTCGATGCCGTATTCAGCCACCAACGCGTGACCATCGATCGCCTCAACCGCTTCGGCTTCTCCTTCACCGCCTTCGGCAGAGGCCACCAGGCCACCGTACCCCATTGTGTAAATTTCATCTCGCGGCCGAACGTTGACCTCCGGATTCCGGTGACATTCTAGACACCACTCCATTTGGAGCGTATTTTCTTTCCAGGCCAAGGGCATATTGTCGACGCGTCCGTGACAAGACTCGCAGCCAATGCCGTTATTCACGTGGACGGAGTGGTTGAAGTAGACAAAGTCCGATAAATCGTGAACTTTATTCCACTGAATAGGTTGGCCCGTTTGCCAACTCGTGCGGACGGGTTCCAGCATGGGCGACTCAGTCCAGATTTGGGAGTGGCAGGTCATACACGTCTCGGTGGGAGGAATATTAGCGTAGGCCGACTCCTCAACCGACGTATGACAATAGCGGCAGTCAATGCCCAGTTGACGCACGTGGTGCAGGTGACTAAACGGCACCGGTTGGCTAACAGCCACATCGGTTCCGGTCATCCAGGATGACCGAACAAAGTAGTCAACCGCGCCGCCTACTACCGCCAGCACTACCACCACCACAACTACAGAAGCTTTGGCAATTACGTTAGCGACCGGAGGAAAAGTTTGTCTCACAGGCACACCTTGTCCTCTGTGTTCATCACGAACACTTTTTAGATAGTTTCAAAAATTGTAATTATTGAGTTACCAGGCAGACACAGGCAGAAATACCGCACATTGAAAGGTACGATAAATTTTCTCTCTTTCAAAGAGACCATTTGACTAATCACGTTTCTGAACTTGGGATGTGCGTTTGTGCTTACGCTACAGTAAGCGCACCTGCTAACGGGGCTTTAGCAAGTAACTTATCCTACCTCTTGTAGGTTCTGGTCAACTCGTTTTTTTCGTTACTTCACGGCGTCTTTTCGACAGCCGACTCTGTCCACGCGAAGCTCGAAAACGATTATCTATCGGGGTGTTTGTGAACGGTGTAACAATACTCGATGTCTTGAATTTAGGCAAATTTTCAAGTTAATCTTGGTTATAAACGTTTATGTCAAAAGCAGCCGCTGCTACTCTGACGATCCCAGCCTCGCTCATTTAAGCGTATACTCATCTTTGGCGGGTATGATACTAGCCCTTTTCGGTTTGTCAATTTTTGCCCTAGCTTTCAAGTTTTTCGGTCCGCCAATGGCAGCGGGGCCTCATCCTTCAATCAGCCAGCGCAGCATGGTGACCCCACCGGTACCAAACATAACGCAGGCCAACAGCACCACCACCAGACAACTCATCACAATATGGAACTGAAAAAATTGAGCGATACCCTGGGGGGCTTCAGCCTCTGCCTCGTAAGCGTCATAGCCAAAACTGTCCGGCGGAACCCCTTCACGACTAGACACCGGCAAGACCGGGTTTACAGTATCCATACCCGGATAAGCCGTGGCCGTACCCTGCGCAATAGACTTGGTGCGACGGCTCACCTGACCGGCTTCCAACTCCTGCCAGAGCCGATCCAGGGCCGGGTGAAAGGGTTCAATGGTGGCCAGTTTATCGATGTAACGCCGTGCCAGGTGAAACTTCTCTTTCGACAAGGCTTTGGCCGCTTGAACTAGCAACTCTTGAGCCACGGGCTCATCCATAATGACGTTACCCGAAAGCTCATCCTGCAAACGACTGATGTGAGCATCAATGTCGTCGAGACGGGACTGAAGCGTACGCGGATTCTCCGGCTCCTGCTCTAGCAAGGTTTCTAACTCAGCCCGGTGAATAAACAACTGTTCCAGCGTCCGTTCTTTATATTCTCTTTGCTCGGGGGTTAAAGGGATCATAATTTATCTACTCAGCTCTTGAGCCTTGAACCAAGGCCGTGGCCCATATTCGCCACATATTTTCCGGAAATTGGCGCAGCCCTTTCGATCTAGATAGCAATGCTATCATTATTAACGAACCGAAAGCGTCAATCATTACGTCGGTCAGGCGCCCATGCCGGCCCGGGACGTAGGCCTGGTGAACTTCATCTGAAAGGGCATATAAGACCGTCATCAAGAAGGCCGCTCCCGCCGTCAAGCGGGTTAGCCGCCGCGCCGGCGATAAAGCTCGCCACCACAGCCACAACAAGACGGCATAAGCCACCAGGTGAGCTCCTTTGAAAAACAGGACCTCGCCCACTTCGTCTTCAATCTCCACCAGCCTCGGCTGCGACGACAACCAGTAAATCAGCCATAGCCACAGCCCTAACGGGATATAATCCCACAGCCACCGCCTTGCCTTGTGGTTCTGACTCTCTATTTGCTTGCGGCCTACCTTCATCAATCATCCTAACTCAGACCCTTTGAATTTTGGGCCGTAATCTTGTTCCCGTAGCCTGAGCTTGTCGAAGGCGGTGTTGGCTTCGACAAGCTCAGCCAACGCTTAAAATGTACAAGCTATATACACTATTAACAACCGTCAATGATACGCCTCTTCCAAAATTCGTGCTAAATCCGTCCAGTTGAAATGGTGCTTTACGTATTGAGCGGCCGCTCCCCCCAACGCCCGCTGCCAGGCTGAGTCTTGCAGCAGCGAAACCAACGCTCGGCTGAAGGCTTCATCATCTTCCGGCGGCGTCAGCAGGCCGGTTGAACCGGGCTGGATGTACTCACAGTTCTGCCCGACCGCGTCGGCCACAACCGGTATTCCGGTCGTCAACAGCTCAAGCACCTTAACGGAGCACTTGGTCCGGTTGATTAGGGTATCATCAAACGGCATGGCCGCCACGTGAGCGGCTTGCCCATAAGCGGACAGGTCGGTATACGGCACCCACCCCGTCAAGCGCACCAAGGCCATTAAGCCGGCTTCGGCCAGCAGTCTTTCCAACTCTCGCTCTTCGCCATAGAGACCGCTGCCGACGATCAGCCAGCGAGCCTCGGGCATCTGCTCGGCGACTAACCGGACCAGCCGGACCACGCGCTCCAGCCTGAACTCAACAAAGCGAGTCAGCAGCAAGATCGTCGGCGCCTGACCGAGTTGCCACCGCGCCCGCACCTGAGCCGGGCTAAGAGCCAGCTTGGCCACCGGACCGGCCTCAACCGTAACGCCATTGGGGACGTAAACTATCCGCCGAGCGCCGCTTGCGGCGGCCAGGTGCGCCAACTCGCGGCTGGCGACGGTCAACACATCGGCGTGAGCCAGCCCCCAACGCTCCTGCCAGGTGAAGAATCGCTGCTGCCAAAGAGGATAATTTAGTTTTTCGTTCCAGGCCTGCTCCCAATCGTCCGTATCGACCACCAGCCGGATCGACAGCCCGGCTCGGCGGCGCCACTGCCAGGCGGCCCAATGGGCGAGACCGGCAAAAGCTTTGGGTTTGAAGAAGTGGATAACCTCGGGCTGAAGCAAAAGCGCCTGTCGCAGCAGAGCGTGGGTCACAGCCCCATGAAAAAGAAGTGGAATACCAGGCGGCAAAGCGATATTAATGATCTCGACCCGGCCATCCCGCCAGACCTGTCCAGCTCGAGCCGGATCGTCCCACGGCGGGAGCAGCACCGTCAACTCGTGACCGCGCTCGGCTAGGGCTCTCGCCAACGGCAGGGCGCGAGCTTTCATTGTACTTTTGGGCTGTAAGCCAAACGGGCCGACAAAAACTATTTTCATCACGACTGGCTACTGATAATTGATAAGCACTAACTGGACCAGCAGCCCCGCTTCCACCAGTTCACAGGTTGCGCCGTAAACATCTCCGGTTAGGCCGCCGATCCGAGCCAGGGCGAAGCGAGCGACAAGGGTGGTGAGCAGCCAGGTTACGGCCAGCAAGGCCCAACCGCTCCAGCCCCACAAGGCCAGGGCCACCCCGAGCGCCACGATTGAGGCGAAGCTCACTTGCGGCCGGCCCAACCCGGTTTTAAAGAAGACACCGAGACCCTGTTGGCTAGCCGGCGGGTAGCGATACATACTCCAGCTCATCGCCCAGCGGGCCAGCACCGGCACGGCCAGCAAGCTGCGCCACCGGTCCGGGTCCGGCAGCGCCACCAGGGCGTTGAACTTGACCAGCAACAGCAGCACCGCGCCGATCACGGCGAAAGCACCCACCCGGCTGTCCTTCATTATCTCTAGCCGGCGGGCCCGGTCTCGAGGCGGCAGCAGACCGTCGCAAACGTCCATCAAGCCGTCCAGGTGCAGCAGCCCGGTCAAGGCCACCCACAGGGCCAAGACCAGGGCCGATCGGAGGCCCATTGGCATGACCATCGACAAGGCCCAATCCTGGCCGGCCAAACCGCCTCCCAACAGCAAGCCCACCAGCGGATAGTAACCAACCGACCGACCGGCCGGCCGATTGAAATCTTCAGGCAGTCCGGGCAGCGGTACGGCGGTCAGCAGCCGCCAGGCGTGGCCAAAGTCAATAAGCAGACCAAGCAGCTTTTCGCCGATCGCCGTTACTCCATCTCTTCTTTTTTAATGGTTACCGGTTGCGGCCCCCCTACTTCCCTCAAAAAAGCGGCTGTTCGCTCAACTTCTGCCTCAACCCGCGAGACCACGGCCGGATCAACGGCCACCAGTAACCGCCAGCGGAGTTGGCCCGCTTCCAAACGCCATATCCCCACGATTTGACCATCGATCAAGAGGGTCGGTTTGGCGGCGCCGGAGCTGCTGAAGATCTGGCGCTGCAGCGTCTGGTCATTGAAATAGCGGTTGCGGCTGGCGCGATGCGCGGTCACAAAGGGATCGTCGGCCGGCAGAATACTGACTACCGGCTCGGCTGAGGGTTGAGCAGCGCGCAAGGCCTCGGCCTGGGCCTTAAGACAGAGCTGCATCCCCGGCAGGCCCTGCACCATCGTCAAGGTGGTCTCGCGGCTGAGAGCGTTGGTGGCGCGAGCCGTCTCGCTTTTGCCAAAGCCGGTCCAGAAGCTGATGTCGGCTTCGCTGGCCGGGCCAAAGGCGGCCAGATAGCGCCGGACGACCGCTTGTTGGGCCTCGGCCTCGCCGGGCAGCACCGTCACCTCGACCTCGGGATAAACTTGCTCAAAAAGCGCGTAAACATGTTGCTCCTGGCGCCGGTCGGGTGGGGAATTCAAAAGAGTCACTTTCCCTTGGGCCGTAAGCCAGCGCAAGGCTAGCTCAAGGCTGGTCGTCTGGCTCACCCGGCCGCCGCGGCTGGTTTGAGTCAGGGTCGTCACTGCCGCCGCCGGCAGCCGGGCGGCGATTTCTTCTAATGAAAGCGCTTGTGAAAGCGCTTGGTCCTTTAGCAGCGTCAGTACCGTGGCGGCTAACTGCTCGATGGGATCATTGGTGGCCAGGCCCCACAACCGAAACTCGGCGTTGAAGGCTTGATTACGCTGCCGGACCGTCGCCGCCAGCCAGAGCGGATAATCTAGCGCCGGAACCAGGTAAACAGTCGAGCGAACCAGCGGGGCCCGCACCACCTGCTTCTGAGCCAAAGCCTGGGACAGCATCTCCGGCCTAAAGGTCACGACTCGCTGCTGCGCCGCCAGCAGAGCCGTTAGCGGTGGCTCAGCGGGGAGCCCGGCCAACGCCTCGAGCAGATGAAGTAAACTGCCGGCCTGCTTTTCCGCCAGGAAGTTCTTGGCCAGGATAAATTGGGTCGCTTGAGCCAGGGTCACACGGACCATGGTTTGTCTCCTTGGTTTAACTCGGACGTAATTATAACAGAGTTAGGGCCGGCCGGGTAAGCGCGAGACCCTTCAATTTCTTTTGCCGCTAGCTCGATGCTATACTGAGCCGGACGATGCAGACCCAATCCTCCTGGCAACCCATTATTTGGCGCGAGTGGCGCCACTGCGCCGACCCTGACTACGCCGAGCGACTGTTTGAGCTGGTCGCGGATGGGCCGGTCGGCTTTGGGGCGAGGCTAAGCCTGACCCTGTTCAACGCCTTGGCCGGCGCAGCCCTGGCGGTCCTGGCCGGGGGGCTGATCAGCTTTACCTGGGCCTTTTTACAGCACTTCATCTGGGCCGGCGGGCTAATCGGCGCCATCATTGGCATCTGGCAAGGTCGCCAGCTCACCTGGCGCAACTGGCTCGAGCGCCTCTCGGCCAACGCGCCGGTGGGCAGCTTAGGGCGCTTGATCGCCGGGCTGCTGGCGCTTGGGCTAATGAGCGGCATAATCTTGGGACCGATCGCCTGGTTATTGGGCTTGGGGTTGTTTTGGACGGTCGGGGCGATGATCAACTGGCTCAATCAGGGCCTGACCGATCAGCCGCGCACCAGTTTAGATGATCGGCGTTGGTGGTTCTGGTGGCGCAGCCGGCCCCATCCACTGCACGTGGAAGCGGCCCTCCACCTGGCCAGCGAGCATTCCCTCGCCGACCAGGCTGTTTGGGCTGAACCGCTACGCCAGATTGAGGTCGGCCAGTGGCTGACCCTGCCCAGCGAGCGCCTTGTCCGCCAATTGTGGAGCAACGACTGGATCGAACGCTTCACCGCTCGCCACACGCTGCTGCGGCTGGGTGACCGGGCCATCGCCGCGCTACAGCCTTTAACCCAGGGCCAGGAGACGCCGCTGCAACGAACCGCAGTCTGGCTCATCGAGAGCATCGAACGCCAACCGGCTCCGGTAATGATAAGCCGGTAGCCGGCAACCGGATTTACAAGCCCAACTCGGCCAGCTTGGTGGTCAGCGTGTCCGCACTCATCGGTCCCAGGTGACGATAATAGATCTGGCCCTGACGGTCGATGATGAAACTGCCCGGCATGCCGGTCACCTGATACTGCTGATTGGTGACCAAGCCCTGGCGATCAAGCAGCACCGGAAACGATAAGCCGAGTCCAGCGGCATACTGCTGCACCTCCGGGACGCTCTCTTGCAAATTAATGGCTAACACCACCAAGTCCGGTTGGTAGGCCTGGTAAACCTGCTCGTACGCCGGCATCTCGGTCAGGCAGGAGGTGCACCAGGTGGCCCAAAAGTTGAGCAAAATAATCTGGCCGGCGTAATCCGAGAGCGAGACCGCTTGCCCATCAAGTCCGGCCAGCTCGAAATCCGGGGCCGGCTGGCCGATCTGGGCTAATCCGGACGGGGCAATACTGGCCGTGAAACGCTCGATCCTGGCCGCGGCCTGCTGCTCGTTGAGCCAGGTATTGTAGACCGCCTGACGATCGTCCGGCGCCGCGCCAGTCAGCACTACCTGGCTGGTATACTCTTCCACCGTCATCACCTCCCCAACCCACCAGAGTAACTCGTCCCGAGTGGAGCCGCTTTGGGCCAGGGCTTGCTCAAGGGCTGCATCGCCGTAACCGCCAAACAGCAGCCTGGCCTGTTCGGCGATGAACTCGGCCGGCAGGGCGAAGCCGTCGCGGGCGGCCGCTTGCAGCACCACCTGCCGGGCGAGCAGTTGGTTCAGCGCTTCTTCCCGGGCGCGCTCCAAATCGATTCCAGTCAGCGGCGGCAGGGGCTCGGCGACATTGAGCCGGCTGATGCGCAGCTCACGATCGACCATCGCCGGCATCAGGGCCACGCCATTGATGACCGCCAGGGGCGACTCGGCGCTTTCCTCTGGCGCGGTCGCCGGCCAGGGTTGGAGCAGCCACCCGCCAACCACCAGCCCCAAGACGATCACCATCACAATCACCAGCGTCGTCCATACCCCCCCGCCGCGGGTCATGGCTTAGCTCTCCTTGTCCCGGCGGCTCCGGAAGATTAGCTTGATCGGCGTGCCGATGAAACCGTACTTGTCCCGGAGCTTGTTTTCGAGATAGCGCTGGTAGGTGAAATGCACCAATTTGGCATCGTTGACGAAAATGACGAAGGTTGGCGGATCGGTGCGGGGTTGGGTGGCGTACAGAAATTTAAGCCGGTGACGGTGGGTGCCCTTCGGCGGATTTTGAGCCACAGCCTCGTGGATCAACCGGTTAAGCTCCCCGGTAGAGATGCGCCGCAGCCGCTCCTCTTGCACTTGCAGCGCCATTGGCAGCACTTTATCGACCCGCTGGCCAGTTTTGGCCGAGATGAACAGCACCGGCACGTAGTCAAGAAACTTTAGCTCCTGACGAATAGTCTCCAGATACTGGTTCATGGTCTCATTATCTTTCTCGATGATGTCCCACTTGTTGATAATGACCACCACGCTCCGGCCTTCTTCCAGGATGTAGCCGGCAATGTGGGCATCCTGGGCCGTAACCATCTCCGTGGCATCGAGCAGCAGCAGGCAGACATCGGCGCGGGTAATGGCCTTGAGCGACCGCAGAAAGCTAAACTTCTCCACCCCGGAGTCGATCTTGCCTCGCCGCCGGATGCCGGCCGTATCGATCAGCACTAGGTCGTGACCTTCATAGGTCAGGTGGGTGTCGATCGCGTCCCGGGTGGTGCCGGGGACGCTGGAAACGATGACCCGCTCCTCGCCCAAAATCTTGTTGAGCAATGAGGACTTGCCGACGTTAGGCCGGCCCAGAATGGCAATGCCAATGGTCTCATCCTCTTCTTCTTCCTCGGTCCAAACCGGCAGCGCCTCGATCACGGCTTCCAGCACGTCACCCGTGCCCATGCCGTGCAGGGCCGAGACGGGAATGGGTTCACCGACGCCAAGCGCGTAGAACTCGACGACTTCTTGCTGGCGCTTTTTGTTATCGGCTTTATTGACCGCCAGCACGACCGATTTTTCGGTGCGGCGCAAGAGGTCGGCAATGTCCTCGTCAGCGGCGGTGATGCCGGCTTCGGCAGCGACCCGAAAGACAATCACTTCTGCCTCGGCGATGGCGATGTCTACCTGCTCGCGTATCTCCTTGAGAAAGAGACGGCTGGAGACGCCGGCCTCAAAGCCCGCGGCCTTAATGGAAGCCGGTTCGATAATTTTTCTGGCCGGGGTGGAAGAGCCCAGGCCAAAATCGATCCCGCCGGTATCGACCAGGATAAACTCACGCCCGCCCCAGTCGCTGTCACCGTACAGCCGGTCGCGCGTGGTCCCGGCCAGGTCTTCGACAATGGCCCGGCGCTGGC
This sequence comes from uncultured Chloroflexota bacterium, assembly GCA_937864185.1. Lineage (GTDB taxonomy): Bacteria > Chloroflexota > Anaerolineae > 4572-78 > J111 > JAGRBY01. The sequence continues at coordinate 53,058 of CALMIS010000013.1, forward strand.
CAATAAGCCGGTTAAACAACGTTGATTTACCCACATTCGGCCGTCCCACCAGCGCGACGATCGGTTTGCCTGCACGAGTTCTTTCATTTTTAGCCATAGCCTGATCTTCCTTATCTTTGGTGTCTACTACCGGTCAGTTGGCCGGGGTTGCTACCGCTTGAGGGGTGGCGAGGCTGGGCAAGCGCGTCGAGAAGCTGCCGGAGGTTGGCGTCTCGATGATGACCTCAACCGTAGCCGGCACCATCGAGTGCAACTCGACGCCCGCCGGCAGCGTCACCAGCGGCTCTATGATGTGCTGGCCCGGACCCAAGTCGGTCAAATCGACCACGACCTCGATCTCCGAGGGCAACAACGTTTCAATTATGTCTGCTTCTCCCAGAAGTTGCAGATCTATTCTACCCGGGACAGCTTGCCATGCGAAATTTGGGTTAAGGCCCGTCTGGGTAATGGTCCGCTGCACCGTGTAGCCCACGGTTACCTCGATGCTATCCGGCAACACCGCATCGACCTGCAGGCCGTCGGGCCGAAAAATGGTCGGTTGGAGTTGGTAACTTCCGGGCGTGAGGCCAAACAGATCAACGATGACCTCGACATCACCGGCCCGCAAGCTTTGCAGCAGCGGCACCGGACCGGACAGAAAGACATCGGTTTGCTCCGGCGAGGCGTGCCACCAGTAATCCGGATCAATGCCTTGTTGGGCTACCGGTCGTTGCAGAATGATACTATCTTCGATGGACGTAATCTGTACGGTCACCCGGACGCCACTGAGGCCCTGGTTTTCTTGACCGGGCAGAACCAGGGTGACCCCATCCGGCAGGCCGAGCGGTACCACCCGGACAATGTCGCTGGTCGCCTGATCGATGTTGATTGGCGCGGTCTCGACAAAACCGGCGATCTGCCGCAGGCCGTCCGGATCGCCGACCACCGTCAAAGTTTGCGGCTCGACCGAGATATTGCTCACCCGGTAGCCGGGCGCCACCTGACCTTCAATTCGAACCCGCGGCGAGACATCTTTATAGCCAAACTGCTGCTGAATAGGTACCGTTACCTCTACCTGAGCGGGCTTAATCGTCAGGCCGGTTAAAGCGCGATCGGCGGCGTTACGAATAATCACCTCGGTTGGGCGCCGGATCGTCTGCCGCACATTGCGTACAAACAGTTCGGCGACCGCTTTGGTCGCCTGATCGATTTGGGACCTTGGGCCGGTCACCGTGACTTCCGCCGGGACCACGGTTGGCGGGCGATTAAAGTAGCCCAGCGGCGGCGTATCGAGCAAGCTGACCTCGACCGGGATCGTAATAGTTTGCAGCGATTCCAAATTGACGCTGATCACGTCGGGATTCAAAGAAACGATTTCAATATTGGGGTCGGAAATTTCGACCTGGACCGGAGCATCTCTCAACCCGACCCGCAGCGCCGAGAGATCCACGCTGGCTTTGAATTTAGCCGGACTTAAGGATGACCAGCTACTCTCCGGCGCTCGCAGCCGCAGCCGGATGAACTCCGGTAAGGCATTCGTCGCCACCAAGTTGGGTTTGGGGGGGATGACTTCGATAGGGATAGCCTGGTCAAAGTCACCCTCGACCGGCGGGTTTTGCTCGGTGACGGCCACGACCCAGACTAAAATAGCCAGGATAAGCGAGATGACAATGTTGCCTAGATTTTTCCAAAAGAGTCGCACAATTACTGCTCGACCTGCTCCGGTGGCTCATCGGTTTTGGCTAACCCAAAGCGCTTCAAAAGCTCTTGCCCGGTCCGCAGTGGATAAGGAAGATGTTCAACCAATTGGCTCTTAAAGAATACAATCAAGAGCTGCTCTAACCGTTTGCGATCCAGACCGCGAATCAGGTTGCCATCGTGAGCAATAGAGATGGTGCCGGTCTCCTCCGAGACAACAATAGCCACGGCATCCGAAACCTGGCTGATCCCCAGGGCCGCTAAGTGACGCGTGCCCAACGGTTGGCCTTGGCCTTCCACCAGAGTCCCCAGGGGCAGCACCACCGAAGCGGCTATCACCCGATTTTCGCGGATGATGATCCCTCCATCGTGCAGAGGGGTATTGGGGAAGAAAATGGTCTGAACCAGGTCGGCTGACACCGTGGCATCCAGTTGAATACCAGTTTCGATATAATCAGCCAGACCGGTTTCACGTTCAAATACTATTAAAGCGCCATACCGTTTTTGGGAGAGCAAGACACAAGCGGCAGCGACCGCCTTGATCGTCTCCTCCAGCGGGTTCGGTTGGCGAGGGGCAGCCAGTTTACCCCCGGTCCGGCCTACCCGCTCGAGGGCGCGCCGCAGTTCGGGTTGGAAAATGACGGGAATTGCTACCAGCAAGGCCGGCAAGGTGCGATCGATGAGCCAGCTAAAGGCGGTCAGTTGTTCAAAGGCGCCGGCAGCGATGGCGGCCAGGATGGAGAGAAGCAGAATACCCCGCAGTAACTGAACTGCCTGTGTACCCTGGATAAGGGTCAGGATCCAAAAAAAGACAGACGCAACCAGCAGGATGTCAAAGACATCAAGATAGTTTAGACGCGAAAAGATAAAGACTAGATCGGACACTGCCTCATTAACTACAAGGCGCCACCACTAATTTGAGACAGCAGGCGACGATAACCTTCAACGTCGTTTGGTCCCAAATTAATAATCGCTTGAATGGTTTGAACGGCCTGGTCGCGCATGCCGTTTTCGAGCTGCATTTCGCCCAGGGCATCGTACTCAGCAATTGCTTCTTTGATTTTATTATTCTGAGCATAAGCGACTGCCAAGCGTTGGCGGAGGTTCATATCTTTGGGGTAGTAGGAGGTTAGTTCGGTGAGCAACTCCAAAACTGCAACGGGATTCTGTCGCTGGTAAATCCTGATAAGTTGATCAAGGACTGCGGTCGCCTGATTAGACTTGTTGAGCTTAAAATACAGATCGACGAGCTGCCGCAATACCCGCGGATTACCCGGATCGCTTTTTCGCAGCGATTCCAGGGAAGCAGCCGCTTTAGCCCAATCAAAACGCTGATTGTAGATGTCAGCCATCCGCAGCAGAATGTCATTCTTAAGCTTTTCAGCCTCCGGGGTGACCGCAGCCAGGTTAAGGGCTTCTTCATACTTCTCTAAGGAGCGATCGACTTGGGCCAACTGGTAGTACGAGTCAGCTAAAGTGATGTATTGCTCTAGTGCCGGCACGGGCTGCCCCAAAGATTGATACATCTCGATCAGACGAGAGCGAACATTAACATCCATCGGCGCCAGTTTGAGAACCTTTTGATAAACATTCACAGCCTGGTCCGGCTGATGGCGCATGCGGTAGACTGTGGCAATGTAAAGGTATTTATCAATGGCGTGCTCGAGCCGGTTTTGTTTGAGCATGATATCGGCCAAGCGAGAGTGAAGGGGCAAATAGTGGGGGACCTTTTGAATCGCCCGCAGACACTCTTCGGATGCGGTCATTAACATGTCAGACTTGATGTATTCACCCGTGAGCGCCAAAGTCGTGATGACAATCTCGGTTTCCGGCGTTTCTAAAAACTCGGCCAGGCTCATCACGCTGCCTTCCTCAGCCACCTTATTCATCCGCTGCCGCGCTTCGTAAACCCGCTGTTCCCAATCCGGGTTAGCGAAGAAGCGCTGGAGAGCCGTCGTAAACTTTGACAGCTTGTCAGTTTCAACTCCGCCATTGCTGTAATTGGCCGCTAACCGATCGTAAGCCTGAGCCAACGCATAGGAGCGCTGGCCACTAACGGTCTGCAGATCAATGGTTCGCAGCGCTTCAATCAGGGCTTGAGCGGCTAACTCGAACTGACCCGCCGCTTGCTGAACCAAACCTAGAGCCAAAAGGCCACCGGTTCGGTATTTTGGGTGTTCGGCCGCCCGAGATAGCATTTCGGCAGCAGCCTTCAACTGCCCCTGACGCCGATAGAGCAGCCCCAAATTATAGAACACGGCCGGATAGGCAGCCCCACGTTGGATAGCCTGCTGAAAATGGTGGATTGCCTCGTCAAAATTCTCACTGCGTTGCCAGTCAAGCGCCTGGGTTAAAACAAGGGCACCGGGATTTTCGCCATCTTCAAAGATCAGGTTGGCCATCTCTTCCAGCGCGTTCTGTTGCGTTCTTTCTAGCAAACCGCCACTAGGCCGCTCGGTTTCATCAAAATCGTCTAGAGCAAAAAGATCCTCCTCATCAAAGAAATCGTCGGACTCCTCAAAAGAGCCGGCGGCGGCGGGCTGGGACTCGGAGGGCGTATCCCGGATGATGTGCGGCTGGATCGTATCGCCGGAGTTCAGCATCGCGAAAGCCGCAGCGATGCCCTCATCGTCCGGCAGCAAGTGCTGAGCGGCTTTAAGATGTTTGCGGGCCTGCTCTTTGTCTCCCCGACGCTGGTACATCGCGGCCAGGGTAAGATATTCGCGGGCCGCCGGCCTGACTTTACCTTGCTGGGCTAAGGCATCGGCTATTCTGAGATGGGCGTTAACCTGGCCTGAAGCTAGCCTGGTGGCTCGGGTCCAGGAGTCGATGGCGCTTTCGACATCGTCCAGCGAGGCCTGAATATTGCCTATTTTCAGATAGGTCTCGGCTGCCGCATCAAGTTGACCTTCGCGCTCGTGGATATCGGCTATAAAAGCCAGCGATTCTAAGTGGGTCGGGTTAACCCGCAAAACTTGCTCAAAAGCTTTGCGAGCCGGTTTAAGTTGGTTCATGGCCAAAGCAGCTTTGCCAAAGCCGATAATGGCCGCTTCGCTGTTGGGAAACTCAGCCATCGCAAAGCGATAGGCTTTAGTTGCGTCCGCCCATTTGCCTTCCTGGCTGAAACGGTCGGCATGCATCATCGCTATTTGGAACCTTCTTTGATCACCAGCCACGATAGAGCCTCGCCTTAACTGTTCAATGAGTCGCTTGCCAACAGCAACGCCAAAATACCTTTTTGGGCGTGCAACCGGTTCTCCGCCTGGGGAAACAGCAACGACTGAGGTCCGTCAGCAACGTTGTCGGTAATCTCTTCGCCGCGATGGGCCGGGAGGCAGTGCATGGCCACCGCCTCTTGCTTGGCGTTGGCCAGCAGCTTACTATTGAGTTGATAGGGCGGAAAAACCTTCAGCCGCTCGGTTCGCTCGGCCTCCTGCCCCATACTGGCCCAAACGTCAGTATAAACCACGTCCGCCCCGGCCACTGCCTCGACCGGGTTATGGCCGACCGTAATGGATACCTCAGTCTCTTCAGCTAAATTTTGAGCACTAGCCAGGATGTCGGCCGGCAGTTCGTAGCCGGGCGGCGAAGCCAAACTGAAGTGCATGCCCAGTTTGGCTGCAATGATCGCCAATGAGGTCGCCACATTATTGCCATCACCCACAAAAGCCAGCTTCAGGCCGGCCACTTGGCCAAAATGTTCCCAGATAGTGAAGATGTCGGCCAAGGCTTGACAAGGGTGACTATAGTCGCTGAGGCCATTGATGACCGGCACCGACCCGTAGTGGGCCAATTGGAGAATATGGTCGTGGGAAAAAACCCGGGCCATAATCCCGTCCAGATAGCCGGATAGCACCCGGGCCACATCGGGTACCGACTCCCGGCTGCCAAGCTGAATCTCCTGGGGTGAGAGGTAGAGCGCTTCACCGCCAAGGTGCAGCATGCCGACCTCAAACGAAACCCGAGTCCGCAGCGACGGCTTTTGAAACAGTAAACCTAACACTTTGCCTTTGAGAATGGGTTGGTTACTGCCTGTGGTTTTCCGCTCATCTTTTAACGCTTTAGCTTGGTGGAGAAAGCGCCACAGTTCTTCGGCGGAAAAATCAGCGATGTCGAGAAAATGCTGCATGGGAGTCTAATTCCTCTTTAATTTCAATGAGACAGCCCTGTTCGATTTAGAATCTTTACGCGGTCTCAAGTTCCGGGTCACGAATGTTTAATACTTCAATCAAGTCATGGGCCAGACCGGCAATTGCTTTGGCTGAGGGAGCGTTAGCGTCTTGTTGATAAATAGACAACCCACGATTGTTGAGGGCAAAATGGAGTTTGGTGTCATAAGGAATGCGATAACTGTGATTAACTTTGAGCACCTTTTCAATTTTGTCCAAGTTAGCCGCGCCAGGCATCGTCGCCATATTGATGACGACGCTAACCCGATCCTTTAGCCCCAATGGCTCGGCGGTATCCATGAAGACCTTGGCACTCTTGACCGAAGGGAGTTCCGGCTTGGTGATAACGAGAATATGATCGGCCAGTTCCAAAACGTTTAGAGTCTGATCGGTTAACTGTTTGGCCACATCGACGACCACCACTTTAAAGCCATCCTTCAGCGTTTGGAGCACATCTTTGATCATATCGCCAGAAATGATATCGGCCAGTTGGGGTTGAGGGGGAGCAAGCATGAGTTTGACACCCGATTCATGAGCCATCAAGATTTCCGGGATCAAATCGGTCTCAAGCTTGTTATCATGAATAAGGTCACCAATGGTCCGCTCGGGGCGGACATTGAGGTGAACGGAGATATCGCCAAATTGGAGATCAGAGTCAAACAAGACCGTGTCGCCAATCTCTTGCTGGAAAGCAATGGCTAGGTTGGCCGCAATGGCTGAAGTTCCAACGCCACCTTTAGGGCTATAGAGGGCAATTACGGGCGTACCGATTGTTACATGCTTAAGCTCGCCGCCTTTTTTTGGGCCTGAAACGGGCACTTCTTGCTTGGTTTTTTCGGCCAGATCGAACCGCTCATAAGCCGGTAAGCCAATTTTGTAGACTCGCCGAATGCAGTTCACCAGTTCTTCGGAGGTAAAAGGCTTCGGTTGGAAATCTCGCGCGCCGGCGGCCATCGCTTGTTTCATATAGTGCTGGTCTGACTGGACAGACATAATAATAACCTGGCAGTAGGGAGCATCAACCGCCATGTGGCGAGTAGCGGTAATCCCGTCCATATCCGGCATATTTATGTCCATCAATACGATATGGGGCTTAAGCTTGATGGCCATTTCCACGCCCTGAGACCCATTTACCGCTTGACCAATAACTTCTAAATCTTTTTCAAAGTAAAGTAACCGGGTGACGTTATCCCGCGTGCCGGTGTTATCATCGACAATCAAGATCCGGATTTTGTCTCCGGTCTCTAAATCACTATCCAGCGGCTTAGGACTTGCCAACTTTTGAGGCGGCGCACTTGCGGCCACCGGTGGCGCGGTTGGTTTTGAAGAGGCTGGTTTCGCCCTACTGTCCTCATCATCATCTTCATTTATAACTTGCTGTTGAGCGGCAACCGAGCGGGTTCTAGCCGGACGAGACGGGGTCTCCTCTACCCGACCTGCCCGTCGCCGTCGCATAATCCAGATCCCGGTTAAGACAACCAGGGCTACCAGCAGTAGAATGATAAGGGCAAAGGCCAGTAAGGGATTGCTCATAAACTCTCACTCATCGTTCGAATTGAGGCAGGTTGTGGCTGACCACAAAACTATTCTTAATGATAATTGAAATTAACATAATTCGCCAACTTCAAAGCTCTTCTTAATTATACACCGAAAGTAAACAAATCAACACCGATACGCCAACGATAACTAACAAAAACACCGGATGCTTCAGAGAACAACCCAGCGTTTCCCGGATAACGCGCCATCGGAACAGTCACCGCCGACCCAAACGCCCGTACGCGATCAGTTTCTACTCATATCGGGCCGCCTTCGGAAAAAGAGTTAGGCTGGCGAAGATCATAACTCATTTCAATTCTAACGAAGGAGCTAAAATAGCCGAGAGACTGGTATGCGGGCCAATGAGGATCCGTAGAGTCCACATTCTCAACCACGGTATCCTGAAACGAGTGGCGTCGATGGAGCTGCTGCAACAAAAACTGAGCCACCTTAACCGGCTCGCCCTGCTCCGTCTCTACCACCAGACGGCTCAACTGAAACAGGGTATTCTGATAAACCACCCAACCCCGGCTGCCGTCCGCCAACTCACCCACGAGCGCGGAGAGGTTACCGGTGTTTTCCATGGAAATCGTATCGGTCAACCACGAGGGGATATCGGTCCGGCTTTGGAGCAATTCCATCGCTTTATCAAAACCGAAGGCCTTAATGTGACCCGGAATAACAACCCCCTCGTCGATGATGGCCGGCGGGCGACGAATGACGAGGAGTTCCCGGAGATGTTTGAAACCCATTCCTTCAAAGAGGTAACGCGCGGGCATGTTATTATCAATAACTTCCAGAACCATCTCCGCCGCCCCGAGTTGTTGAGAGCGGATGATCAAGGCTTTCATCAGAGCATAGCCCACGCCCTGCCGGCGGCCCTTGGGAGTAATCCCCAGGCGCGTGACCCAGGTTTGCTGATCTCGGACGCCAAGCATCGCCAAACCAAACGGTTTACCTTTATAATTGGCCACTAATGAATGTTCAAGCTGAATATCATAGTTCTCGACATACTCACGTAACTTGGCCACGTTCATCGGCATCGGAACTACATAATCAAGCCGGGTTTGGTTGTAGACGTCCGTAAGATCTTGGAGAGAGTATTCGTTGGCAGGAACGAAGTCAAATCTCACTGTTTTTGGTTTCTTCCTAACTTGACGCTTTGCGTCTACCTTTACGGGTGAATGTATCAACGGTTGGCCCCTTGTCCAAATTGACAACCTGGCTTTCAACCCCAGGTTTCAACTAGTTCTCCAAAAATCGACTCAGCACCGCTTCAATTTGTTGGGTATTTGGCGGTTTGTGTAAAAACTCAACACAACCTGCTGCCCGAGCCAGTCTCTCTGTCTCTCGATTACCGTAGGATGTTAAGGTCGCGATCGGGATATGGCTTAATCCCGGCGTAGTCTTAATCTGGCGGGTCAGTTCAAAGCCATCGATGCCCGGTAGCAGCAAGTCAACAAAAATCAGATCGGGCAGTTTATGGTAAGCCACCACCCAGCCGCTTTCTCCATCCTCTGCTTCCAGCATTTCGTAACCAGCCGCGACAACAATTTGCCTAACCAAGTGTCGATTATGGGGGTTATCATCAACGTACAAAACTCGCTTTTTCATGCTCTGCCACCACCAAGTTACTATTTTGTACTCAGTGTAGCAGCCGCGGGCTGCATAAACGTTGCAAAATCGTTGCAGAATCGCGTTTCGTTGCTATTTTACCCCGTTTCCGTTAGAATTCAGTCATAAAGGAAACTGCCATATGCGTCGGTTAGCAGTATTCTTATTTGGCCCCCCGCGGATCGAACTTAACGGCAAGCCGGTAAAACTTAGCCGCCATAAAGCCCTCGCTCTCTTTGCCTACCTAGTCACAACCCAGCAAAGATCTAGTCGAAACACGCTGGCCACGCTCCTTTGGCCCAACCATGATCAATCACGAGCTAGAGCGGCCCTGCGCCGGGTTTTGGTCGATCTCAATGAGGCCGGCCTGGGACCCTGGCTCCGGACTGAGCGTGAAACTATCGAGTTGGTGACCGCTGAGGCGCTTTGGTCAGATGTGGGCCGCTTTCACGACTGTCTAAGTCAATGTTTGGCTGCCCAGTCCGATCCCGATCAAATCTGTATCCCTCTCCTGACTGAAGCCAGCCATCTCTATGAAGACGACTTCTTGAGCGGCTTCAGCTTGCGCGACTCAGCTATCTTTGATGAGTGGCAACTGTTTCAGACCGAAAAACTGCGCCGCGATCTAGGCAGCGCCCTCGCCAGACTGGTCCGCAGCCACAGTTCCAACGGAAATATTGAAACAGCGCTTACGTTTGCACACCGTTGGCTTAACCTCGATCCCTTTTATGAACCGGCCCAGCGTTGGCTGATGCAACTCTATGCCTGGAATAATCAGCGCGCGGCTGCGGTCCGACAATACCAAGACTGGGTTCAACTTCTGGCTCAGGAATTGGGGGTTGAGCCCTCGGCCGAAACGAAAGACCTCTATGCGCGCATCCAGCACGATGAGGGACCAGCGCCTAACCCGAGGCAGTCTTCGACTCTCCCGGCTCGGCCACCGTTAGAACCGGCTGCCCTCTATAACTTTCCAACCCAGCCAACTCCATTTGTCGGCCGAGAGACTGAACTGCAAGAAATTGCTCAAACCATTCAGAAACCAGATTGCCGACTGCTTACTTTAACGGGTTCTGGTGGAATAGGCAAGACTCGGTTAGCCATTCAAGTGGCGGCCACTTACGGTCATATCTTTCGAGACGGCGTGTACTACGTCGCCCTGGCTCCGGTAAGTTCACCTGAATTCCTGATTGCCACCATTGCCGATCACTTAAAGGTGACGCTGGATGGTCAAAGCGATCCGCAACTCCAGTTAGTCAGTCACCTGCGCTCTCGGGCCCTGTTGCTGGTACTTGACAACTTTGAACATCTCACCCGCAAGGCCAATCTGCTGGCCGATCTCCTCCTGAATGCCCCGCAATTCAAAATACTGGTTACGTCTCAGGAGCGGCTTAATCTTCAGGATGAGTGGGTCTATGAGGTGCAAGGCATGCAGTACCCTGACACCCCCAAGACCGACGGCTTTGAACATTACAGTGCCGTTGCTCTATTTCTGCAACGAGCCCGCCGGGTTAACGCCAGCTTCATTCTCGCTGAGACTGATCGCCCCTGTCTGGTCCGGATCTGCCAACTGCTCGACGGTAACCCCCTGGCCATTGAATTGGCGTCAACCTGGACTCGCTTGCTCACCTGCCAGGAGATTGTCAAGGAAATCGATCGTATGTACCGGTATCAGGACAATCTTGATTTTCTAACCACGTCCCTGCGCGATATTCCAGAACGACACCGGACCATGCGCCGGGTGTTTGAGCATTCCTGGCGACTGCTGACCCCTCACGAGCAAGATCTCGTTAAGCGGTTGGCGGTGTTCCAGGGAGGCAGTCAACGGGATGCCATCGAGCAGGTCACGGGCGCGAAATTAAATCTGATTTCGGCTTTGGTCGATAAGTCCTTGTTATCGAGAAACAGCTCGGGACGCTACGAAGCGCATCAACTGCTGCGGCAGTATTCCCGTGAGAAACTGCAAAAAACGCCTGAAAAAGCTCAAGAGACTTTTGATAAGCACTGCTTCTATTATATAGCCTTCTTACAGCAACGTGAAGCAGACCTACGCGGCCATAATCAGAAGGAGACACTGAGCGAAGTGGCTCGCGAGATTGAAAACATCCGGGCGGCCTGGCGCTGGGCCATTGCCCATGGCCACCTTCAAGCCATTGCTCAGGGGATGGACAGCTTGTGGCATTTCTATGCCTCGTATGGCTGGTTTCAAGAAGGTCTCGAAATGTTTGGCCGCGCCCTGGAGATTGTTCCTCGAGCGGAAGTGGAGCAAGCAGACCGAAATACCCAAGCGACTCTCGGTCAACTGATGGCCTATTTGAGCTGGTTCTTTTTACGGCAAGGTCTTTATGAGCAAGCCGAAGATCTGTTGATCCAAAGTATTACCACACTTGAAAACCTCAACGATCGTTACCTGCTAGCAATGCCGCTCAATTTCCTGGGCGTGGTCAAGGCCGAGTTGGGTATGTCTGATCAGGCGCAAGATTTGCTTCAGAGAAGCATAGACATTTACCGGGACTATGAGGACAACTGGCGCTTAGCCTGGACCTTGAGCTATCTAGCTTACAGTCTCAGCGGTTTACCTGACTATCGGAGCAAGGCTAAGCGTCTGCTGCAAGAAAGTTTAACGTTATACCAAACCATTGGCAACAAGCAGGGACTTGGTTTCGTCCTAAACACGCTGGGGTATTTGGCCTATCAAGCCGGCGAGTTAAACCAGGCTCAGCAACTCTTGGCAGAAAGCTTGGCCCTGCGCCGCGAGGTCGGCTTTCCGCGAGGGATCGCCGTCTCTTTGGCCAATTTGGGCCACGTCACCGCTGCGTTGGGTGAATATCACACCAGCCAGCTCTACTACCGGGATAGCTTAAGGCTAGCCACGGCGATCAATGCTTTGCCCTTGACCCTCAGTGCCCTGACCGGGCTGGCGGCCTGTCAGATCGCCACCAAAAGAGATTATCGTGCCGCAGAGCTGCTTACTCTGGTCTTGCATCACCCGGCCAGCAACCAAGAAACCTGTAAACGAGCGCGGCGGTTGCTGGCTGAACTCAATCTTGCTTCTCCAACTGACAGTCAAGGACTACCCTTCGGCTCAAACTCTTCCCTGACCTCGGAAATGAATGAACAATTCGATGCCATTGTAGCCGAGTTGTTGGCCGAAACATAGACTGTCCCTCTTGTTCCTAGGAGTAATTCCCGTACTTTCTACGCTTTTATGATGGAAGCCTGATGTGCTAGCATTAGCGACGAGTTCAACCCAGCAATCCTCACTAAGGATAGCCCGATGCCAAACACTCGTCTGATTTTATACTTTGCCGTAATTCTAGCCTTGGCCCTCGCTATGGACCGGTTACAAGCCGCCTATGCTCAGGGCAGTACCTTCTATGTCGCCACTTCCGGCAACGACACGACCGGCAACGGCTCAGCCGGTCAGCCTTGGGCAACCATTAGCCATGCCCTCGATAGTGTACCGGATGGCAGCCTTGTCCTCGTCAAACCCGGTAATTACTTTGAACGAGTCAACCTCCGTGGTCAGTTTACTCAAGGTGTGACCGTTCGCTCCGAGGTACCCTATCAGGCTCGCTTGCGTTACAACGCCACCGTCGTGATCTGTTTTTACGGCCAAGGGATCACCCTAGAGGGCTTCGACATCGCCCACAGCGGGCCGGGAGCAGGCGGGCTGGTGATCCAGATCCAAGATCTGCTGGGTAGTTATAACGGTAGCAACGGCGGTACCGACCCCTACGTCAAAAACATCATCTTGCGTAACAACATCTTGCACGATAGCTACAATAACGACATCCTCAAAGTGAACAATGGCGCCGGTGACATTCTGATCGAGGGCAATATCTTCTATAACCAACAAGGCTCCGACGAACATATCGACGTCAACAGCGTGACCAATGTCACGATTCAAGATAACGTCTTCTTCAATGACTTTGCCGGCAGCGGCCGGTCCAATGCAAACGATACCAGCAGCTACGTCGTCATTAAAGACAGCAATGGAGCAGACGATACCAACCTGGGTAGTCTCGACATCACGGTGCGACGCAATGTCTTTTTCAACTGGCAAGGCTCGACCGGGCAAGGTTTTGTCCGGGTCGGAGAGGATGGCACCGCCTTCTACGAGGGGCAAAATATCTTGATCGAGAATAATCTTATGCTCGGCAACAGCGCCAACCAGATTCGCTCACCGTTTCAGGTCATGGGTTCAGCCAATGTTACCATTCGGGCCAACACCGTGGCCGGCAATCTCCCCGCTAAAGAATTCGGTGCCCGGATTTTTACCTACGGCGCGAACTTGCCCAACGACCAGATTCGTCTACACAATAACATTTGGTCTGATCCCACCGGTACGATGAGCGATACCTTTAGCCGGGGCGGCAACACCACCAACCTCTCTTTTGACAACAATATGTTTTGGAATAACAACAATGCCTTCCCTACTTCCAGCGAGGCGATCATCGAGATCGTGGCTGACGCCAATCGCCTTGTAGCCGACCCATTGTTGGGCAGCCAAGCCGGGCTGGTTCTTCCTCCCTGGAATTCGGGGGCCAACCAGTTTGGCGATGGCTCGACCACCATTCGCCAAGTTTTTGAGAACTTGGTCAATCGCTATGGGGCGCTCCCCTCGAACAGCCCGGCTATTGGGCAAGCCGACCCGGCTCACGCGCCCCTCGATGATATTCTCGGCCGGCCACGCGACGCCTCACCCGATCTGGGCGCTTATGAGTTTGTCCCGGCGTTGGCTCTCGCCGGCACGGCCCGCGACCAGCAAGTCATCCTCAGTTGGAGCGTGAATGCCAATCTCCAACCGGCCACAACCTGGCGTATAACCTATAGCCCTGCCGGCGGCTCGCCGCCTTCACCCATCTCTAACTTGCCCCTTTCAACGCGGACTTATTCAGTCAGCAATCTCAACAATGATGTAACCTATACCTTTACCCTCAACGCGCTCCTCAGCGGCTCGCCCATTCTGACCGACTCAGTCAGCCTGGTACCAACCGACAACCTGGTTTTTCTCCCGCTCATCTTGAAATGACTGTCACTATTTGGATTATTCGACGGACACTTAGGGTACGGCTCAGGCAGGGTTAAGACCGTACTTTCTACGCAGAGGTTCCAATCCCTACCAAAAAAATCCGAACAAAATACGCTTCACAGCCAATAGAGCCGCCGTTAAACTGGTGGTGTTGGCATTTCCCATTGTCACTGACCGCCCGCTTCTGATTTGAGGCTTACGCGGTAAAGGGAGAACTCTCATGCAAAGATCTACCATTCTCACAGCGATGAAAGCCGCTCTCATCATTTTGTCTTTAGCTTTACTATTTTTATCGTCCCATTCCATACACCAGCCAACCACCCAGGCCGCGCCGCTACTGGCCGTTCAGGCCCCGGTACTCAAGTGGCAGCGCGGCGGCTGTTACTCGTCCTGGTGCGAAACCGGCTGGTACTCCTCGCCGGCGGTGGCCGATTTGGACAACGACGGATCAGCCGAGGTCATCGCCTCGGCCTACTCGATTGTGGCCCTCGATGGCGCTAGCGGCGCCCTGGAGTGGCGCCTTAAATCCGGCTATGACCGCGCCACCAATCCTGACAGCGTCAACAACGTCGGCCGGACCTGGCCCGGCATCGTCATCGCCGACGTGGATGCCGATAATCAACTCGAGATCGTCACGGCCCACGGCGGAGGGTATGTCGCGGTTTATAATCAGCAAGGCTATTTTGAAACCGGCTGGCCGCAGCGACCGGTGACCAACGAGCTGCGCGGCTTGAAGGTCTTTGATCTTGATAGTGACGGGACGATGGAGATCATCGTCACCGCAGCCCGCGGCAACAAAATCAATACCTGGGTGCTGGAACACGATGGCACCACGCGCTCCGGCTGGCCCCAATTGAGCAACGACAGCGGCTACGCCTGGGGCGTCTACAACGACAACGCCACCGTGGGCGACCTGGACGGCGACGGCAGCGGCGAAATCGTCGTCCCCTCAGATGTGCATTACATCTGCGCCTATGAGGCGAACGGCGTCCAAATCCCGGCCAACTCGATGTACGGCAGCAAAGCTTGGGGCGCGGTCGGCGTCCACGTCGATCATGCGGTGGATCTACGGGGTTACGCCAACTGCGGCAGCGAGCACCGGCCCAACTTTGCCGACTCGGCCGCTTCGATGATCGATGTCAACGGCGATGGCAGCCGGGAAGTGGTCGTCGTCGGCAACAACTACAACTGCGGCACCAGTCCTTACCTCAGTCTGTACCAGATGCCTTATATCTTCAAGGCCGACCGCAGCCGTTGGAGCGGCAACGGTTACGACTGGACCGCCATCCCCACCCCCGACAGCAGCGCCGGCCCAATCAGCGAAGACTACAACCTGATCGAAAGCGTTGAACCCAACCCCGTAGTCGCCGACTTGGACGGCGATGGCCTACAGGAGATCTTGTACGCTTCCTACGATGGCCGGGTTCATGCTTACTGGTTGGACAAAACGGAACACGGCCAGTGGCCTTACTCGGTTTACCAGGCCGGCGAGGGGTTCCGCCGGTTCGCCTCCGAGCCGGCGGTCGCCGACCTGGATAACAATGGCCAGGCTGAAGTTATTTTTGCCTCGTGGGTGCAGAAGGGCACGAACCAAACCGGTAAGCTGCACATGCTCGATGCGCTGGGTAACGTCCTGCACGAAGTACCCTTGCCAGATGCCTTCGGTGGTCCCGACTGGAACGGCGTCCTGGCCGCTCCCACCCTGGCCAACATCGATGCCGACGCCGATCTCGAAGTGGTGTTAAACACCGCCCATTCCGGCGTTGTAGCGTATGATCTACCTGGTACGGCCAACGCCAATATTTTGTGGGGCACGGGCCGGAACAACTACCAGCGCACCGGCTCGATTGTCAACGGCACGCTGGCCGGCTCGACGCTGCAAGTTAGCCAGAGCGTGGCCGATCCCGGCCAGACGTTGACCATGACGATCCGGCTGTCCAATCCCGGCCCTCTGCTGACCGGGGTTACGGTCACCAACACCCTGCCATCAAACCTGACCTATGCCGGTAACCTGACCGCTTCGAGCGGCAGCGCTAGCCAGGCCGGCGGCGTCATCACCTGGAGCGGCGACGTGCCTACAGCCACCCCCATCATCATCTCCTTTGCGGTCACGGTCAACCCGGCCCTGGTCGATCCAACGGTCATCGTTAACACCGTCCAGATCAACGATGGGCAGGGGAATCTCCTCCAGCGGCAAGCGACGCTCATTGTCAACGGGCAGCCTGTCTTTCTACCGCTGGTCATCAAACCTTAAAACGGGGAGGCAGGTCCCTCCATATCTACACTCACCTGCCGCCAGGGGTAGGAGCCTGGGGTAGGGGCGTAAAAACTTACGCCCCTACCCCGCTGCCTGGCCCAAGCAGTGAACCCAAACCGGTCACGCCCTCCAGTTGGCAATTTGGCCAGCCCTTGCTACACTTTACCCCACACCGAAATCACTGGGAGGGAAATTTAATGGATTACAAACTGTTGGGTCAAACCGATCTCAGCGTCTCACGGCTGTGCCTGGGGACGATGACGATGGGCTGGACCTCTAGCCAAGAAGAGTCGTTTGCGGTCTTGGATTACGCCCTGGAACAAGGGCTCAACTTTATCGACACTGCCGATATCTATTCTTACTGGGCCAAAGGCAACGCCGGCGGCGTCGCCGAAAGCTGGATCGGCGAGTGGCTGACCTCTCGACGGGTCCGCAACCGGGTCATCATCGCCACCAAAGCCCGCGGCCGGATGTGGAACGGCCCGGACGGCGAAGGCTTGAATCGGGCCCACCTGCTGCGCGCCGTGGAGGATAGTCTGCGCCGGCTGCAAGTAGAGGTCATCGATCTTTACCAAGCCCACTGGCCTGATGAAGAGACGCCGCTTGAAGAGACGTTCCGGGCCTTTGAAGAGATGATCAAACAGGGCAAAGTCCGCTACATCGGCTGCTCCAACCACGCCCCGGACCAGCTCAAAGAAGCGCTCAACGTCGCCGTCAGCCGCCATCTGCCGCGCTATGAGTCGCTTCAGCCTCATTACAATCTAGTGCATCGCCGCGAATATGAAGATGAGTTGATGGCCATCTGCGCCGAGGAAAATTTAGGCGTTATCCCCTATAGTCCCCTGGAAGGTGGTTTTCTGACCGGCAAATATCAACGCAACGGCGCGCCCAGCAACAGCCGGGGCTACGGCACGGACCGGATGGCGCCCTACGCCAACGCCAAAGGCTTTGCCATCGTCGAAGCTTTAACGGAGTTGGCTCAGAGCCACGCGGTCAAGCCCGGCTCAATGGCCCTGGCCTGGATCCTGGCCAACCCCACGGTCACCTCAGCGATTGTCGGGGCCAACCGGGTGGAGCAGCTTGCTGACTCGCTCAAAGCGATGGATATCAAATTGTCAGTAGAGGAAAAAAACCGGCTGGACGAGCTCCCAAGCCCCCGGTAAGGGGCTGGTGAGCCACGAAAGATGGACTTCAGCGATGACAAATTTTAACAGCACTGATCTGACCTTGGCCAAAGAGCTTGACGCCCAGGATGAGCTCGCCGCTTTTCGAGCTGAATTCGTCCCGGCCGAACCCGGCCTGATTTACCTGGACGGCAACTCGCTGGGGCGCTTACCCCAACGGACCGTCGAGCAGATCCAGCAGGCCGTTGAGCATGGCTGGGGGCAACGGCTGATCCGGCTCTGGAACGACGGCTGGATGAAGGCCCCCCTTGAACTCGGCGGCAAGATCGCCCGGCTGATCGGCGCGCAGCCGGATGAAGTCATCGTCGCCGACTCGACCTCGGTCAACCTGTTCAAACTGGCCGTGGCGGCTTTAAAGGCTCGGCCGGGGCGGACCAAGATCGTTAGTGACGTTTTCAACTTCCCTTCCGATCTATACGTCCTCCAGGGCGTGATCGAGCTGCTGGGCCATCAGCACCGCTTAGAACTGATGCCCTCGGCCGATGGCCTGACGATCGAGCCCCAGGCGCTGACCGCGGCCATCGACGCTGACACGGCTTTGGTCAGCCTGACCCACGTTGCCTTCAAGAGTGCCTTTATGTATGATCTGGCCGCGGTTACCGCTCAAGCCCACCAGGCCGGCGCCTTAATGCTGTGGGACTTGAGCCACTCGACCGGGGCGGTGCCGGTCGATCTCAATGGCGCCCGGGCCGATTTGGCTATCGGCTGCACCTACAAGTATCTCAACGGCGGGCCGGGGGCGCCGGCCTTTCTCTACGTGCGCAAAGAGTTGCAGCAGACCCTGAGACAACCGATCTGGGGCTGGCTAGGCGCGGCCAATCCGTTTGATTTTGACCTTGAGTACACTCCGGCGCCGGACAGCCGGCAGTTCTGGGTCGGCACGCCGCCGATGCTGTCGCTTAAAGCCATCGAGCCGGCTCTCGATATTTTATTGGAAGCCGGAATGGCGCGCCTGCGGGCCAAGGGTGTCAGGCAAACGGAGTACTTCATTTATCTGGCGGAGCAATGGCTGGTGCCACTGGGCTTTGAATTGGGCTCGCCGCGGGCAGCGGCGCAGCGCGGTTCGCACGTATCGCTGCGCCACCCCGAAGGCTTTCGCATCAACCAGGCTCTCATCCAGGCCGAGCCACCGGCCCCTATCGTCATTCCCGATTTCCGCGCTCCCGACAACATTCGCTTTGGGATCGCGCCCCTTTACAACACCTTCACCGAAATACACCGGGCTTTGGCCCGAGTTTGCGCGATCGTTAGCAGCAGAGAATATGAGCGCTTTTCCCAGACGCGCCGCGGGGTTACTTAAGACCGTTTAGGGCAAGCCCAACTGCTGAGCCAGGGCCGCAGCCGCGGCTACGCTGGGTTCGAAGTCAACCTCGGCAAACAGCCGCCACGTCTCACGGTGCGTAACCATTTCCCCCAGGCCGAGAGTCACCCGGGGGCCAAGCGTTTCGAGCTCGATAAACTCGGCCCGGCAGTAGCACTCGCTGGAGCTGCCAAAATCCAGATAGTCGGCTGCGGGGCGATAATCGGCCTGCTTGACAAAAACTGTCCCATTAAGATGATAAGCCAGCCAACCGGCCGGGTTCGGGAAGCCGATCTTCAGCGCATCTTGGGGCATCTTGGCCTGGATCAAAATATAGCGGTTACCCCACTGAATGTAAGGGCTGTTGATATCGGTGTAGGGCCAAAGGGTTAGGCGGCGATTAGGGAGCAGGCCATCGGGATCGGCCAGGCTAGTGGCCTGAGGTAAGATCGCCGTGCCACCGGGTTTCAACTGGGTAATGGCCCACGGCGCCAGTTCAACCGGCCATAGCCCTTCATTGCTGAGGCTGTGGTCGATCACCACGGTCGCACTTTGATCCGGCAGCCTGATCCGTAAAGACTTTTTGATACCGGTTGGCTCTTCCGTAGGTTGAACAACTTCCAATCCACCGTCAACCTCGGTCACACTCACCGGTTGGTTATCCGGCAGATAAGTACGGCGCTTGATTTCCGGGGCGTGCCATAAGCGGTGCCCGCCCCACAGATTCATTGGCCCGACTCCCGGACAGTCTAAAGTGACTTCCGGCAACTCGGCAAAAAGGTTTTCCCCACCGCGCAGGCTCAACCCAATGACGCGGGGTCCCACCGACTGCGTGACCAACAGATCCAAAGCCTCGTTTCGGAGGCGGACACACTCTAATCCCAGAAATTGGGTTTTCTCCATCGTTTCTCAGGCTCCTTATTCGGCGGGGGATTTCATAGCCAACCCGCCGGCACCATTTTATTTTACGACTGCCTGACCAAAGTTAAGCCCCCAGCGCGTAGGCTTTTTTAACCTCATCGGCGATCAACCTGATCCCTTCACTGACCGTAGGCATATCAAGGGCATAGTTTACTCGGATACATTCATGTTTATGAGCCCAGTCTTCCTTAAGGCCAGGGAAGAAATGATGACCGGGGATAACCACCACACGGCGCTGCTTGAGCCGCTCGTATAGCACCTGGCTGCTGATAGGCAGATCCTTAAACCAGAGCCAGAGGAAGAAAGCTCCTTCTGGCTTGTGAAGATAGTAATCAACGCCCTCCAATTCCGTCTGGATCTGGGGGATGATCTGCCTGACCCAAGACTGGTAGTGAGGACGGACGTACCTTTCGCTCAATTCTAGAATCTTACCCTGGCGCATCAAACGGAGCCCCAAGCCGGCACCAAAATTGCCGGGGGCCAGGCTCAACACGGCGTTCAAACCGGCAATGGCCGACGTAACCTGTTCATTAGCCACCACGATCCCGGTTCGGACGCCGGGGAGACCCATCTTCGAAAGGCTCAAACACAAAATGGTATTTTCGTTCCAAATTGGCTTAATCTCAGTAAAGACGATGTTGGGGAAAGGCGGACCATAGGCATTATCGATAATCAGAGGAATGTTGTGGGCCCGGGCCAACGCATCCAATCGTTCGATTTCGGCATCGGTCAAAACATTACCGGTGGGGTTGGTGGGTCTTGAGACACAGATGGCGCCGATATTGTCCGAGATTTTAACGGCGTCAAAATCAACGTGATATTTGAACAATCGGTCATCTAAAAACTCAAACTCAGGCCGGCTAGCCACGAAGAAGTCGTCCACTAAGCCAACGTCCAGATAACCGATATACTCCGGCGTGAGTGGCAGAAGGATTTTCTTACGGCTGCCATCCTCAAATTCACCGGCAAAGAGGTTGAAGAGATAGAAAAAAGCCGTCTGGCTGCCGTTGGTCAAAGCAATATTGTTTGCCCCAATGTTCCAGCCATACTGATCGCGGAGCAGTTGGGCCACGGCCTGATTAAAGTCATGCTGCCCGTCCGGGGGGCCATAAGCACCGACTAATCGTTCGAATTCCCGGCCATTTTCCAAAATGTTGAGTAGGCTCTGGCGGAGATGAGTCTCCACCCCTTGAAGCTGAGCCGGGTTACCCCCACCTAGCATCAGAATATCTTCGCCTGTCGCCGCCGCACCGAGATCCCGCATCAACTGGAAAATACCGGAGTCGCCTGTAAACTTCCGGCCAAATTTTGAGAGCTTCATTTTAGTGCTCCTCGAAAGAGTCAATCCCAAGTGAGGATCATAGGCTAGAGTTGAGGGAGAGGCAAATTGGCCGAAACCGGCCCTGGGGTCAAACCTCAGCCAAGCAGGGTAGACGGAGCTAGTAAAACGGTGTTTCTAAACTGAGTATGGTACAGTCCGGCGTACAGTCCATCCAATGCCAGCAGTTGCTCGTGGGCTGATTGGCTGCCTTCGCGACGACCAACCTCAGCCAGGCGACCCTGACTCATCACCAAGATGACATCCGCCGCCAGGATGGTGCTCAGCCGGTGAGCAATAACGAAAGAGGTCCGCCCGGCCATAATTCGTTCCAGAGCATCCTGGATAAGGGCTTCACTTTGGCTGTCCAGGTTACTGGTGGCCTCATCCAGAACCAAAATACTCGGGTCCTTGAGAATAACGCGCGCGATGGCCACGCGCTGCTTCTCACCGCCACTGAGCCGGTAACCTCGCTCCCCGACCACCGTATCATACCCATCAGGCAGACTCTCGATAAAGTGATGAATATTGGCCGCCCGGCAGGCAGCTTCGATCTCTGCCTGTGTAGCTCGAGGACTGGCGTAAAGCAGATTGGCCCGAATGGTGTCGTGAAAGAGATAGGTCTCCTGCGTGACCATGCCAATGTTGCGCGCTAGAGTCTCCTGCGTAATCTCTCGGAGATCATGCCCATCAATCAAGATTCGGCCTGAAGTTGGATCATACAGACGAGGCAGCAAGTAGGTAAGGGTCGTTTTGCCCGCACCGCTTGGCCCAACCAAGGCAACCAACTGTCCCGGCTCGATGGCAAAACTGATCTGCTCGACCGCCATAGTGCGGCTGGATGAGTCCGATACTGTTGGCGGGGAAACGCCATTGCGTTGGTCCTTTGGATCGACCGTCAGGCCTAGCGCGCCGGCTCCACCATCACCGCCGGCGGTATAGCTAAATGAGACATTATCGAAAACCACGGCCCCGGCTACGCTTGTGAGTTCGACCGCATCGGGCTTATCCTCGATCTCAAGGGGCAGATCCAGCACCTCAAAAACACGTTCAAAACTAACCATACTGGTGGCAAATTCGATATGGGCGTTACTCATTGCACTGAGCGGACCGTACAGTTGGCTCAGATAAGCGCCAAAGGCGACAATGGTCCCAACCGTAAAGGCGCCCTGCAGAACCAAATACCCCCCCATCCAAAAGACCACCGCCGTGCCAATGGCGCTCACCAACCCCAGCCCCATAAAGAACCAGCGGCCCACCATCGCCGAGCGGACCCCAATAGCCGCCACTGCCCTGCTCCGCTCCCCGAACTTAGCCGTCTCATCATGCTGCCGGCCAAACAACTTGACCAGTAGAGCACCACTAACGTTTAGCGTTTCATTCATGAGACTATTCATCTGACCATTGAGGTTCAGGCTTTCACGTCTAATCTCTCG